>ONMU01000055.1 GCA_900319035.1 uncultured Bacteroidales bacterium
AACGGCGAAGTGGGCTCAATCACCTTCATCGGAACTGTATCACCAGCCGGTGGTAACCTTAAAGAGCCTGTAACCGAGAATACAAAGAAGGTTGCACGATGCTTCTACGGACTTGAGCAGGACCGCGCCGACAAGAAACGCTATCCGGCAGTAAACCCTATCGACTCATATTCAAAGTATCTTGAATACCCAGAGTTTGCAGAATATATCTCTAAGAAAATCAACGACAAGTGGATTCCAAAGGTTCTCGACCTGAAGACAAGAATGCAGCGCGGTAAGGAGATTGCCGAGCAGATTAACATCCTTGGCGACGACGGTGTACCTGTTGACTATCACGTTGTGTTCTGGAAATCGGAGATTATCGACTTCGTTATCCTTCAGCAAGATGCGTTCGACGATGTTGATGCTGTGACAAGCCTTGAGCGTCAGGAGGAGATTCTGAACCTTGTTACGGAAATCTGCAACACCGAATTTGAGTTTAACGACTTCCTTGAGGTAGTAGACTTCTTCAAGAAGATGATTAACCTTTGCAAGCAGATGAACTACTCTGTATTCAAGTCTGAGCAATACTACGACTTTGTAAAACAGATTAAGGACATGCTTGCAAGCAACAAGAAATAATATGGCAACAGCGTTTCAGAAAGTATATACAAAGGTAAGCCAGATTACAAAGGCAACCTGCTCGCTTAAGGCTAAGGGAGTGGGCTACGATGAGTTGGCTACCATTAACGGCAAACTTGCACAGGTTGTAAAGATTGCCGGCGACGACGTTACACTTCAGGTGTTCGAAGGTACTGGCGGTATCTCAACCAACTCCGAGGTTATGTTCCTTGGCAAGGCTCCATCGCTTAAGGTGAGCGAGCAGTTGGCTGGACGCTTCTTCAATGCCTACGGAAACCCTATCGACGGTGGTCCGGAGATTGAGGGCAAGGAGGTTGAGATTGGCGGTCCTTCGGTAAACCCGGTAAGACGCCGTCAGCCATCAGAACTTATCGCAACAGGTATTGCAGGTATCGACCTTAACAATACACTCGTGTCAGGACAGAAGATTCCGTTCTTTGCCGACCCAGACCAGCCTTTCAACGAGGTAATGGCTATGGTGGCACTCCGCGCAAAGGCTGACAAGATTATCCTTGGCGGTATGGGTATGACTAACGATGACTACTACTTCTTCAAGAACACATTCTCTAACGCAGGTGCTCTTGACCGTATCATCGCCTTCATGAACACAACAGAAGACCCTGCCGTTGAGCGATTGCTTATTCCTGACATGGCACTTACGGCAGCCGAGTATTTCGCTGTAGAGAAACACGAGAAAGTGCTTGTCCTCTTGACCGACATGACGCTCTATGCCGATGCCTTGGCTATCGTCTCGAACCGTATGGATCAGATTCCTTCCAAAGACTCCATGCCGGGTTCGCTCTATTCGGACCTCGCTAAGATCTACGAGAAGGCAGTTCAGTTCCCGGAGGAAATAGGTGGTGGTTCGATCACCATCATCGCCGTAACAACCCTTTCCGGTGGTGACATCACACACGCTATTCCGGATAACACCGGTTACATCACAGAGGGTCAGCTCTATCTCCGTCGTGACTCCGAAATCGGTAAAGTCATCGTCGATCCGTTCCGTTCGCTCTCTCGTCTGAAACAGTTGGTAGCGGGCAAGAAGACCCGCGAAGATCATCCACAGGTAATGAACGCTGCCGTTCGTCTCTACGCCGACGCCGCTAACGCCAAGACCAAGAAAGAGAACGGTTTCGATCTGACCGATTACGATAACCGCTGTCTGAAGTTCGCACGCGACTACAGCCGTGAGATCCTCGCTATCGACGTGAACATCAATACCGTTCAGATGCTCGATGTAGCATGGCAGCTCTTCGCTGAATACTTCAAACCCGAAGAGGTAAACATCAAAGCCGCTCTTGTGGAGAAATATTGGCCGGCTAAATGAGAAAATATAAAAATGAGAAAATGAAAAAATAGCCATGGCTATAACTTACCAATTCAATAAAACATCGTTGCAAACTTTGGAGAAAGATCTGAAGATGCGGCAACGGTCTTTGCCCACTTTGCAAAGCAAAGAGACTGCTCTGCGCTTGGAAGTGAAGAAGGCAAAGCACGAACTCGACGAATTGGATCAAGAAGTCGAGCGCCGCATCAAAGATTACGACCAGATGATTGCACTTTGGGGTGAGTTTGACACTTCGCTTATCCATGTGGACGACGTGCGCATGTCTATCAAAAAGATTGCCGGCGTACGCGTACCTGTGTTGGATGAAGTCGTCTATTCCACCAAAGAGTTCTCGCTCTTCTCGTCTCCCAAATGGTTTGCAGATGGTTTTGAGCAACTCAAGACCATAGCCGATGTGGGTATCCGTCAGGAGTTTGTTCGTCGCAAAGTGGACCTGCTTGAATATGCGCGTAAGAAAACAACGCAGAAAGTGAACCTCTTTGAGAAAGTACAAATCCCCGGTTACCAAGAGGCTATCCGTAAAATCAAACGATTTATGGAAGACGAAGAGAATCTGAATAAATCAAGTCAGAAAATCATTAAGAGCAAACGTGAGAAAGAAGCTCGCGAGGCAGAGGAACTGAAGCAGAAAGGAGGTAACGCATGATTACGCAAATGAAGAAATATACCTTCTTGGTATTCCATCGTGATTATGAGCCCTTCCTGACGCAGCTTCGTGACCTTGGCGTTGTACATATCACGCAGAAAGCAGCAGGTCTCATCGAAGATGATGAGAAACTGCAAGCTGCTCTCCAGCATGAGGATGAACTCCGCCATTTGCTCAAGCAAGGTGCTCCGGATCAACTGATTCAGGAACTCGCAAACATCAAACAAAGCATCGAAGATGCCAAAAATGCGGCTTCTCAAGTCGCTGTCTGGGGTGATTTCGATACAGATCGTATTGATGCGCTGAGCAAAGCCGGTTATACACTTCGTTTCTACTCCTGTGCTGCCAATGCGTATCAGGAAAAGTGGGGTATAAAAGTCTCGGAGAAAGAGGGTAAAACCTATTTCGTTACCGTCAATGAAAATAACGAAAACGACGCAGCTCTCGAAAACGATGCCACTTTGTTGCCCGCTCCCGAGAAATCGGCTGCACAATATATGCAGGAAGTAGAACACCTCAAAGGACTCATGGCGGTAGCCAATGCGCGTATTGAAGCATGGCAGTTGGCAAACTTGGAGGACATCAAAGAGCAACTCAAAGAAGCACGTCAAAATATTGATTGGCAGCGAGTTACGCTCTCTACCGATAAGTTGGCGGAAGGTTCGCTCTGTCTCTTTGAGGGCTTCTGTCCGATTGACAAAGAGGCGGAACTGAATGCGATGCTTTCGGCAGCAGAAGTCTATTATGAAGAGACTGACCCTGCGAAAGAGGATGCTACGCCGATTAAGCTGCGTAACAATAAGTTCACGCAACTCTTTGAGTGTCTGACGGGAATGTACGGTTGGCCGAACTATCATGAGTTTGATCCGACGCCGATACTCGGTCCGTTCTTCCTGCTGTTCTTTGCCATCTGTATGGGAGACTGCGGTTACGGATTCCTGTTGATGCTGCTCGGTTGGATGATAGCCAAAGGCAAACTGAAGATCGATATGTTCGAAGGTCTCGGACCGATTATCTTTGTCTTAGGTGTCGGAACAGCCGTTGTGGGTTTCTTCTTAGGAACGTTCTTCGGTATCGACATGTACAACGCTTCTTGGGTGCCCGATGCCCTCAAGAGTGTGATGATCAAAGGAGAAGTCATGGGCTACGACATCCAGATGGTAATGGCAATCTGTATCGGTATTTTCCACATCTGCTTGGCAATGACCATCAAAGCAGTTACTTATACGCTCCGCGATGGTTTCAGAGCTACTGTCTCCACATGGGGATGGTTACTGCTGATCGTGGGAACGATAGCAACGCTTATTGTCACAATGACCTTCTCGTTGCCGGCAGAAGTGACCAAATGGACGCTTATCACCATCGGTTCAATCTCGGCTTTGGGTATCTATATCTTCAATACTCCGGGACGTAATCCGTTGATTAACATCGGTTCCGGACTTTGGGATACATACAATATGGCTACCGGAATCTTAGGTGACACCCTGTCTTACATCCGTCTTTACGCCCTTGGTTTGGCAGGCGGAATGCTCGGTGGTGCGTTCAATAACTTGGCCGGAATGCTCTTGGGCGACGATCCCACATGGCAGTGGATCCCGTTCGTGCTGATCGTTGTATTCGGACACGTACTCAACCTCGCGATGTCAGCTTTAGGTGCATTTGTTCACCCGCTGCGTCTGTCGTTCGTCGAGTACTTCAAGAATGCCGGATATGAAGGTAGCGGAGCGCTCTATCAACCCTTTAAGAAATAAAACTAGTCTACTAGAAGACTAGTCGACTAGAAAACCAGAAAAATATTAACAATAAAAATCAATAAACTATTATGGAACAAATTTTAGGTTATCTCGGTTGGGGTCTTATGTTGGGTCTCGCCGGAATTGGATCTTCTTTCGGTACAACGATTGCCGGTAACGCAGCAGAAGGTGCTCTCAAGAAGAACAAAGAAAAATCCAGCTCGTACATGATCCTCTCGGCTCTTCCTGCTACTCAGGGTCTGTATGGTTTTGTGGCATTCCTTATGTGGATGGGCAAGGATTTTGCAGCTAACGGCGCACTGTATTTCGGTGTGGGTCTGGCTGTGGGTCTCGTTTGCTTATTCTCGGGTATCCGCCAGGGACAGGTTTGTGCAAACGGTATTGCTAACATCGCTGCAGGTCATGACGTTCAGACCAACACCATGATCTATGCCGCACTTCCTGAGTTCTACGCTATTTTGGCACTCGTTGGAGCCCTGATGGTATAATTATGGCAAAAGCATTTGTTTTTCCCGGACAGGGAAGTCAATTTCCGGGCATGTGCAAAGATCTGTACGATGCACACGCAGAAGCCCGCGAGATGTTCCAAGCAGCTGACAGGCTGCTTGGCTTCTCGCTGACGGATGTGATGTTCAACGGCACAGCCGATGATCTGAAGCAGACCAAAGTGACGCAACCGGCAGTATTCCTGCACTCGGTAGTAGCACAACGTCTGATGACCATCGAGAAGCCCGACATGGTAGCCGGACACAGCCTTGGTGAGTTCAGCGCACTCGTTGCATGTGGCGCTTTGCGTTTTGAGGACGCCTTATTATTAGTGTCCGCGCGTGCGCAAGCGATGCAGGCTGCCTGTGAGGCGAACCCCGGCACGATGGCTGCCGTTCTTGGTCTTGACGATGAGAAAGTAGTCGAAATCTGTGACCAAATCTCAAACAACTTCAAACAAGCCGAAGGCTCAAACCTTCAAACTACTTCAAACCACGTAGTGGTTGCTGCTAACTTCAACAACCCCGGACAGATTGTTATCTCCGGTGAGGTGGAGGCAGTAGAAGCAGCTTGTGTGGCACTCAAAGAAGCAGGAGCTCGTCGTGCGCTTCGTCTTAATGTGGGCGGTGCATTTCACTCTTCGTTGATGCAGCCTGCCGCAGAAGATCTGAAGGCTGCGATCCTCAAAACGGATTTCCACAAACCTTTCTGTCCGATTTATCAGAACGTCACTGCCAAAGCAGAGACAGATCCTGAAACTATCCGCGAAAACCTCTTAAAACAACTCACAGCCCCCGTTCGCTGGACACAATCCGTGCAAAACATGATTGCAGACGGCGCAACAGAGTTCTTTGAGTTCGGTCCTGGGGACGTGCTGAAAGGTATGATTCGGAAGATCAATCCGGAGGTGCTAGTGGGATAAGTGAATCCAAAAGTAACGATAAGAGAAATGAAAGATATCTTTGATTTAACAGGCCGCGTGGCGTTGGTAACCGGTTGTTCAGGCGGCTTAGGAGTGCAGATGGCCAATGCGTTGGCTGCTCGTGGGGCGAACTTAGTGATCATAGCTCGTCGTTACGAGAAATTAGTGGAAGTACAGAAAGCTATCGAGGCTCAGTACGGCGTCAAGGTGTTACCGCTCCAATGCGACATCACATCGACCGAAGCCGTAGAGACCATGGTAGATGAGGCACTCAAACAAGTGGGACACATCGATATTGTGGTTAATAACGCCGGAACAGGAGCTGTAGCTCCCGCAGAGGACATTACCGACGCGCAGTTTGAGAACGAGATGCAGATCGACCTCTTTGGTACGTTCCGTGTAGCACGTGCAGTAGCCAAGAAATCCATGATCCCGAATAACTACGGTCGTGTGATCAATATCGCATCCATGTATGGCCTTGTGGGTAATAAGATTGCGCCCGCTTCGCCTTACCATGCTGCAAAAGGCGGTGTTGTCAATCTGACACGCGCTTTGGCGGCAGAATGGGGTAAGTACGGTATTACGGTGAATACCATTTGCCCGGGTTATTTCATTACCCCGCTGACCAAAGAGACCTTGGAGTCCGAGTATTTCGCTAACTACGCCAAGACGGTTATCCCGATGGAGCGTTACGGTCATGAGGGCGAACTGGACAGCGCAGTAGTTTTCCTCGCTTCCAATGCGTCAACTTATGTTACCGGCGTAGCACTGCCCGTAGATGGTGGTTATACATGCGTATAAAGATCCTTTTTATACATTCGAAAGGAGTCCTTCGGGGCTCTTTTTTTTTGCTCCGAAAATAGTTTGGCACGATGTTTGTGAATACCTTTGTGAATGTGTAATCCTTTAATATTTATGAGTATGAAAAAGATTGTAATTCTGGCAATTAGCGCCATTCTTGCGGTTAACATCAGCGCGCAGGAACAAAAGAAAGAACAGTTTGCAGGTAAGCAACTTAGTAAAGAAGAAAAGGTGGAGTTGAAGATCCAGCATCTGACTCAAGAACTGATGTTGAGTGATCAACAAGCCGAGAAGTTTGCAGCTACTTTCCGCGAGTACGCAGCAGAGAAGGCAAAGCTCTTTTCCAAGAAGGACAAGAAGAAGGGTGAGCAAGGCAAGGAACTGAGCGATGCTGAATTGGATCAGTTGGCGAAACAGCGTTTTGAGGAGATGAAGAAGTTTGCGGATTTGCAGGCAAAGTACTATGATAAGTTCCGCAAAGACCTCAGCGCACGTCAGGTAGAGCGGGTTCTTCATCTCAATGAGCCGTTTGGAAAGCCCTGTTGCGGTAAGGGATTCAAGCCGGGTGATAAGCCTTGCGGCAAACATGAAGGTCCTTGTGGCGAAAAGCACGGCAAACATGAGCATAAGAAAGCAGCGATGCCGGTAGCTGAATAAGCCAAACGATGAGTGTAAACAATAAACAGCAGCCCGAAAAGCTGCTGTTTATTGGTATTGGGATGTGTAAATTGCTAAAATGATTTGGTCCTAATAGATAGATTTTATCCTAATTTCTCCAAGGCGGCTTTGACACGGCGAATTGTTTCGTCTTTGCCGAGGATGTCTGTAATATTCCAGATATGCGGACCACGGGCTGCTCCAACGAGGCAAATACGGAAAGCATTCATGACGATGCCGACACCGTATTCGTGTGCTTCAATCCAAGGCATCACCACTTTGTCAAGATGCCAAAGTGTATTTACCATTTGGTCATTTACAATTTGTTCATTTTTATGCCAATCCTCTTCAGAAACGGTCTCGAGGAGCGCAATGAGTTCTGTCATGTGCTTCGGCGAGTCTTCTTTCCAACGTTTCTTGAGCGATTTCTCGTCATACTCGGTCGGGGCAACAAAGAAGAAGTTCACTTGCTCCCAGAGTTCGGGTACGAAGTTCACACGGTCTTTGGTCAAACCGATGATTTTGGCGATTTCCTCGTTATTACGTAATGACGTGATCTCGTTATTACGAACGTGCTCCTCAAGAATAGGGCGGAACATCTCTGCCAACTCTTCGTTGGAACGGAGTTGGAGGTATTGGTGGTTGAACCATTTGCCTTTCTCGTAGTCGAACTTAGCACCGGATTTGGACACACGGTCGAGCGAGAAATCCTTGATCAGTTCGTCCATAGTGTACATCTCTTGGTCTCCGGATCCATGCCAACCCAGCAGGGCGAGGAAATTGATGACTGCTTCGGTCAGATAGCCGCTCTCACGATAACCGGAAGAGACCGTTCCATCTTTCTGGTTGTGGAACTCCAATGGGAAGACAGGGAAACCGAGACGATCACCGTCACGTTTGGAGAGCTTGCCGTTTCCGTCGGGCTTGAGTAACAAAGGCAGATGGGCGAACTCAGGCATCGTATCCTGCCATCCGAATGCACGGTAAAGCAGCACATGGAGCGGGGCAGAAGGTAACCATTCCTCACCACGGATGACGTGCGAGATCTCCATCAGATGGTCGTCCACGATGTTTGCCAAATGGTAAGTGGGCAGGTCGTCTGCGGATTTATAGAGCACTTTGTCGTCCAAGATATTGGAGTTGATAACCACCTCTCCACGGATGAGATCATGCACATGTACGTCCTCGTTCGGCTCCACTTTGAAGCGAACGACGTATTGAGATCCTGCATTGATGCAGGATGCCACCTCGTCTGCGGACATCGTTAAGGAGTTGCGCATCTGAAGGCGCGTACGTGCGTCGTATTGGAAATTGGGAATCTCAGCACGTTTGGCTTCGAGCTCCTCGGGCGTGTCGAAAGCGATATACGCATGACCGGAGTCGAGCAACTGCTTCACGTATTGATGATAGATCTCACGACGCTCAGACTGACGATAAGGACCGTGTTCTCCGACAGCTTCAATCTCTTTTGTGCCTTTCTTCAGACGAAGACCCTCGTCGATGCCGATACCGAGCCAATCCAGTGCTTCGAGGATATATTCCTCAGCTCCGGGTACGAAACGGGTGGAGTCGGTGTCCTCAATACGAAGGAGCATGTCGCCTCCGTGCTGACGGGCAAACAGGTAGTTATACAATGCGGTACGAACACCGCCGATGTGTAAAGCGCCAGTTGGAGAGGGCGCAAAACGAACTCTTACTCTTCTTTCCATATTCAATAATCAAAATTGCGTGCAAAGTTACTACTTTTTTAGCATATATGCAAATTTTAGAAATTAAAAATTAAAAATTATGAATTAAAAATGGAAATAGGAGTAATAAAACGATACAAAAAATGCGCGCGTACTTGCGTATGTCAAAAATTTTTTGTAATTTTGCAGCCAAATTAAATTAGGTGTAAAATGTTTGATAATTTAAGCGAACGATTAGAACGGTCTTTCAAGATCTTGAAAGGTGAAGGCCGTATTACTGAAATCAATATTGCGGAGACGGTCAAGGACATCCGTAAGGCATTGTTGGAAGCGGATGTGAACTACAAAACCGCTAAACAATTTACCGACCAAGTGAAAGAGAAAGCCTTGGGTCAGAACGTGATCACCTCTGTTCGTCCCGGACAGTTGATGGTGAAGATCACGCATGACGAGTTGGCGGCTCTCATGGGCGGTGAAGCGCAGGAAATCAACCTCAAAGGCAATCCTGCCGTTATTCTGATGTCCGGTTTGCAGGGTTCCGGTAAGACTACTTTTGCTTCGAAATTGGCTAACTACCTGCAAACGAAGAAAGGTAAGAAAGTGATGCTGGTGGCTTGCGACGTCTATCGTCCGGCGGCTATCGAGCAGTTACGTGTGTTGGGTGAGCAGATCAAGGCGAAAGTTTATACAGGAGAAGGCGAGTCGAACCCTGTGAAGAAAGCGCAGGATGCTATTTCCGAGGCTAAGAAATTCGGCTACGATGTAGTGATCGTCGATACGGCAGGTCGTTTGGCTGTGGACGAGCAGATGATGAACGAGATAGCGGCTATCAAAGAAGCTATCACGCCATCGGAGACGCTGTTCGTGGTAGATGCCATGACCGGACAAGATGCAGTCAATACCGCTAAGGAGTTCAACGACCGTTTGGATTTTGATGGTGTTATTCTGACGAAGTTGGACGGTGACGCCCGTGGTGGAGCGGCATTGAGTATCCGCAGCGTGGTGAACAAGCCGATTAAGTTCATCGGAACGGGTGAGAAAATGGAAGCCTTGGATGTGTTCCATCCGTCTCGTATGGCAGACCGAATCCTTGGTATGGGTGACGTGGTGAGCCTCGTGGAGCGTGCGCAGGAACAGTACGATGAAGAGGAGGCAAGGCGAATCAGCAAGAAGATTGCCAAGAACCAGTTTGACTTCAATGACTTCATCGGTCAGCTCAACCAGATCAAGAAGATGGGTTCGATGAAAGAGCTTATGGGCATGATTCCGGGCATGGACAAAGCCCTGAAAGGTGTGGAGATAAGCGACGATGCGTTCAAACCTATTGAGGCGATGATCAATTCGATGACTCCTGCAGAGCGTTCTAATCCGGCATTGCTGAACGGAAGTCGTAAGAGCCGTATTTGCAAAGGTGCCGGTGTGGATATTGTGGCACTCAACCGTTTCCTCAAGCAGTTTGAGCAGACCAGTAAGATGATGCGCAAAGTGCAGCAAATGGGATTCAAGAGACGTTAAAATGTTAAATTGTTAAAACGTTAGTAACTTGTCGGAGGAGAAGATATATCAACCGGGATGGGGTGAGAAGAAGGAGAAACACCGTCACCATCATCACCATGGTTCGGACAGCCGCTACACCAATAGTTGGGGCGGATGGTTGAAGATGCGTGACAAACAGGCATACTACGGACTGATGTTTGTGGTAGTGGTCGGTTTGCTTTTCGGCGCATACAAAGTTGTGCAGATGTTCGTTCATGAGTTCCGGTCCATGCCGATGGATGATCCTCGGACGGAGATGAAAGTGGACGAGTTGGATATTCGTCGAGGAGAGAAACAGGACGCTTTGATCGCCGGCGACAGTATCAAACAGGCTTTCAATGTGGATTCGATTAGACGTGTGCAGACCGAGAGCCACCATGTGTATCGTCCTCCTCGTCGTGAGAACAAATGGTATATTACTCAACGGGAATGGAAGGATATCTGGCGTAATATGAAACGCTGGAAACAGGCTCAGAAGAACGATGTCCGCGTCAAAGAAACGGAAGAAAAGAAATCAACAGAATGATATTAGACGGCAAACACATAGCACAAACGATCCGCGCTGAACTGCGCGAACAGATAGTGTCGATAGTTTCAAAAGGACTTCGCGCGCCTAAATTGGCGGTTATTATCGTTGGGCACAATCCGGCGAGTGAGACATATGTTGCCAATAAAATCAAGGCTTGCGCGGAAGTGGGTATTGAGGCAGAGCGCGTGGCGTTGGAAGCAGAAATAACGGAAGAGGAACTATTGGCAGAGGTGGAACGGCTGAACAGAGATGCGTCCGTAGACGGGTTTATTGTGCAGTTACCGCTGCCGGAACATATTAACGAATCAGCCGTCCTTTCGGCAATCGATTACCGGAAAGATGTGGACGGTCTGACGCCGGAGAATGTGGGACGAACGGTGCAAGGTCTGCCGTCCTTGGTAAGCGCAACTCCGAGAGGTATTCGTGAACTGTTGGCGCGTTATGACATCCAGACGGAAGGCAAGCATGTGGTGGTTATCGGGCGTTCGAACATCGTTGGCAAGCCGATAGCGATGCTGTTGATGCAACGTCCGTATCTGAGTCTGCCGGGCATGAGTGCTTCGTCGCTCGGAGACGCTACCGTGACGATCTGTCATAGCAAGACCCGCGATTTGGAGGCTATCTGCCAGACTGCGGATATCATCATCGTAGCTGCGGGAGTGCCGAATCTGCTGACAGCGAACATGGTCAGAGAAGGGGTGGTGGTTATCGATGTGGGTATCAACCGTGTGGAGGATGATTCGCCTCGCGGATACCATCTGGTCGGAGACGTAGATTTTGAGAACGTGGCTCCGAAAGCGTCGTTTATCACTCCTGTTCCCGGAGGTGTTGGACCGATGACCATAGTTAGTTTACTACAAAACACGCTACAAGCGTACCTTGGAAATTTAAAATTAAAAATTAAGAATTAAAAATTGGATATTTTATCAAAAATAGAAGGATTAGAGGCTAAGTTTCATGAGGTGAGTCTGTTGATAACAGACCCGTCTGTGATAGCCGATCAGGCACGTTATGTGCGACTTAACCGCGATTACCATGACTTGGAACGCGTGTTGGAGTGCGCGCATCGGTATAAGAAAGCGGTGACCGATTTGCAGGACGCTAAGGATCTCTTTTTCAATGAATCCGACCCGGAGATGAAAGAGATGGCGAAAGCGGAGATTGATGAGTTGGAACCGCAGATTCCCAAACTGGAAGAGGAACTGAAGATTCAACTGCTGCCTCAGGATCCCGAAGACGGCAAGAATGTTGTCATGGAGATACGTGGCGGAACAGGTGGTGACGAAGCGGCTATTTTTGCCGGAGATCTGTTCCGGATGTATTGTAAGTACTTCGAAATCAAAGGATTCAAGTATTCCGTTTCTTCGTTTACAGAAGGCGCTTCCGGCGGTTATAAGGAGATCATTTTCAATGTGACCGGTCAGAATGTGTACGGAACGCTCAAATATGAGAGCGGCGTTCATCGTGTGCAACGCGTGCCTGTGACCGAGACGCAAGGACGTGTGCATACATCGGCTGCTACGGTTGCGGTCTTGCCCGAGGCGGATGAGTTTGAAGTGCATATCAACGAAGGCGAGATCAAATGGGAGACTTTCCGTTCCGGTGGAGCAGGAGGTCAGAACGTCAACAAAGTGGAGTGAGACGCGTGACCAGCCTAAGAATAAGGAACGCGCGCTCTCACGCTTGCGCACGCAGATATACGATAAGGAGCATCAGAAATATATTGATGACATCGCCGCGCGGCGTAAGACGATGGTCTCGACAGGCGACCGTTCTGCCAAGATCCGCACGTATAACTATCCGCAGGGACGTATTACCGACCACCGAATAGGTTATACGGTGTATAACTTGGCGGCGTTCATGGACGGCGATATACAAGGCGTAATCGATGCCCTGCAGGTTGCTGAGAACGCAGAAAGACTGAAGGAATCGGAACTGTAAATTTCAAATAGATGTATTTGTTTTATTGCCCGGAAATAGCAACGACGTTGACGCTCTCGGAAGAAGAGAGTGCGCATTGTGTGCAGGTGTTGCGGCGTAGTGCAGGCGATGAGATACTCGTGACAGATGGAATAGGGCAACTCTATCATTGCGTGATCACTAATCCTCATCGTAAGCATTGTGAGGTGGAGATCCGTTCCGTAGAGACACCTGAGCCGCTTCATGAGGGGCATATTCATTTGGTTATAGCACCGACGAAGAACATCGACCGAACGGAATTGGCGATCGAGAAATGTGTGGAGATGGGAGTAGATGAGTTGACGCTTGTGCTTTGCGAACACTCGGAACGCAAGACGGTGAACATGGATCGGATGCAGAAGATCCTTGTCTCTGCTGCCAAACAGTCCTTGAAGACGCGTTTCCCGATTCTTCATCCGCTGACCAAGATGACCGAGCTGCAGATAGAGGGAGATAAGTTCATTGCCCATTGTATGTCGGACGAGGAAGATGAGTCGCTGCAAGCCCATTACCGCTCGTCGGACAGCAAACATGCTTTGCAGAACGAGATTGTGAGAGGCCATCAAACGACCGTGCTTATCGGGCCGGAAGGCGATTTCTCGCCGGAAGAGGTGCAATGGGCAATACAGAACGGCTATATGCCGGTGAGTCTGGGAGCTGCTCGTCTGCGCACAGAGACGGCTGCTATCGTGGCTTGCCATACGGCGGTTTTAATGAATAGTTAAAATGATGTTTTACACGTTAGATTCGGACATATTATTGTGGATCAATGGTCATGGGAATGAGTGGTTAGATGCCGCTATGTGGACTATCAGCCGTTCGAAGACTTGGATGTGGTTGTACGCGCTGTTAGTGGGATTGATCGTCTATCGTTACCGGAACTGGAAGACCGTTCTGCTGATCTTGGTGGCTTTTGGTGTTGCTGTTGGTTTGAGCGACTACACCTGCAGTGGTATTCTCAAACCTTGGATCTGTCGTTTGCGTCCGACGCACGAACCGGCAATCGATCCTATTCGTTTGGTACATGGCTATTTAGGCGGTTTGTACGGTTTTTGCAGCAGTCATGCTGCCAACACGATGTCGTGCGGTTTGCTTTTCTCGCTGATTTACAGGAATAAAATAGCCACCATCGGTCTGATGACTTGGGTGGCTCTGAACTGTTATAGCCGGATGTACCTCGGTGCTCATTACCCGGGAGATATATTGGCGGGCTTGTTTATTGGTTCGCTTTTTGCTGTTCTGGCGTACTGGGCGCTTTGTCGGTGGGTGTTGCGTTCACCGGCAGCATCCTGTTCGCGCCCCTTGGACGGCGAGGCTGCTCGACAGGGTGGTTCATGAACTGATCGAACTCCTTCTCTGTGAGCAGACGTTTGAGCTCCGCATAAATAGCGTTCATTCGCTCCATCTCTTGCGCACGCGTCAGACCTTTCTGACGAACCCGCGCGTACTTGAGATGCATCTTATACAAGGTATCAAAACGCACAGAGTCCTTGATATCCAACTCGCGTACGAGACGCACGGTTTGCTTGATAGCCTCATCCTCCGGCGTACGTTGCGGACGATCCGAAACAGGCTCTTGTGCCATCATCAGCCCTGCTGAAAGGGAGATGAAAAGAAATATAAATAAACGTTTAATCATCATACAGATTGTACTACAAAAATCATGCCATTAAGTCCCGAAATAGTACTTGCCTCGCAACTTTACTTCTCCCAACAGGGAGAAAACCGCCGTTCCCGTCCTGCGGTAAGGGTCGCTTTGGCTGGTATGATCGTGGGAGTGATGGTGATGATTCTGACAGTGTGTATCGTGGTCGGTTTCAAGCAGACGATCACTCAGAAAGTGGCGGGTTTTGGAGCACATATACAGGTGGTTTCGTTTGAGAATAACAACACGTATGATCTGCAACCGATAGAGGTCTCCGACAGTCTTTTGAAGCAGTTAGGGCGCTTTGATCATGTGGTTCAGGCGGCTCCGTTTATCACCAAACCCGGTATGCTCAAGACCGATTCTGCCTTTCAGGGAATGGTACTTAAAGGAACCGATTATTGGGATTTCTTTGCCCGTAATATGGTGGAAGGTGCGTTGCCTGAGAAACCGCAGGAAGTACTTCTTTCGCGTACTGTTTCTGCCAAACTGAGACTCCATGTGGGCGATGCTGTGTATGCCTATTTTGTCGATGATTCGGATGTTCGTGCAAGGCGTTTTACCATCTCCGGCATCTATGATACGGGCTTTGAGCAGTACGATGAGTTGTTTGTGTTAACTGTGCTCGAAACGGCGCGAAGATTACAATCGTGGGAGAAAAATGTCTATTCGGGTGTAGAAATTCTGATAGATAATATCAATCGCTTGGACGAAGTGGCGGATGAAATTTACTTTGCAACGGTCAGACAGATGGACGAAAACGGTTATCATGTGTATTATGTGCAGACCCTGCATCAGCAGAATCCGGCAATCTTTGCTTGGCTCGATCTGCTGGATATGAACGTGGTGGTGATCATTATACTGATGCTCCTTGTGGCGGGATTTAATATCGTTTCGGGGCTGATTATTCTGATCCTTGAAGGTGTCAATCTCATCGGTACGCTGAAGGCGCTCGGAGCAGACAACCGGTTTGTGCGGCGGATCTTCATGACGCAAGCAGCTTTGCTCATCGGCAAAGGAGTGTTGTGGGGCAATATACTTGGTTTGGGCATTGCGGCTGTGCAGTATTTCGGTCATCTGATGCCCCTTGACCCGACTACGTATTATGTGAATTTTGTGCCGGTCACTTTTGCATGGAGTTGGCTGATTGCGCTCAATGTGCTGACGATCGTCGTGTCGTTGGCGATACTCATTCTGCCGTCTATGATCATCGCCAAAATCAGTCCTGCGAGAGTGATGCAGTTTGAATAGTTAGCCACATGAAAGGGTAGAGAAGAGATGATCAAATTACAAACGATAGTGGATACGATACCTTCTGAAAGGAAGATCGGGTATGAGGACAAGATCCTTATGCTGGGTTCGTGCTTCTCGGACGAGATCGGCGAGCAGATGAAGCAGCGGAATATGTCCGTCACCTGCAATCCGTTTGGCACGCTCTATAATCCGCTTTCGATTGCGAATGCCATCCATTCCTCCTTTGTACATTGTACATCGTACATCGTACATCACGATGGTCTTTGGCATTCGATGATGCACCATGGTTCGTTTTCCCGTCCGACGCGTGAAGAAGCCGAAGAGGCTGTAAAAGCGTCTATTGAGACGATGCAGACTGCACTCCAAGAAGCTACGGTTGTCATCGTCACTTTTGGTACCGCTTGGATCTATGAGATGAATGGAGAGATTGTCGGTAACTGCCATAAACTGCCTGCCGATCGGTTCACCCGTCGTCGGTTGACGGTGGAAGAGATAGTAGCTGCTTGGCAACCGATCATCGAGCGTTACCCTGATAAACATTGGATCTTCACCGTTTCGCCTATTCGTCACATCAAAGATGGTCTGCATGAGAACCAACTGAGCAAAGCTACGCTTTTAATGGCAATCGAGCATCTTACAGCCGAAGGCGGTCTTACAGTGGAGCGGTCTTACAGCGGAGCGGTCATACAGCGCAGCGTTCACTATTTTCCTTCTTACGAGATTCTCCTTGACGAATTGCGCGACTACCGTTTTTATGCGGACGATCTGGTTCATCCGTCTTCTTTGGCGGTAAACTATATCTGGGAACGATTTGTTGATACTTTCTGCACGCCGCAAACCCGCAACGAAATGATTATTCAACACAAGCGTTGGAAATTCGATCATCACCGCCCTTTGCATTAAAATGACATTATTTTACTAAAAAATGACGTGCGTACTTGCGTATATCATTTTTTTTTCGTACCTTTGCAGCGAATTTTTAACAAAAAATCACTATGAGTTACATGCAAATGGCACAATTAGATGTGCTAAATCTTGTTAGGGGCATTCAAACGGAAGGAGAATATACGGACTTCCGAAATATGCTTGCGCGCTATTTTGCAGACAAGGCTCAAAAGCAAATTGATGCCTTGTGGGAAAAGGGCACTATCAATGAGCAGACTATTGAACAATGGGGTAACGAACGAATGAGAACTCCTTATCGATATGCGGTACATCGTTCTTGATACCAATTGTTTGTTGCAGGCATTGCCTTCCAGCAGTCCATTTCACAAGATTTGGACTGAGGTCTTGGAAGGTCATATTTGTCTGTGCGTCAATACTGATATATTAGAGGAATATGAAGAAGTATTAGCTCTAAAAACAACTCCTGAGATCGCACGCAATATTGTTGATGCGATTGCGCATCTTTCAACAACTATTTTTCAAAATACATACGTTCATTTTGAGTTACTTCCGGCTGATTCGGACGATAATAAGTTCGTTGATTGCGCAGTAGCATCAGATGCCGAGTACATAGTAACGAATGACAAACACTTCAATCCATTAAAAACTATTCCTTGGCCTAAAGTAGAAATTATCAAGATAGTTGATTTTATCAAACTGATATAATCATCCTCTCCGAGACGTAAAAGATGGAGAAATCTATCGGCCAATCTTGACCGATCAAAACAAAACTAAACAAAAACAATATTACCGCCTATGATAAAAAACGATTAAAAGGCAACATACATAAATAATAGCGTTATAAGCCACATCTTGATTATCTCGAAGTCTGGACAATTTCGAACAATAATCTACCAAGACGAAGCCTATAGACGCTCACGTTTTCAGCGTGGGCTTTTGTCTGTAAAGTTTGGTAGATTCGGTCCGTCCAGAGCCAGAGATAATCAAATTGGAAGCATAAGCACCACGCTCTTTTTATGTGCCATCCTTATCTAATATCAGGTGCTAACGGAGTATTCGAAAAGCCGTCAAGTGAGTTGAAAACATCAAAAGTTGCGCCCGACACAGATTTAGGGTATAAGAATTATGAAAAAATATATGTTTGCTTTGTGCACTATGTGCGTATTATTTTATAGTTGTAGTAAAGATATCACGCCAGATGACCCTACTAAATTCTCTACAAAATCAATTGTGGGCACTTGGGTTGCTATTGGCAATGATAATGAAGTTTTATATTACTATGATATAAAGAGTGATTCCCGTTTATTATATGTAGACCCCGCAGATACCGGTGGGCAGGCTGCATATTCTTCCGCAGATGGTTGTATGCACATAACAAAAGACATGGAGTGGAAGCAAAAAGGTGATGTAGAATATATCTTTGATGAAGACAAACAAGTAATTAGATGTACAAGTGGGATATTAAGTGGTTTTAAGGTAGAATTTATTGTCGAATTGCTCGGATCTGATGAAATCTTTGCCGTAAAAAGGGTCGGTATTGATGAAGGTTGGATATATGACAAAACAGGTTGGTTAAAAGATGCTCATGTTTATCGAATAAAAGGAATAAAAGAGGACTTATAAATCTCATAATATAGACTAACGTTATAAAACCCTAACATTTAAATTTCTAAGTTATATGAAAAGCAAAATTATTATTCCGCCTTCATGTGAAATCCCGCAATCCTATCTTGGTGATCTCGCTACAACCGATGTATTAGAGGTACAAGGTAAAGAATGTAAAGATGGAGAAGAGGCAAAAAATGAAATGGAAAAAATTGTAAAAGAAAAAGAAGCCGAACTCAATAATGCTATTGCTAAGGAAGCAGAAAAACAATTCGGCAATCATGAATGAATGTATTATAAACAAAATAAATTTAACATTATGAGAAAAAAACTTTTTACCCTATTGCTTGCTGTAGCAGCCAGCGTAGGAACCATGTTCGCCTGGGACTACGAATGGGTCCGAATCGGCGACCTGTATTACCACCTCGATGCCACAAATCATACAGCAGAAGTGGCAGGAAAGAGAGATGAGAGCAGAGAAATAATTATCCCTTCCTCTATAACCTACAATTCCGTATCATATAGCGTCACCAGCATTGGAGAGAGGGCTTTCTATTATTGTAGCGGTTTGACCTCTGTGACGATTGGCAATAGCGTCACCAGCATTGGAGAGTATGCTTTCCTTGGATGCACCGATTTGACCTCTGTGACCATTCCCAATAGCGTCACAAGCATTGGATTGGGTGCTTTCGGTGGTTGCACCGGTTTGACCTCTGTGACGATTCCCAATAGCGTCACCAGCATTGGAGAGGGTGCTTTCGCTGATTGCACCGGTTTGACCTCTGTGACGATACCCAATAGCGTCACAAGCATTGGAGATGATGCTTTCTCAGGTTGCACCGGTTTGACCTCTGTGACGATTCCCAATAGCGTCACAAGCATTAAAGCTGGTGCTTTCGAAGGTTGTCGCAGTTTAACTTCTGTGACGATTCCCAATAGCGTCACAAGCATTGGATGGGAGGCTTTCGCTGATTGCACCGGTTTGACCTCTGTGACTATTCCCAATAGCGTTACAAGCATTGGACCGGATGCTTTCAATGGTTGCACCGGTTTGACCTCTGTGACCATTCCCAATAGCGTCACCAGCATTGGAGGAGGTGCTTTCGCTTATTGCAGCGGTTTGACTTCTGTAACGATTCCTAATAGCGTCACCAGCATTGGAGCTTCTGCTTTCTCTTATTGCACAGGTTTAACTTCTGTAACGATTCCTAATAGCGTCACCAGCATTGGAGCTTCTGCTTTCTATTATTGCTACAGTTTGAGCTCTGTGACTAATTTTGCAAATACGCCGCAAGAAATTGATAGTGATGTTTTTTATAATGTAGATAAAGCAACCTGCGTGCTTTACGTGCCGGCAGGTAGCATCAGTGCCTATAAGTCCGCGAATCAATGGAAAGATTTTACGAATATTTTACCTATTAGCCAGCAAGGCGTAGAAGAAGTACAAGGGAACAATGTACAATGTACAAAGATTGTTCATAACGGCCAGATATACATCCTCCGCGGAGACAAAACCTATACTCTCCAAGGTCAAGAGGTAAAATAACCCCTGTCGATCTATCGATAACCCGAAAACTCGATCTATCGGAACTCCTGCCTGCTCCGCCACCGAGCAGGCAGGTTCTTTCTTCGTCTGTTTCGCCGGAAATAATCGTGCCCTTGCGGCTAAGAATTGTATTCGGACACGGCTCTGCCGTCCATTCTTTGTCGTTTGTTCCAGCATCTGATGCTGGCTTTCTTCGTTTCCTGCTCCGAGCATCCGCTCGGAGTCTTTTCTTCTTCTTCATATTGTTCCGATTGCTAGTCGGCTTCCTTTCTTCTGACTTTTCCTGAAATATGTTGACACTTTCCTAAAATAGTTGACAATCGTCCTACAGCGCTTTGGCACTTTCGCTTCCTTTGTGTCCTTCAGTGAAAAGAAAACATTCGCTTAATTCGCTCCATTCGCCGTTTAATATTTTTTGATTCATTTTTGGTAATTTTGGACAGATTAAAAAATCCTCCTCTGTCTTTACCGCTTGTATAAAAATTTGCACTGGCACTTTTGACACTTTTGACACTTTCTTACAAAAAGTCAAAAATGCGCGCGATTTTGGGGTCGATTGTTTACATTTTGATACTTTCAATAAGACGCAAAGCTATCAAAAAGATAGAAAATTTTTTTTATAACTACGGACTTTTTCTTTTCCCCATTCTTTTTCTCCTTTCTTTTTCTCCTTTCTATATAGTATTATATACTAAGTATATAATACAGAGCATTTTAATCTTTAGTTATTCGTTATATATTCGTTATTTATTCGTTAACCATTAACGGTACTGGAACGGACTCGAAACGGAGGCGGAACGGAGTCAGGAAGGAGCAGGCATCTTACGTGGACGTATGGGATGCGTAATAATCGCTCAAACTCCGTTAAAAGTCCGATATGATTCCGTTATGCCAAAATCTTAATAATCGGCAATTCTTACCATTTTCAGGGTCATTTGGGGTAAAAAGAAACAGAAGAACGATATTTTTTACAAAAAAATACATTTTTATTTGCATATGTGCAATTTTTTTTGTAATTTTGCCCCGATTTTGCTACATTGAGTTTGCAAAACAGTAAAAAATCCTTAAATACTAACACATTATGGCTAAAGTTTATCAAGCATCTGAGATCAAGAATGTCGCTATGTTAGGCGGCTCGGGATCGGGTAAAACGACTCTCATGGAGTCGATGTTGTTTGAAAGCGGGGTGATCAAACGCCGCGGTTCGATTGAGCAGCAATCCACCGTGTGCGATTATTTCCCGGTAGAGAAAGAGTACGGCTACTCCGTTTTCTCCACAGTTTGTAACATTGAGTTCGAAGGTAAGAAACTGAACGTGATCGATTGCGCAGGTTCGGACGACTTCTGCGGTGGTACCGTAGCAGCGCTCCAGATGTGCGGCTCGGCACTCATCGTTCTCTCCGCTAACGGCGGCGTGGAAGTGGGAACGCAGAATAACTTCCGTCTCGTAGAGAAAGCACACAAACCGCTCGCATTCGTCATCAATAAATGTGACCACGAGAACGCAGACTTCGAGCGCACGTACGCGCAATTAAAGGAGAACTTTGGCAATAAGTGTACGCTGATCCAGTTCCCTGTGAATGCCGGAGCAGGTTTCAACGCAGCGATTGATGTCCTCAAGGGCAAGATGCTCGTTTGGAAAGCAGAAGGTGGCGCTCCTGAGATGAAGGAGATCCCTGCCGAGTATGCCGATAAGGTGGCTGAGATGCGTCAGCAGCTTCAAGAGCAGGCAGCAGAGGCAGACGAGACGCTGTTGGATAAGTTCCTCGGCGAAGGTCTGACTGACGAAGAGATCATGCAGGGTCTGAAATCCGTTTATGCAGACGGTTCGATGTACCCGGTTATCTGCTGCTCGGGTCTCAAAGATATGGGTGTTCGTCGTCTGATGGACTTCCTGAACGGTATGGCTCCGAGCCCTGCACAGTTCAGTTATCCGACGGTTGACGGCAAGAAGATCAGTCCGGACGCTTCGGCTCCGACGAGTCTGTATGTCTTCAAGACATCCGTTGAGCCGCATATCGGTGAGGTCAACTATTTCCGCGTAATGCAAGGAACCGTTCGTAACGGCGACGACCTGCTGAACATGGAGCGCGGCTCGAAAGAGCGTATCTCGCAGCTCTATCAGGTTGCCGGTTCGATCCGTACTGCCGTAGATGAGTTGCAGGCAGGTGACATCGGTGCTACCGTGAAACTCAAAGATACCCGTACGGGCAACACCCTCAATGCCAAAGAGTGTGACAACCAATATGCTCCGATCGTTTATCCGCAGCCGCGTTACCGCCGTGCAATCAAGCCGGTGACAGAGTCCGATGCTGAGAAACTGGCAGCACTCCTGACCCGTATGCACGAGGAGGACCCGACTTGGGTAGTAGAGCAGTCCAAAGAGCTTCGTCAGATGATCGTTTCCGGTCAAGGTGAGTTCCACCTGCGTACCCTCAAATGGCGTCTGGAGAACAACGATAAGATGATGGTTGAGTTCCTTGAGCCGAAGATCCCATATCGTGAGACGATCACCAAGGCAGCTCGTGCGGACTATCGTCATAAGAAACAATCCGGTGGAGCCGGTCAGTTCGGCGAGGTTCACCTGATCGTGGAGCCGTACGAGGAAGGCATGCCGGTTAAGGAGACCTATAAGTTTGGTAATCAGGAGTATAAGATCTCTGTAAAGGATCAGCAGGAGATTAACTTGGAGTGGGGTGGAAAACTCATCATCATCAACTCCATCGTCGGCGGTGCTATCGACGCACGCTTCATCCCTGCTATCGTCAAGGGTATCATGGATCGTATGGAGCAAGGTCCGTTGACCGGTTCGTATGCACGCGACGTGCGCGTCATTATTTATGATGGTAAGATGCACCCGGTTGATTCGAACGAAATCTCCTTCCGTCTGGCTGGCCGTAACGCGTTCGCTCAGGCCTTCAAAGAGGCGAACCCGAAAGTCCTTGAGCCGGTTTATGACCTCGAAGTATTCGTTCCGTCGGAGATTATGGGCGATGTGATGTCGGACATCAACGGTCGTCGCGGTATGGTAATGGGTATGGAGACCGAGAAATCGTTCACTCGCCTCAAAGCACAAGTGCCTTTGAAAGAGCTCTCGAGTTATTCGACAACTCTCAGCTCGCTCACCGGTGGACGTGCTACCTTCACGATGTCGTTCAACTCGTACCAGCTCGTTCCGGCAGACGTTCAGGAGAAACTCCTTGCTGCTTACGCTGCTACTCAGAACGAGGAAGAGTAATCGCAATCAACCATGCTTGGTTGATCCTCAAAAAGCGCATTTCGGTGCGCTTTTTTCGTTTATTTATGTGTATAATTTTAATAATTTTTTGAAAAAGTGGCATACACTATTGTGTATGTCATTTTTTTTTTGTACCTTTGTAGCCGATTTTGTGTTTAACAATTCATTGAAAATGCATATGAAAAGGCTTTTTATGCTTCTTTTTGCCATTTTAATGGCTTTCGCCGCAATGGCAAAGAGTAAAATGACGTTTGTGGTCGGTGGTCCCGAAGAGAAATACAACCAGATTAGAGTAGTGAACGAGACCTCTATGACCAATTTCACTTGCCGCGTGGTTATCGTAGAAGGAGAGGACAAGGTCGGTTCTGTCTATGGCGTCTATAACCTCAGCGAATGGAAATCTTCGGATTCTAATACAAACAGTATTTGGAGAGGAACCAAAATGGGCATTCAGATGCCGAAAGATTTTGAAGGCGAATTGGATTTCGACATCGAATATCTCGATTTGCCGCTCTTCGATATTATTCTTATCCATCTGCATGATAAGAACAGCGAATTCAAAAACGAGTTATAATCAACATTTGATATATTCATTAAAAAAAATAAAGTTTTAATATGAAACCAACTCACATTGAGCATTTGGGAATTGCAGTTACCTCTATCGAAGAGGCTGCTCCCTTCTTTGAGTTCCTTACAGGGAACAAGTGTTATTCTATTGAAGTAGTTGAGGATCAGAAGGTTCGTACCGCATTCTTCAAGGTTGGAGAAGTGAAGATCGAGCTTCTGGAGCCGACGATCCCTGAGTCCACAATTGCTAAGTTCATCGAGAAGAACGGTGGTC
>ONMU01000096.1:0-1309 GCA_900319035.1 uncultured Bacteroidales bacterium
TTGATATTGTACGTTTTGACAATGCCCTGATGAATGTACACGAGGCTACGGTAGTACAGGATATCCGGGTGTTATACGACGAGTACCCGGTATTCATGCCGTTATGGGTGGAAGATATATTGGGCATTCCGAGTGCCGACACCGCCTATCTGGAGAAAGCCTTGCCGGAGTTCCTGAACGACACCTTGTATGGCTTCAAAGCCACAAACGCACGGGAGCAAGCGGTTTTTGCAGACATCAGTGACATACAAATCGCTATATCTCAGGCTTTTACGCGCATTCTGTATCTCTATCCCGAGACGGAGATCCCTACCCTGTATCTGTTTATATCGGGCTTCAACGCTCCCATTTATTTCGGAGACGAACTGATCGGCATCGGGGCGGATATGTACCTCGGAAGCGATTATGAGTACTACAACCGTGTGGTCTATGACTACCAGAAACAGACCATGCGGAAGGAGTGTATTCCGGTGGATGTGACAAGCGCTTTTCTGTTCCGTACTCTACCCTACACTTCCACCAAAAGCCGGCTCTTGGACCAGATGATCTACCGCGGCAAAGTGATGTATCTGACTGCACAGATCTTCGACAAACTGCCGGGATACGAAGTCATGGGATGGACGAAAGAGCAATGGGATTGGTGCGTGAAGAACGAAGAAGCTATCTGGCATCTGGTGATGGACAAACGCGATCTGTTTAAGACCGAAAGCCTCATTCTGACAGGCTACCTGAACGATGGTCCGTTCACTTCGGAGGTGTCCCAGGATGCCCCGGGAAGACTCGGTATATGGCTCGGATGGCGGATTGCAGCGAGTTATATGGAGCATCATCCGGAGGTGAGCCTGCAGGAACTGATGGCGGAAGGGGATGCGCAGAAGATTTTAGAGGAGAGTTATTATAAACCATAAGAAAACATGCGAAAACATTGGATAGATAATTTGCGTTGGGTGACCGTACTGTTGGTACTCTTTTACCATGTTATTTACTACTATAACGGCAAAGGTGTAGTAGGCGGAATAGGTGGTTTCGGAGGTCCTCAGTACCAAGATGGAATCATGTATCTGCTCTATCCTTGGTTTATGCCTCTTTTGTTCTTGCTGGCAGGTATCAGTGCCCGGTACGCATTGGATGCTCATTCAGAGAAAGAGTGGTTCAAAAGTCGCACCCGCAAGTTATTAGTGCCTGCTACAATAGGATTATTTGTTTTTCAATGGATCGCCGGTTATTTCAACACGCATACACTTAGTTATACGAATGGAATAGACATGCTTGCCGACACTCCGGGCATCATTAAGTATGTGGCGTGGTC
>ONMU01000096.1:1349-3026 GCA_900319035.1 uncultured Bacteroidales bacterium
TGCGGGAAGATGGGTTTGGCAGGAATTATCCTGTTGGGCGTATTGTATTGGTTAGGTACCCGAACGCTGATCATGAACCCTCGTCCCGAAAGTTTGGATGGTCTTTATAACGGATACAAACCATTCTTTTATCTTCTTTTCTTTTTGAGCGGATACTTCGTCTTCTCGCATGAAAATGTATTAACGTCATTACGAAAAGGATGGATACCACTGATGGTGTGCGCCGTAGCAAGCGGTATAACATTATTAATCACTACCTTCGGTGAAGATAACACGACTCCTGTGTACCTAAGCAGTCCACTCAATTGTGTGTATGGATGGCTCATGTGTCTTGCCATGATCGGATGGTTCGCTGCCTGCTTTGATGACCGGAAATCCAAGTTTGCAGATTACATGTGCCGCAATAGTTTTGCTATCTATGTAGTTCACTATATAATCATCTCCGGTTTGGGGTATAGCATGAAGGTTTATACAACGCTTCCTCCGGTTGCGATGTACGTGTTGCTTACGGTTGCCGTATTTACGTTGTCGCCGCTGTTAGTAGAACTAATACGCCGAATTCCTGTTATCAGATGGTGCGTACTGGGAGAGAAAACAAAACAAATAAAGAATTGAAAAATAACTATGAATAGAGCAGATTTTCCGATATTAAAGGAGACCGTTCACGGTCGACCGTTGGTGTATCTGGACAATGCCGCGACGAGTCAGAAGCCGCAGCAGGTGTTGGATGCGATTGTAGAGGCATATAGCACGTGGAACAGTAATATCCACCGCGGCGTGCATCATCTGAGTCAGGTGGCGACGATGCATCATGAAGAGGCACGAAAGGCGGTGGCGCAGTTCATCAACGCGCGTGAGCCGGAGGAGATCGTGTTCACCAAAGGTACGACGGATGCGATCAATGCCTTGGCGTTCAGTATAGGCGAACTGCTGCTGCACGAAGGCGATGAAGTCATCGTGAGCGGGCTGGAGCACCACTCGAATATCGTGCCTTGGCAGATGGTGTGTGCGCGCAAGAAAGCGGTGCTACGGCATATACCGCTAAAGGAAGATCTGTCGCTCGACATAGAGGCGTTCAAGGGCATGCTGAGCGAAAAGACGAAACTCGTGAGTGTGGCGCAGGTAAGCAATGTGTTGGGTACGATTCAGCCGGTAAAGGAGATCATTGCGTTGGCGCATGAGAAACATATCCCCGTGTGTATCGACGGTGCGCAGAGCGTGCCGCATATGAAGGTGGACGTGCAGGATTTGGATTGCGATTTCCTCGCTTTCTCGGGTCATAAGATGTATGGTCCGACGGGTATCGGTGTGCTGTACGGCAAGCGCGAGTGGCTGGAACAATTACCGCCGCATGAAGGAGGAGGAGAGATGATCAATCATGTGCGCTGGAGCGGCACGACGTATAATGAATTGCCGTATAAGTTCGAAGCGGGTACCCCTAATTTCGTGGGCAGCTACGGTCTGCAGAAAGCGATCGAGTACATGGAGCAGGTGGGTTTGGAGGCGATTGAAAAGCACGAACGGGAATTGACGGAATACTGCGAAAGAAGGTTAGGCGAGTTAGAGGGAGTGAACGTGTATGCCGCAGGCCGGCCGAAGGTTGGGGTCATTAGCTTTAACATCTCCCCTAATCCCCTAATCCCCTCATCCACTAACCCCTTTATCCATCCGTTCGAT
>ONMU01000006.1:0-53018 GCA_900319035.1 uncultured Bacteroidales bacterium
TACTTCTTGATTTCGGGTGCAAAGATACTACTTTTTTCCCACATCTACAAGTATACGATATTTTTTTCTACCTAAGTGTCTACTTTTTCGATAGCATCATAGTGATTCTGGCATTATCTTCGTGCTGTAATTCTAGTACGCTTGAAAATGCAAATTGGAACGATTCTGTAATAATTGATGAATTGCGACAAATAAATGCATCTATTTCAAATGATACGCTTGTTTTTCCATTGAAGGCTAATTTCTTTAGTGAGTGGCAGGAACAATCGGAAAAATATGGTTCATTGCATAAAAATGCAGTTATTGACAGCCTTTATCAATTAGTTTTTGGGCATTATTACTATCCGGATACAAATAAATACGCCTATTTCGTCCTTCCGTTGAGTGTAGAGATAAATATATACAATAGGAATTTCAATGATACAACAGGAAGGTATAACTTATCTAATTTAAAATATAAATTAATGTTAGCATCAAAGGGTAATTATATCCCGCATTTAGATACTCTTAAACCCGTTCTGTATCTTTTTGATAATAAATACAAAACGCTTTCCGAATATCTGGGTGGAATATCTTCTGATGTGGGCGATGATATTATATACGATAATGTGCATGATTTGGAGCAACATATTGAAGTCAACTATGGTCATTGGGGAGGATATTGGCATTTTGAATCTATGCCAATCATAGAAGCACTATGCATATTTAACAATGGTGTATTGGTCTTTTTACGTGATACATGGAATTCCGGTATAGATGTTTTTATTCCTTATGGAACCAATGAGTTTATTGAAGTTAGTAATTGGATAGAATAAATATTTCAGGACAAGGCAACTTACTTCATAACTCATACAAAAAAAAACAGCGGTGATACCAAAGGGTATTTCCGCTGTTTTCGGGTGGAATGTGGGGCTCGAACCCACGACACTCGGAACCACAATCCGATGCTCTGCCAACTGAGCTAAGACCACCATGCGCGAACTTCGTTCGCATTTGAAATTTGAGATTTGAAATTTGATATTTTTACCTCATTTTTCAAAAGCGGGTGCAAAGGTACTGCTTTTTTTTGACATGTGCAAATAATTTGGCAAAAAAATGCAAAATTAGTGCATTATTTCTGCTAAAGGTACCTTTACGAAGTCTCTTTCTTGCCAAAAACGATGTGGAAGGGTTAGTTCCGGAGAGTCCATGAAAAGTTCTTTTTTGTCGTTATCAAAGACTCGAATAAGGTCGATGTCGATGCTGCGATCACTATAGTGTCCGTCCTGCGATTTGTGATTTCGACCTAAGGAGCGTTCGATGGTTTGGGTGAGGTGGAGGACATCCAAAGGCTTTTTATCGGTCTCAAGGGCACAACAGAGGTTACAGAAGTCGTTTGCGGAGGTGAAGCCCCATGGTTTGGAATAATAAAAGGAAGAACAGCGGAGGACGGAACCGATCCGCTGCTCTATGAGTTGGAGGGCGGAACGAAGGGTTGATTCGCGGTCACCGAGATTAGAGCCTAAGGAAAGGTAGTAGAGCATTGAGAATTAAAAATTAAAAATTAAGAATTATTGTTCGCGCAAATATGCGCGAAAAATGAAAAATGCTTTTTAATTATAGGCTGAAAATCAGAGGGAATAGGGTTCATCTCTCGATAATGGACCGACAATGGACCGACAATGGACCGATAATGGACCGATAATGTCTGGGAATTTTGGGTTAGTTGTGGTGGTGTTAGTGGTGGTGGTCGATGTAGTGGAGGGCTTGGACGCAATAGGGGTAGATCTTCGAGGTTTGGATGACTTTTGAATTGGATTTCCAATGGAACGAGCGGTCGGAAAGCTCCATGACATAGACAGCCAAGAGGATGACGAGGCTGAGTTTAAGGATGCCGGCGAGACCTCCAAGGAGACGGTTAACCCAGCCCAGATGGATTGCATGAAGCAGTTTGGAGAGGAGCGAACCGAGGATCGATAAGACGATGGCAATCCCCAGAAAGACAAGGATATATGCCACAATATCGCACACTTCGGATTTCCACGCGAACTGCTTAAGCAACCACGCTGAGAAGGGAGGAGCGAACATTCGCGAGCCCAATACTCCGAGGATCACGACAGCAAGGCCGATCACCTCGGAGATAAATCCTCGCATGAGACCTCTGACGAGGCCTGCGAGTAAGGGCACGAGAATTAATATATCTAACCAGTTAAGACTCATTATAAACTCGGATCATATTCAACAGGAATCCAAGGCTGTCCCTCTGCGTTCTTGAGCTCGATATCCGAAATACCGTAGCCCGGGATACCACGCGGTGTAATCGCCCATTTGAGCTTATAGCCCTTGGTGTTGTCACCTTTGTCGGTAGAAGACTGCGGGAAGTCTCCTGCATTATCCATATAGAAGCCGAGGATACCCGAGACGGTACCTTTGTAGTCCTTGCAGCCCACAACTGCTTTGGTGGGGTCAGCTGATGCTCCCGGCAGATAATAGTGAGCGTACTTAGCGTACTCAGAGGAGGAGCAAAGGAGCACCTTACCGGAGTTATCGGTTATGACGCGGCTTTGCGGGAAACCGATGTTACCGGTAGTGGGGGCAAAGACATTGATCTCGCTATGCGATTTACCGTCACCCGGATCCGGATCACCCGCTACGCAGTCCAAGAGGTCACCACGGTCGTTATACTGACCGTTGAACCAGACGTTCTTGAGGCGGATGAGCATACCGTCCTGAATACGTACTCTCTGCATACCAGTATTCGTGACCTCCGGAGCTTCTTCGATCACGGTGTACAAGTCTGCCAAGTCATTAGGTTCGTAGTACACCAAAGCGCTTGGATCGGGTGCGCCGATGAGCGTAACGGCATTACGGAAGACAGCACTGGGGATACGTCCCGGCTCCCAGCCCACTTTTTCGTCTGCATGGCTTGCAGTCGTTTTGTCGTTATAGACCGGAATAGCGAGTTGCGGTTGATTAGCATAACGTCCGATAGCCAAACCGTTACAACGGATGAGGATCTCCTGTCCGAGTTGGTACAGACCTCCTGCGGAACCCATATCAAGGGATATACGCAAGGTCTGCTGACGGTCGGGATCGAAAGCTACGCCTGTTTTCCAATCTTTCGTTTGCTGAATGACGATCGATTTATAGTAGTTTCCGGCATAGTCATCTGTCGTGACGCGTCCACGGATATAGATACCGGGACCGTTGGTCGGCAGGGTGTCGATAGAGAAGAGCCAGATATCCGGATATTTGGAATCGTTGGCACGTTTACGATAATGGGTTGAGTCCGAAGCAAAATTACCTTTACCCGGGTCCATGAACTTAGCAAGGAACTCGTTGATGTTGTACAACTGTCCGTCCTTGATGATGTCTTCCACCTGTGCGTTGGAAAGCAGTACGTCTTCCTCTTTGAGTTTCTTAGGTTCACAGGAAGTCATGAAAAGTACGAATGTACAAAGTACAAAGTACAGTATTGATTTAGTTGTCTTCATAGAGCTTAGAATTTATACGTTACAGTAAGGAAGAAGTTAACACCCCACGCGTAGTAGTACTTGGAGGGGAATTTCCAAGCGTTGGCGCTGATAGCCGAGTTCTGGTAGTCTTTCTCGCCCTGTTTTACGACACGCGGGAGACGAGCTTGCTGGTAGCCGCCGGTCTTGAAATGCGTGTTGTTGGTGATGTTGGTCACGCTGAGGTTGAGAGAGAGAGACTGACGTTTCGGCAGGTAGATCAGTTTGCCGACGGATACATCGATGAGGAAGCGGTTGAGCGGGTTGTTAGCCTGCAGTTTCTCTTGCTCGCTCATGATGTTATACGGATATTTGAGTACCGGAACTCCGTTCTTATCCAGCGCAGCATTGTCGTAGATTGCGTTTCCGTTGTCATCCATACTTACGCGGAGCGCCTGTCCGTCGGTGGTCTCGATAGCGTTGGCATACGAGTCACCAAACCAACCGTTCACGCGGGTACCATCGGTACGAACGCCGGTGAAGAGACCTTGCATACGACGGCTCGGAGCCACGGAGAGGTAGTTCCAATCATGGTAGTTGACGGTAATGTCCGCAAACCACATCTTCGGGTGGAAGAACGAGAGCTTGAGACTTGCGTTGACTTGCGGACCGGTTGCTACGCGAACGCCCTTGAGGAGCACCTTATCGGTAGTCTCAAAGACCAGACCTTTCGGGTTAGCAGCAGATACAATGGTCATATCTTCCGCCAACGGCATTCCGTTCTCAGCCGAGGTAACGGCTGTCGGGTTGCTGGTATAGCGGTAGTCGCCGACAGAAGCCACACCGGTTAAGGTGAAGTAAGTACCCATCTTGACAGATACGGCAGCCTCACCGCCGAAGTAACGTTTGTTGATGCCTGTGATCGCCTGATTGACGAACGTACGGGCATCATCGTCGTAGTAACCGTTGAGCTCTGTGCCATTCGAAGAAAGTGTGGTGAATGCGGTGATACGACCACGAACAATCGGATAGTTGAACTCGTACGTGAGGTCTGCAGAAAAGACATTCTCGGATGCTGCGTAGAAGTCTTTGAGGTTCTTAGCCTTGTCGTGCTTGTAGATATTCTCTACAACGCGGTCATGTACACGCTGCGAGATATACGCATCACGTGCATAAGGAGAACGACTTTCATCAAGAACATTAATTTTTATACGATTTCTACCATTAATTTTAAATGTTACACCAAATTTAGCCGCATAATCTAAGAAATGGTGGGCGTCACCATAGTAGCGTGTGCCGGCTTTCACATGGTTCTCCAGATTTGCAAAACCGAGTTTGGAGAGTCTGTCGTACTCGGATTGACCGAAGTAGTACTCCGGATGCAACTCCTTATTATTCGGATCAGCAGCCAACTGCGTAGCGGAGGAGTAAGTCAGGAACCAAGCACGTCCGTTGAGCATCTTTGTTGTACGCTGGAACATGTTATACTCCAGACCAACGGCATAGTTTAAATCGATCGAGTTGAAACTCCATTCGTTCTGGAACCATGCTTTTGCTTTCGCCATGTTGATGGTATAGTCGTAGCCGAAACGGTTGCCACGGGTGATGCGTTTGTCGTAGTTCGAAGCAATCTCGTTCTCACGTACTTTGTTGATCTCACTTTGGCTGAACCCAGTGTTGGAAGCCATCTCCTTGAGGTCACGCTCAGCGAAAGCATCGATATCAATCCATTGTTTAGCGCCGAGCAGATCGTCCATAGTCTTATAGTGAAAACCTTGCGAAGCCTTGAGCTCAACACCTAACGTCATTTTGAGAAGGTCGTATTTGGTGTTCACATAGTTGAGCGAAGCCATCTCTTCTTGCAGGTCGTTATGACGACGCTCCAAGAAATAACGAGCAGCTCCATTGGGGTTCGTGTGGTTGTTGGCGTAGTTAGCCGCATAGATGTTATCCCAATCTATCTGCGTCGTTTTGTTGTCACGCGCTTTCCAGAGATCTACGAGATGGTTGTATTGCTCCTTATTGATAGACGGACCGATGAGGTTTCCATCGTTTCCTTCAAAGGCGTTCGATGCAGCAAACGGATTGCCGTTCATATCCTCGCCGACGAACAGACCCCACGGATAGTGGTTACCTTTCTCGTCGAAGAGCTGTCCGGCAGAAGTAGTCTCGTTCGGGTTCGCGATCTGACCGTCCCACATAGCGGAAGGCAGGTTGCGGTAGTAGTCCGGACGAGGATCGGGAGCGTTGTAGAAGTTGAGAGCAGAGTTGGAGTAGAGCGAGTAGTGGTATCCGGCTGCTACTTTGATCTTCTGCGCATCGTCGATCTTGAACTCAAAAGCGGCGATGAGGGTCGGGTCATAGGACTTGACGATACGGCTGTTACGCACTTTACCGTTCTGGTAGCCCCAATAGGGGTTATAGTTGTTCGAACCGGTGAGGTCGTACACCTCCTGCGTCACGGCTGCGTTCTGACCACGCTCGGTGGGGGCACCAAAAGTGATCAGTTTGAGACGTGCTCTATCCCAGATCTTCTCTGCGGAAACGAAGTAACCGAGTGAGTAGTACTTGATACCTTCTCCGATGATACCTTTGTTGTCGATATACGGCGAGAAGCGGTACGCGAGTTGTGCTACTACAGCCCATCCGTTCTTCATGACGCCGGAAGCGTATGTCGCGTTCAGACGCACTTTGTAGTTACGGTTCGTACCGGCAGCTCCAACTTTCCAACCCTGTGCATAACGGCTTGCTCCCATGAGGTAGTTGGTCGATTGACCGATACCACCAAAGGTGAAGTTGGTAGCCTCCATGGGGTTGAGTACCTCTTTGTAGCGGCTTGCATCGTTCAGACCTCCCATAGCGGAGTAGTTGAAGTTACCGCGTTCCTGCGAGTTAAAGGGCAGACCCTCGATGTAGTAGTTCTCAACGTTCGACTGATAACCACGATTGCGGTAACGCGCTGTGGACCAAGCGAATGAGGTTGCTGAGTTGAAGACATCGGTGGAAGCCGAAGCCGAGGAAGCTTGCGCTTGTGAGCGTCCTTCATCGTCGCTCATCTCCTCTTCGGTCAGGTTGAGAAGGATCTCTCCCTGTGTCTGCGAGACGATATCCTGCTGCAAGGTGATTGCAGCCAGCTCGTTCACGTGATCGGCTTTGAGGTTGATCAACTCCAGACCGGTTACGTAACCGTCTGCTTCAATAACCACCTCTTCGTCCATCGACTCCAAGTAGAGTAGTGAGAACTCACCGGAAGCGTTGGTCGTTGTAGAGATGTTCTGGTTCGCCAATGTGATCTTGGCTCCCACGATAGGAGTCTGAGTCGCCTCGTCGATCACACGACCCTTGAGCGATGTCTGTGCCAACGCAGCAATGCTGAGCGAAAGCATAAACACCAGTGATAAGAGTTTGTTTCTCATAACGATTGTTTGTTTTATAGTATTAAATTTATTTGTTTTCGTAATAACGTAATTACGTGATTACGTAATCCCGATTGCCTTAAAACTCAGCGCTTTTCGGAGTACGCGGGAAGGGGATGACGTCACGGATGTTCTGCATTCCGGTTACGAAGAGCATGAGACGCTCGAAGCCGAGTCCGAAACCTGCGTGAGGAGCCGAACCGAAACGACGGGTATCGAGGTACCACCACATATCCTTCATCGGGATATGACGACGCTCGATCTCTTCGTTGAGCAGGTCGAGTGACTCTTCACGCACCGAACCGCCGATGATCTCACCGATCTGCGGGAAGAGTACGTCGGTACCCTGAACGGTCTTTCCGTCCTCGTTGATCTTCATATAGAAAGCTTTGATATCCTTCGGATAGTCGGTCATGATGACGGGTTTGCCGAAATGTTCCTCTACGAGGAAACGCTCGTGCTCGGAAGCCAAGTCATCGCCCCAATTGCAGGGGAACTCAAATTTCTTGCCGTTCTTGATAGCCTCTTGGAGGATGTTGATACCCTCGGTATAAGGCAGACGAACGAACTCGGTATCTACGACCGATTTGAGTCGCTCGATGAGCCCTTTATCCACGAACTGATTGAGGAACTCGAGATCGTCCATACAATGGTCGAGTGCCCAACGAACGCAGAACTTGATGAAGTCCTCTTCGAGGTCCATGAGTTCGTCTTTCTGGATAAACGCCACTTCGGGTTCGATCATCCAGAACTCCGCAAGGTGACGCGGGGTATTGCTGTTCTCGGCACGGAAGGTCGGACCGAAGGTGTAGATCTTACCGAGCGCCATCGCTCCAAGTTCGCCTTCGAGCTGTCCGCTGACGGTCAGCGCTGCCATCTTGCCGAAGAAATCGTCGGAGTAGTCGATCTGTCCGTCGTCGGTTTTCTTGAGGTTATAGAGGTTCTTGGTCGTCACTTGGAACATCTGTCCTGCTCCCTCGCAGTCGGAAGCTGTGATGAGCGGCGTGTGGAAGTAGAAATAGCCGTGCTCGTGGAAATAGGTGTGGATCGCCATTGCCATGTTATGACGGATGCGGAAAACGGCTCCAAAAGTGTTGGTACGCGGACGGAGATGTGCGACTGTGCGCAGGAACTCCATGCTCAGTCCTTTTTTCTGCAGCGGATATTTCTCCGGATCGGCGGTACCATATACCTCCAGATCGGTTAACTGGATCTCCACTGCCTGACCTGCTCCTTGGCTCTCCACGAGGATACCGGTAGCGGAGATACAGGAACCGGTAGTTACGGGTTTGAGACGTTCTTCGTCAAACTTAGCGAGATCGACCACAATCTGGATGTTCTTGATCGTCGAACCGTCATTGAGGGCAATAAACGATACTTGTTTGTTACCACGACGGCTACGAACCCATCCTCTCACATTGATCTCTGCGCCAAAGTCGGTGCGTTTTAAGGCGTCTATGATTACTGTTCTTTGCATGTATTCAATGAATAATTATTAATGAATAATGAATATTTTTAATTTTTAATTTCTCAAAAGGCGGGGGCGATATTCTCGCCTAAGCCGTTATAGGTAGCTCCGTCGGGACTCATCTGTTGTCCGAAGGAGACAGCGCCTATGGAGCTGTTCATGCTCGACTGAATGGAGACACTCTCTCCGGGTTGCGCCATCGGCATCATCTCATCGGCATCGATGGCTTCGTCCTCGTTTTGGAACTTCGCGTACTTACCGCGGAAGCGAAGCCAGATGGAGTCGGTAGCACCATTACGGTGTTTAGCGACGATGATCTGTGCCAAACCGCGGAGGTCTTTACCGGTCTTGTCATCGTTATAGAGGTGGTAGTACTCGGGTCGGTGGATGAAGCAGACCATATCGGCATCCTGCTCGATGGCACCGGACTCACGGAGGTCAGAGAGCTGCGGCGTCTTGCCTTCCACACCCTGACGGGACTCTACACCACGGTTGAGCTGCGAGAGGGCGATGATCGGTATATCCAACTCTTTTGCCAAGGCTTTGAGGCTTCGGGAGATGATGGATACCTCTTGCTCACGGCTACCGAAGGACGAACCTTGTGCGTTCATGAGCTGCAGGTAGTCGATGATGATAAGCCGAATGCCGTGCTCGCGAACAAGTTTACGCGCTTTGGAGCGGAGCTCGAAGATCGAGAGAGAAGGGGTGTCGTCCAAATAGAGCGGCGCACCTTTCATGATGTTGATCTTCGTGTTGAGACGACGAGCGTCTTCTTTGGTCATCTTACCGGTCTTGATCTTATCGCCTTCGAGTTCGCAGACGTTCATGATCAGACGGTTGACGAGCTGTACGTTACTCATCTCCAATGAGAAGATAGCTACCGGAATCTTACGATCTACGGCTATGTTCTTCGCCATAGAGAGGACGAAAGCGGTCTTACCCATAGCAGGGCGGGCAGCTATGATGACGAGGTCAGGTGTCTGCCAGCCTGATGTGATCTTATCCAACGCATGGAAGCCCGAGGGAATACCGGAGATGGAACCGTCGTTCTTGGAAGCTTTCTCCATGCGGGCGAACGCTTCTTCGATGACAGGGTCTATCTGCGTCACGTCGCGTTTTTGGGAGCGTTGGCTGATCTCGAAGATGCCTGCTTCGGCTTCCTGCATCAGTTCCTCGATGTCCTGTGTCTCATCAAATCCTTTCTCTTCTATCTGTGCCGCCATGGCGATGAGGTCACGAGCGGTAGCTTTCTGCGCGATGATCTGCGCATGATAGCGTAAGTGTGCCGCAGACGCCACACGTCTGGTGAGGTCGGCTATATAGACGGCTCCACCGGCTTTCTCGAGCGTACCAAGGCTACGCAGTTTCTCACCCACGGACAGAAGGTCGATGGGTTGATCTTTGCTGGCAAGCTCACGGATCGCTTCATAGACCAGACGGTTCTGATCTTTATAGAAGACCTCCGGACGGAGCAGGTCGGCTACGGAGCCGTACGCATCTTTCTCAATCATGAGCGCACCGAGCACGGAGTCTTCCAACTCCTGTGCCTGAGGGGGCAGTTTGCCCATCTCGTTCGCGCCCACTTTGATGATGGTGGTCTGCGGGGTTCGTTTGTTATTTTTGTTTGCTACTGCCATATGCAGTCAGTAAGTTATGTGCAGCGATGAAACTGCTTATCTCGTTGTTTAATACTTGTCGTTCCGCTACTTCGATGCGGTGCTCCATAGCTTCGTTCTTATAGAAGCCGTCAAGGAGGGCTTGGTTGATGGTCTCGTACATCCAGTATTTGGCTTGCTCGGTACGATGGGCATCGAAATAGCCGTTCTGTTTGGTGAAAGCGATGTATTTCTCGATGTTGTCCCATACTTCCATGACGCCGGTATGATCGATAGAGGAGCAGCAGATCGCTTCGGGACTCCATCCTGACTCAGAGGGCGGAAAGAGCATGAGTGCGTTCTTGAAGCTCACACGCGCGGCGCGCGCACGTTCTATATTATTACCGTCGCATTTGTTGATGGCTATACCGTCTGCCATCTCCATGATGCCGCGTTTGATACCCTGTAACTCATCGCCTGTTCCGGTCACTTGGAGGAGCAGGAAATAATCGACCATCGAGTGAGCCGCTGTCTCGGATTGTCCGACGCCGACGGTCTCTAAGAGGATCGTGTCGAACCCTGCTGCTTCGCAAAGGACGATCGTCTCGCGGGTCTTACGAGCCACACCACCGAGTGAACCGGCAGACGGACTCGGACGGATGAACGCGTTCGATTTGACGGACAGCTCGTTCATACGGGTCTTGTCGCCGAGGATCGATCCTTTGCTGCGTTCGGAGGAGGGGTCGATGGCGAGTACCGCCAGTTTCTTGCCGTGGTCGCAGAGCTCGCTGCCGAGTGCTTCGATGAAGGTCGATTTGCCTGCTCCGGGTACGCCGGTGATGCCCACACGGATAGAGTTGCCTGCAAAAGGCAGACAGAGCTCAATCACTTTCTGTGCGATCTCCTGATCAGCCAGCAGGTTGCTCTCGACGAGTGTGACAGCCTGACTGAGGATCGTCATGTCGCCGCGACGGATGCCCTCGAAATACTCTTCGGGGGTCAGTACTGTCTTCTTGCGGCGGAAAGTGGCATACGGATTGACGGAAGGCAGGTTTTGAACGCCTGCATTCACTGTCAATCCTTTATATTCCGCACTATTCTCCGGATGTTCCATCACAATTATGTACGATTTACAGATTTATTCCACGATCCAGTAAACGGTTACTTGTTTCTTGGAGTGCTCGTAGTCATTGCTGATGATCTGCAGATGACGGCTATATGCTCCCGGCTCCATCTCTTTGGCGTTGATCTCTACCGTCACAGCGCCTTTCTTACCCGATTTGATGGGTTTCGGAGCTTTGATACGGAGGTTGCTGTCCTCGCAATATACACGGTGTACATCCAGCGGGTTAACACCGGTGTTCTTGATCGGGAACGAAGCTTTGAGGGTCTTGCCTGCAGCTACTTTACCGAGGTCGATCTCATTCGGGATCTCGAGAATCGGAGCCTGCTGTTTGTCTTCGGGAGTGAGTGCGCTGAAGTCCTCAACGATCTCAGCTTTGATGATCAGTTTATAGGTCTCGCTGATCTCTTTCTTACCGTCCACTACGACGTAAGCGTAAGCCTCTACCGGTCCGTAGAGCTTGGTGTTACGGGTGTCGATAGCGAAGATGAACTTACCGATCTCGTTGGGTTTCGGGGCAGCGAGAGACGCCTGACTGATGAGGTATGCGTCAGCGGCGTTGGTAGCGAGTTCAACAGCGTGCTCCTCTTTGGTGAGGTTAGCGTACTCGAGTTCACCGTTCTTGGTCTCACCTTTCTTGATGACGCCGAGATCAAGGGTCTTGGTCTTCATGCTCAGAGCGCCCACAGCTACGGTATAGCGGTTAACGGGTTTAGCCTGCTTCGGGATGACCTCACCTTTGATGAACACTTTCTTGGTAGCCTCGCTGGCATTGGAAGTGATGGTGACGGTTTTCTGGAAACGACCCGGACGTCCGTTGGGGTTATAGGTCACGGTGATGGAACCGGTCTGACCGGGCTCTACCGGCTCTTTGGTCCATGTCGGTGTGGTACAACCGCAGCTTGCACGTACGTTGCTCAGTACGAGCGGAGCCATTCCTTCGTTCTTGAAATTGAATACTACAGACACGCGTCCGTCCTCTTCGTGGATCTTACCGAAGTCATGTTCGGTTTTCTCGAAGGTAATGACCGGATCTTGTGCCATCATGGCTACTGCAACCAGAGCCATGCAGAGAGTACTAAAAATCTTTTTCATATGCTTTGTTTTTGTTTTTTTATAAAATTTGCAATTTTATCCTTCAACTACGACTCGCTTGACCTCTTTGATGTCATCTATCTTACGGATCGCCTTGAGCAGGTCATCGAGTTCGGAACGGTCATAGACGTATATCTCCATCGTTCCTTTGAAGATACCATCTTCGCTGGAGATGTTGATGGCGCGCATGTTGATATGGAAATCCGTTGTGATGGCTTGCAGCACGTGGATGAACACGCCAAACTTATCTATACCTTTCAGCTCGATGGTCTCCACGAAGGACTGCAAACGGTGGGTGTTCCAAGTCGCTGAGTAGATGCGCTTTCCGTAACTGGTCTTGAGCAGGTTCGCCTCCGGACAGTCGATCTTATGGATGTGCATCAGTCCGTTCTCGTCCATGTAACCTAAGACCTCGTCTCCCGGTATCGGTCGGCAGCAATGACTGAGCACGAATTTCTTACCTAACTCATCATCGGTCAGCACTACCGCGTTCGCACCTTTCTTCTTGGGCTTCTCTTTCGCTTCATCATTAGACGCCGCAGGCGTATCATTGAGCGGCTTAGCCGCGCTCATTTTATCATTCTTTCCAAGGAACGGGATATACGATCTCCAACCTCGTTTCGGGAAGACGATCTCATGGATATTATCCAGACGGATAGCTCCCTGTCCGACCTCGGAGTAGAGTTGCGAAGGCTGCGTCATGTTATAGAAGCTCAATAACCGTGCCAAAGCCATATCGTGGTTTGCCGAGAGCTCGCTGTCCATCGCGATCGCGTCTTCCACTAAGCGCTCTCCGTGTTTGATGTATTTTCTCTCCTCGCGGCGGAAATAGAGGGTCAAGCCGTTACGCGCTTTGGCGGTTGTCACCATCTCGAACCATTCCTTTTGCGGATGCTGGCTGTTGGAGGTGAGGATCTCTATCTGGTCACCGCCCTTGAGTCGGTAGGATAGGGGAACGAGCGTGTGGTTGACCTTAGCGCCTATACAGTGTTCGCCTATCTCCGAGTGCAGCATGAACGCAAAATCGAGTGCCGTGGAGCCTAATGGCATCGTCTTGATCTCGCCCTTCGGGGTGAAGACGAAGACCTCTTGCGCAAACAGGTTCAGCTTGAAGGTACCAAGGAACTCCATGGCATCTTTCTCGGGATGCGCTAATATATCTTTGATCTCGCGGAGCCATTTATCGAGCTCGCTGTCGTCGGATTCTCCGGTTTTGTATTTCCAGTGCGCGGCGTAACCACGTTCGGCTATCTCGTTCATTCGGTCGGTACGTATCTGCACTTCGATCCATTCTCCGTTGCCGCCCATGACGGTCACGTGCAGCGCCTCGTAGCCGTTCGCTTTCGGCATCGAGATCCAATCCCGTATACGTTCCGGGTGAGGACGGTACATCTCCGTGATAGCGGAGTAGATCATCCAACACTGGTCTTTCTCGCTCATCGACTCGTTGGGCGTGAAGATGATTCGTACCGCCAACAGGTCGTACACATCTTCAAAGGCACATTGCTGCCTCATCATCTTCTTCCAGACCGAATAGACGGATTTGATGCGCGCTTTGATGGTGTATTCGTACCCCATGCTGGTCAGTCGCTCGCGGATAGGATCCGCAAACTGCTCAAAGCTCTCCATCTGATGCGCCTTTACCGCTTCTAACTTATCGTGTATCTCCTGCCATGTGTCGGGGTGCTCGTATTTGAAACTGAGGTCTTCGAGCTCCGTCTTGATGGGGAATAGACCCAGACGATGTGCCAAGGGAGCGTAGATATACTGCGTCTCTCCGGCGATCTTGTATTGCTTGTTCTTGGGCTGTGCACCAAGGGTACGCATGTTGTGTAACCGATCGGCAATCTTCACGAGCACTACCCGTATATCATCGCTGATGGTCAGCAGCAGTTTGCGGAAGTTCTCCGCTTGCTCGGAAGCTTGGTCGCCAAACACACCGCCGCTGATCTTCGTCAGACCGCTGACTATCTGGGCAATCTTATCGCCGAACAGACCTGCTATATCCTCCACCGTGTAATCGGTATCCTCCACCACATCGTGCAGCAACGCCGAGCATATACTCGTGCTGCCTAATCCGATCTCGCGAACGCATATGCGCGCGACAGCAAGGGGGTGCATCATATACGGTTCTCCGCTCAAGCGGCGAACACCATAGTGCGCCTGATTTGCAAACTTGAACGCGTGCGTGATAAGCTCCACTTTCTGACGGTGGGGAGTATGGGCATAGTCGTCTAACAACGCCTCAAACTCGCGTTGGATCATCTGCTCTTCTTCGGGTGTAAATTCACTTTTTTGCATGCTCGTTGTGCATAGATAGTCAAAATCGGGTACAAAGGTACAACAAAAATTGCACATATGCAAATAAAAACGGATTTTTTTGTAAAAAATAGAATTTATTCTATTATTTTAAGCACTATGGGTATGTGGGAGCTTGCTCACAAACATGCTCATAGCGATTAAAATAGAGGGCTTGCCCTTTTTACAAAAAATCCGTTTATTTGTATATATCCGGCAGGATGCGACTGTACGTTCGAGGTGGGACGGCGGAGCCGTGTCGGTGCCCTCGAAGTACCACCGCCCAACGACAAACGACAAAAAAAAATAATTTTTTTCTTGCATATATCAAAAAATTGTAGTACCTTTGCAGCAAAATCTCTACTATCATGGAACAAAAAGTCAAACTGCAAATCAAGCACGGTCGCTGTCATTGGACCGTATATACCCGTGGAGAATGGGAATACGACGAACCCATAGAGCAAGAGTATAAATTAGGAGACCAACTGAAGATGTTCGGTTTCTATGACTACCGAATCACCGAAATTACCGACAATCATATCGTTATTGAGTTCAATGATGATAAGCATATCCTCACGCATGAAAAACCGGTGTACATCGTCACCGAGATCGAAGGTCGCGAATGGTCCGACGGCTGTGTCTATGACGGAGAAGACTATTCGACGGAGATATCATGGTTGTAATATATTAAAATGTGTCAAATTGCTTTGAAATACTAAAATCTGAATTATATGAAAAAATTCCTATGTTTTGCCCTGTTGGTATGGGGCGTGGTAGCGGTTCACTCGCAAGTATGGCTCACCGACGTATTGGAGGCAAAGGCGCTAGACTCCTCCAAGGAAGTGAAAACCTATCCGTCTACGATTGATGAGGATCAAGGAGCGGGTTTTTGCCACCTCTATCAAGTCAATGCGGCCATCTCTATGGGCACTTGGATCCCGAAGAGTATAGCCTATAACCTGGAGGGGAAGTACGACAAACTCAGTTTCTGGGTAGGTGGAGATTATTGTAGCGGCTGTAAGAGAGACGCGGTATCGGTGTTGCGCATCCAAGGCGATGGCAATACGCTGTACGACGAACCCGTTCGATATTACGATGCACCGAATTTCATTGTCGTGGATGTGAAAGGAGTGCATGAACTGAAGATAGACCTGATTGTCTTTGATAGCGATGTCACGATGGCGAAAGTGCAATTATGGAAGGAGGGCGAGACGGTGGTGGCTCCTGAGTTGCCGTATCAGCCACCTAAGCGCAAAGTCAAACTGGTGGAAGAAATATTCCCGTACTACACCCCCGGGTCCATTACCGCTATCCGCAAGCCGCTGGAGAAGAAACCCTATTACAGCCCCTACCATAAGACCGACTGTATGGACAGTTTCAATATAGGATGGAAAGAGTACTATAGCGGTCTGGTAATGCATACGCATGAAGGACTAATCAATTCCACTTCAGCGAATTCCTATTTCTGGCTCAATAAGCAGTATAAGAAGATCTCCTTCATCGTCGGACCGAATAACAACAATAGTTCCAAAGCGACGGCCTGGCTCGTCGTATACGGCGATAAGCACAAGATCCTCTATGAGGGCATCGTTCGTCAGACCGACCTGCCGCGGCAAGTGGTGGTGGATGTGTCCGGACAGAACATGATCGCCTTCGGCGTTGAACTGCGCTCGGCGGCTTTCCTCGGGCAAATCACTTTCGGTTGCGTCGATATCTATGCTTATCCGGAGGAAGATCTGGCTGATGTGCCGGAAGAAGGAGTTCTCAATCCCAATAAGGAGAAGCTCGCCAAACTGCCTTCGCCTTGTTCGCTGATGAAGAATGTCAAACCCTTCTCCATTCGCGGCAAGGGCGATGCGAATGCGGTTCGTTTCACAGGAGAGTCGAAGCATATCACGTTCTCCATGGGCGGCGAGAAGTTCACCGAAGGATTTATCATGACGACGGGAACTACCTTCCTCGGCGATCAGATTGATTCCTATTTCCTATTCGATCTGGCGGGAGAGTTTGACTATATCTCCTTCTACTTGGGTATGCTCACCAAACGCCGTACGCTGGACGATGACCGCATTCAGGTCTATGCGGATGACAGTCTGGTCTTGGATACGCTTGTGCATTGTTTCTGGCCTAACCAGTATTTCGAGGTGCCTATCCATAAGTGCCGTACGCTCAAGTTTGTCAAGGGCGGACACGGTTCGAATAAAGATTGCTATGTCTGCGTAGCGGATATCGCCCTCTATCGCGGCAAACCGGTGAAGCACAATCTATTCGTGCATAACCGCCCGGAGTGTCCCGAAGAAGCGGACCTGATTGATTTGTGCGGTAGTCCGTACTTCCACTATGTAGGACGCTATCTGTCCACCTTGACGGATTTCGATTTCAATGACTGTTTCCATCCGGGTGGCACGGTACGTTACTATTTCCCGATGAAGGACGGTTCGAAGATCTATAAGGGTGTTATGCTGGAAGCGAATATGCCGCTTGGACTGGAAGATGTCACCTTTACCGACGCCGCGCTGATGTTCATGATGGGTGCCGGAAGTGCCATCGGTGCATCGGATGTCAGTGCTTATACAGGTACCTCAGCCGGAGGCGGTCTGGCGGGACAGATAGGTATACTCCACCTGATGAATAACCAGAATGGCGGACAAGCCTCTGTCGTCTCTTTCAACCCCTTTGGCGAATACCAGACCTGTACCTTCTCTATCGCGAACCAGAGCGAATACTGGGACGATATGGATATGTTGCTCAATCTCGGTGAACGCGAGGACCATCATTTCAAACTCAATGTATTTGCCGACCATCTTCTCGTCAAGCAAATAGAGGTATACAACAAGATGGAACCCCAAACCTTCACCGTACCTATTTATAATTGTCACTCCTTGACCTTCTGGCTGGAGCCAGGTCCGACTCGTTCCGGATCATTCATCCTCTATGACATGAAGGTCAGCAAAAAACCGATAGAGAAATAAACAATTTAAATAATTTACAATGAGAAAATTCTTTTCGCTATTTGCAGCAATGCTGCTGTGCCTGCCGATGATGCAGGGAGCAATCAAAGTACACACAATCGGCGATTCGACGATGGCTGAGTATGACGAGAGTACCACCGACAAACGAGGGTGGGGCATGTATCTTGGTTCGTTCTTCGATCCGCAGTTTGTGACCGTTAATAACCGTGGCAAATCGGGAGCTGACACCCGTGGTTTCTACTCAGGAGCCGCTTATTGGCCTTCCGTCAAGAGCCAGATGAGTGAAGGAGACTATCTGCTTATTCAGTTTGCGCATAATGATGAGGGCAACGACAGCAACCTCTCCGGTTTGGATAACCGTGAGTATGCCGCTTATTGCGAGACGAAAGGTCTGCCTGCTCCGACGGATGCACGTGGTACGAACCCGCAGACTACATATCGCGAGTACCTGCGTCTATTTATTGATGAAGCGCGCGCATTGGGCGTGACGCCTGTGCTCGTTGGACCGATCTGCCGTGCGTATTTCAGCGGAAACAATATCACTCGTAAGGGTCAACATGACCTTGGCGATAAGTTTGCGAAGATAGAAAACGGCGAACTCAAGCAGAACCAAAGCGTGCCTGCGGATGATCTGTCGATGAGTTATGTGGAGGCGATGCGTGTGGTGGCTGCCGAGAAGAACGTGCCGTTTATTGACCTGACGGAAGCTACGAGAGTGCTCTATCTCTCCTATGGAGAGAGCGCGTGTCTGAGTCAGCTTTTCTGCACGGGTGACAAGACGCATACTAACGCCATGGGCGGCAACCTCGTGGCTCGTTCGGCGGCTCAGCTGCTGAAGAACACGGGAATCCTTGCGGACTATATTGACGTGCCGACAGACATTACCGCTAATCCTGCGTCTATCAATATCGGCGAGGTTTATTGCTCTGTGCCGCAGAACAAAGAGTTCCTGCTGACCGGTTATGGTTTGGATCCTGCTCACGGAACGGTTAGGCTGCGTGCGACTGCGAACTTGCAGATCTCGCTTGACAAAGAGTACTACGCTTCGACCGCACAGGCTTCGTATGAAGGCGGTTCGATGTTCCAAAAAGTGTTTATCCGCGCTAATTATACAACCGGCGGATTCCATTATGACACCGTTTATGCGACTACGGGTGACCATGTGATCGCTTTGCCGGTGAGTGCTACGGCTATCTCGCTGGACGGCGGAGCTGCCGTCAGTGCGTTCTGGGCTATCGGTGCCAAACCCGTTCCTGATCCCGTGGTAGAAGGACCGATAAGCGCCGAGTTCAGCATGAGTCAGATGGCTTGTATCGATTATAACGCATCGAAGAACTATTTCGTCGATGGCGACTCTACGACGATCGTCTTGGCGCGTTTCCATAACTCCGCCGATGGCTCCGCACGTACGCCGTGGCCTGCAGGTGAGATAGACGAGAACGCCAACCGTTACCTCGATTTCGCGATCACCGCTCCGTCTGCTATGGAGGTACGTATCACCCGTATCGCCATGGAGATAACTGCCGACGGTACTTCGACCATGTGTTATCATCTCAATACCGGTTTCGGCGATGCCTTCACCGACGTGACTACCATCGCCGAGAAGCGTAATATGCCGTCCCGCGTGATCGAGCACGTGGATCTGACGCCGTCGCTGACCGTTCCTGCCGGTGAGACGCTTCACGTCCGCATCCTGCCGTGGCATGACTACGGCGAGGTGAAGGACAGCAAGTATATCGGTCTGCGTAATGTGAAGATCGAAGGCATGGCGTTTGATCCCGAGCAAGGCGTTGAGGAGGTGAAAGGGGATAAGATGCCATGTACCAAGGTGCTTGAGAACGGCGTGCTGTATTTGATGCACCAAGGGACGAAGTACAATGTGCAAGGCGTGAGAGTATTATAAATACGAAGGACTCTACCGCTTCGCGGGATTTCCGATTTACGCGGCGGACAATCGTCCATTCAAGAATAAGCGCACCCGTGAGGATGCGCTTTTTCTTCCTTCGTACATAAATTGTACATCTTACATTCTTCCTTCTTACATAAATTTTTCATCTTACATTGTTCCTTCGTACATTTTTTTGGCGATTTTTCGCTTTTTATTTGCATATATGCAAAAAAAAGTGTACCTTTGCAGCCGATTTTTAAATTAGGAGTAGTATGCAGAAATGTTTCTATATAATAATGGCATTGTTGATGAGCTGGACGGTGTGGGCGGAGAAGCCATATACTGTTGTGCTTGACGCAGGTCATGGAGGTAAGGATCCCGGAGCTGTCGGGAAGTTCTCCAAGGAGAAAGATCTGAACCTCTCGCTTGTGCTCAAGATGGGTGAGCTCATCGCGGAGCGCTACCCCGATGTCAAAGTGGTATATACCCGTTCGACCGATGTGTTCATTCCCCTGCAGACTCGTGCGGACATAGCTAACAAAGCGAATGCCGACCTGTTCATCTCTATCCATACCAACTCTGCTGAATCGAAAGCTCCGAGCGGTGTGGAGACGTTCATCCTTGGTACCGACCGTATGGAGGCGAACCTCGATGTGGCGATGCGTGAGAACGCTGTGATGAAGTTGGAGTCCGACTACAAAACAACCTATCAGGGTTTTGACCCGAACTCGATAGACTCATATATCATGTTCGAGTTGATGCAGAATAGCTACATGGATCAGTCCCTGCGTTTTGCGGAGCAGGTACAGCAGCGGTTTGTGGGGCACCTGAACCGTTCCGACCGAGGCGTCAGACAAGCAGCATTCTGGGTGTTGCTCAAGACGGCGTGTCCTTCGATCCTTTTTGAAATGGGATTTATCTCGAATCCCGAGGAAGAGCGGTTCTTGAATAAGCCTGCTTCGATGGCGCAGATGGCGAATGCGTTGGTGAACGCTTTCGGCGCATATACCCACAAACAGGCGGTGAGGAAAGAAGCGAGTGAAAAGAATTCAGAAGTCAGAAGTCAGAGTTCAGATACTCAGAATTCAGATGTCAGAATTCAGAATTCAGATACCCTGAAGACTGATACTCCAACGACAAACGACCAACGACAGCCCTTACATGGACCATTGTTTGCTATTCAGATTTGTGCGTCCAAGACGCCGCTGAAACCCAATGACCCGCAGCTCAAAGGGCAGGTTTGCGAATGTATGAAAGTAGGAGAATGGTATAAATACTACACCGCAGCCGATCCTGACCGTGCGAAAGTGATGGAGGCTCGCAAGAAACTGCTGTCCCTCTTCCCCGATTGCTGGATCATAAAAGTGGAAAGGTGAAAGATGTTAATTATTAATTGTTAATTATTCATTAAAATGAAATATACACGAGAAATAAAAGTGGGTGTACTCGCAATCATTTGCGTGTTCCTGTTGTTTTATGGGTTTAATTTTCTCAAAGGCGTGAATATCTTCTCGCCGACCAACAGTTATCATGGCGTCTATACGAACCTCCATGGTTTGGAAGAACAGGCGTCGGTGTTTATCATGGGGCATAAAGTGGGACAGGTGGATCGGCTCCATTATGATTTCACCAAAGATAGTGCTTTTACCGTGGATATCTCTATCCGCAAGGATATTGTTCTGCCCGAGGGCACGAGTCTGGCTCTCCGTGCAGACGGACTGTTAGGCGGCATGGCGCTGGAACTGTTGTTCCCCGAGGATGCGACCGAGAAACTGCAGCAACAGGCGCTGATAGCTCATGGAGCAACCCTTCCGACGGTGTATCTCCCGGGTATCGTAGAGAACCTGCAGAACGAGTTGATTGCCAAGATCGCGAATGCGGTGGAGCAGGTAGATACGCTCGTGGCGCAGCTGAACGGTCAGTTGGAAGGCGATCATCTCAAATCGACCTTGGCGAACGTAGATCGTATATCCGGCGACCTGACCGATGTGTCGGGTGACTTGCGGCGAATCATGAACACGCAGGTACCCGGTATCGTTAACAATGCCGACACCGCTATCGCTAATCTCAATACGGTCATTGCGGACATCAAAGCAGCTGATCTCAAAGCCACGGTAGCTCGTGTGGACACCGCTATCGGTGGCGTGAACGCCGTGATTGCGGACGTACGTGCGCAGAAAGGTACGCTCGGTCAGTTGATCTATAATAAATCGCTTTACAACCATGTCGATGCAACCGTCATCTCCGCCGACTCTCTGCTGACCGACATCAAGGCACACCCCAAACGCTATGTACACTTCTCAGTCTTTGGAAAAAAAGATAAATAAGTGTTCCACAGACGCAAAAAACAACATTCTGCTATTTGTAGATTTTCTAAATTAATACTTTTTTTTAGAACTCGTAACCCCCCGAAAATGCAGGAGTTACGAGTTTTTTTATCAAAAAAATGCAATAAGGTATTGCAAAAATCAAACATGCTATAAATCAACATGTTAGATGTTGATAACTTAGTTAAAGTGCTGAAAATGAGAGATTTATTTGTAAGTGCCTAAAAATGCGCTAATTAGGGTCGGTTTTAAAAATGGCGATGAGGTGCAAATTTGGTCATGTCAAAAAAAAGCAGTACCTTTGCACCCGCTTTCGTTAAAAACGGGAGTTAGAAAAGCGATAAAAATAGAACAAAATGATGCAACCGATACAACAACAATGGGCTCAGTGTCAGACCATCTTGGCTGATAACTTGACAGCGAGTGCGTACCAGACATGGTTCGCGCCCATTGTACCTCTGCAATACGCGGAGGGCGTGCTCGTGTTGCAGGTGAAATCGCAGTTCGTAGCGGAGTACATCGAGGAGAACTATATCCCTCTTCTCTCGGCTGCTATCTATCGCGTGTTCGGACAGGGTACGAGGTTAGAGTACCGCGTGCTGATTGATTCAGCCTCAGGCGCAGGTACGAGTCTTCCGTCCGCGGGCGCACCCGCACGTACCTTTAATCAGTATGGGGTGAGTCATCCGGCGGCTGTGTCCAACGACGATCTGCCCAAACTGAACGAACTCTATACCTTCGATTCGTTCATCGCCGGTGAGCCGAACAAACTTGCCCGTACGGCAGGTCTGGCTGTGGCTAAGCAACCCGGATATACAGCTTTCAACCCGCTCTTTATCTACGGAGGCAGCGGAGTAGGAAAGACCCACTTGGCTTGCGCCATCGGTCATCAGGCGCTTGCGCTCAACCCGCAGGCACGCGTGTTATACGTATCGGCGAACACCTTTAAGTTGCAGTTCCAAGACGCGCGTAAGGAGAACCGGATACCTGATTTCCTCAATTTCTATCAGTCGGTGGATGTGCTCATCGTCGATGATATCCAGTATTTCGCAGGATTGAAAGGTACGCAAGATACGTTCTTCCATATCTTCAACTACCTGCAGCAGAGCCGTAAGCAGTTGATCCTGACTTGTGATCGTCCGCCGGTGGAGCTCAAGGACATCGAGGAGCGTCTGTTGACCCGTTTCAAATGGGGTCTGTCTGCAGAGATCGCTCGTCCGGACTATCTGTTGCGTAAGAATATTCTGCTCAGCAAGATGCGTCGTGACGGCATCATGCTCTCGGACGAGATCGTGGATTTCATTGCGATGAACGTACGCGAGTCGGTTCGTGACTTGGAAGGCATCCTTGCATCGCTCTTGGCGCACTCTACGCTGACCGATCGGGAGATCGACCTTCCGTTGGCAGAGCAAGTGGTGAGTCATATCGTGGCTATGCAGCCTCAGACGACAACCGTGGACGATGTGCTGCATGCTGTCTCGCAGCACTATAACATCCCAGAGAAAGCCCTTGTGGCGCAGAACCGCTCGAAGGACATCGCTTTGGCGCGTCACGTAGCCGCGTACCTCAGTAAACAACTGACCGATAGTTCCCTCACCGAGATCGGTTTCCGTATGGGACGACGGACACACGCTACTATCTTGCACTCGATTGATTATGTGCGTGATACCATGGAGTTCGATCCCGTTCTTCGTCAGCACGTAGCACAACTGCAGTCCGCTTTACAGCATTAATTGATACACCATTGATAGACGTTCGACACCCGTTAAATGTCTGCCGTGCTTCCGCAGGAACCGGTAAGACATATACCTTGGCAGCCTACTATGTGGGGTTGCTGCTTTCCGGTGAGGACTACCGTTCTATCCTTGCCGTCACCTTTACCAACAAAGCTACTGCCGAGATGAGCGAACGTATCATCGCGTATCTGTATGGTATCTCGCAGGGCACAGAGCCTGCTTTTTTATTACGCGCGCGTGATTTCATGCTGCGTGACGCCGATGCGCCGGATGAGCTCTTGGCGCAGAGGGCAGGGGACTGTTTTCGGAAGATGCTCTTGGATTACGACAACATGCATATCCGTACCATCGACTCGTTCCTGCAGACCCTCTTGGACGGTTTGGCGAGTGTGCTGCAGATGAGTGCAGGGCTGTCCATCGAGCTGGATCTGGATCATGTGATCCGGCAAGCCGTGGATCAGCTGCTGACAACCAACATGACGCCTTCCGACCGAACGATCCTCGAGGACTATATGCGTCTCAAGCTCGATCAGGAGTCCCATTGGGATGTGCGGCAGAGTCTCTGTATGATGGCGAAAGAGCTGTACAACGAGTCGGTGCAGATGCTGGATGCCGAGGGACGGATCCTCTTTGATGCGGCGTCTATCGCGCGTCGCCGACAAGCCGTGGAGCAGCAGTGGAGAGACTGCCCTGAGTTAGCGGAACTCAAGTCGCTGCTTGCCCGTTGTAACCCCGAGCCCTATAACCGCTATACGAAAACGGCTTACGAACGTCTCTTGCAGAGTGTGGAGCACCCCGAGCAGCTGGCTGCCAAAGATCGTTTCAGAGGCGTGAGCGACAAGAGCTGCAATGCCGACGAGATGGCTCAAGCTACCGAACTCGCAGCCCGCGTAGGACGGATATACAACACCCTTCAGCTCACCGTCCGTTTCAGTCGGGACATGGAGCTCATGGCATCCCTGCAGAAACTGATACAGCGTAACTTAGAGGAAGCCAACTGCGATCTGTTAGCGCGTACGGCGAACCTGCTGAGCAATGCCCTCAAAGCCGGAGACGCCGATTTCATCTTGGAGAAAGCCGGTATCCGTTACCGCCATATCCTCATGGATGAGTTTCAGGACACGAGTCGTCTGCAATGGTCGGTGATCAACCGTCTGGTGCAGGATGTGTTGGCCGGTGAGGGACACACGATGCTCGTGGTGGGCGATATTAAGCAGTCTATCTACCGCTGGCGAAACGGAGATTGGAAAATCATGTCCTCCCTCGGAACGGACGAGGCGCATTACGGGGCGCAGATCAACCGTGCCTTCCCGAACCTCACCCGTAACTACCGCAGCAGCGAGCAGGTGGTGAACTTCAACCTCTCGCTTTTTAAACATATCATGGCGCATTACCCTTATGAGGAGGAGCAGGAACTGATCCATGCTATCTATGACGAGGGCTTCACGCCCGAGACGCTGGACGCGTTCTATCAATCCGATAAGAAACGAGGCGGATATGTCCGTTTTCGTGCGTTCCCCAAGGGCACCAAGGAGGAGTTGGCGTTCGATATGTTTGACCGGATGGAGGCGCTCTTGGCGAAAGGTGCCGAACCCTCCGACATGATGATCCTCGTGCGTGAGAAGAAAGAGGCGGCGCTTATCACCGACCTCAAGACACAACTCTCTGAGGAGCAGTACCCCCTTCTGACGGCAGCACCGATGGTCTCGTCGGATAGTTTTCTGTTGGAGGCTTCGGAAGATGTGCAGACCCTCATTGCGGGACTGAAGATCCTTGTTCGGAACGATGAGGTAGCTGCGCAGTGGATAGCTATGCGAACGGGCAAACCCGAACTCATCGAGCAGATCAAGAGCTGTGTCTCTGCCCGTACGCCTCTCTACGAGGCTGTCTGCGAACTGATGCGACTGCTGCTGACCGATGCCGACGGACAGTACCACGGTACCGAGACGGCGTATGTCAATAACCTCCTCGACCGTACCCGTGAATATGTCAGCTCGTACGGCAGCCGTATGGAGGATTTTCTCGTCTATTGGGACGACACCATGCATCTGAAACCGATCCCTGCTTCGTCCACCGATGCGATCCGTATTCTGACCGTGCATGCTTCCAAGGGCTTGCAGGCACAGACACTCTTCGTGCCTTTCTGCACGTGGACCAAAGAGGCAGGCAGACATCCGCAGAAGATATGGTGCGAAGTGGCGGAAGGCATAGGCGGCAATGACTATGTCCCTGTGCCCGACGGCGCAGAGATGGCGGAGTCCGCTTACAGACCGGTCTATGACTCCGAGCACCTGAACATGCGCATTGATAACATCAACATGCTCTACGTGGCACTCACCCGTGCCGAGGATAATCTCTATGTCTCCACCTCGTACCCCGTCACCTCCAAAGGCGTCATGGGCACCTGCAATCATGTGGGACGGTATATCATGGATTATCTCGAAGCCGACGAGTACGAAGCGGGAACACCTGTCATTAAAGAACAAAGGACAAAGGACGAAGGACAAAGGACAGAGGAGGCAGAGATCTGGGCGAACAGCGACCAAGTGCGGTTCGTGCAGTCTCAGGAAGGTGCGCTCTACACCGATTATGGTGAGGAGGCGTACCGGCGTGTAGCTCGTATGGAAGAGGGAACGCTCTGTCATGAGATCTTCGCGCATCTAAGCAAAGCCGATGAGTTGGAACAGGTGCTCGATGATTTTGCTACGCGCGGTGAGATAGCTTCTTCGGAACAGCGGAACGAACTGCGCACGCTTATCTCCTCAGCGTGGAGAGGCAATGACGAGATGCGGGATTGGTTCACGGCGCCTTGGCAACTCAAACTCGAGCAAGCCATCTATATCGACCGGCGTGAACTCCGTCCCGACCGTGTGATGATCAATCCCGATACCCACGAAGCCATCGTGCTGGACTATAAGTTCGGTCAATGGGAAGACAAATATATCCAACAAGTGCAGGACTACAAAGAGGCACTGCGTCGTATGGGCTACAACCCTGTGCGAGGCTACCTCTGGTTCGCGCGACAAAACAAACTGGTAGAAGTCCATGGATAGTTTCTTGCAACAAACAGCCCGCTCCATCATCGAGACGATCCCTTGGGAGCAACTGAGCCGCACGACCTTGGTGCTGCCCTCTCATCGTGCCGGTCTGGTGCTCAAGGACGAACTGCTGCGGCTGCAACAGGAGCGTCATGCGCAAGCCGTATGGGCACCGCAGGTACAGACCCTGCCGCAGTTGCAGGACGCACTCAGTCCCCTCTATGCCGAGGACGAGCTGTTCACTATCGTGCGGCTCTATCAGATATACCGCACCCTCGAGACCGATCCGGGCAAACAGATGTCGCTCGATCTCTTTTATAACTGGGGCAGGCAGATGGTGGCGGATTTCACGAATATAGACGCTTCGATGCCCGCTTCCGAGGTGGAGAATTTCTTTGCGAACACGGTAGCTGCGCATGAGTTGAGCCGTTGGCAGTTGGATCCCGAGACGGAGGAACGGCTTCGTTCGCTCGTCAATCCGCAGGCTTCTACGGCTACCCATGACTCCGTTAGGCATCAGTACGAGCTGCTCTGGAGGCAGTTGTACGACTTGTATAAGACCTTGCGCGAACAGATGGAGGCGGAGCAAAAAGGGTACCCCGGAATGCGCCAACGTGCCGTCATTGAGCATTGGAACGATGAGAGCACGCAAGCCCTCGTGGCAGGACGGACGTATATCTTCGTCGGTTTCAATTATCTGCTGCCGGTGGAGAGGGAACTGATGACCCTGCTGCGCGATGCCGGACAGGCGCAGTTCTATTGGGACTTCGTGCCCGATTTCCAAACGAACGAGAAAGCCTTCTCCTTCGCTCAGATGAACAGCGCTATCTTAGGTAGTGCCAATGATCCTACACCATTAAACATTAAACATTCAACATTAAACATTATATCCTGTTCTTCCCGTGAGGCGCAAGCGCAATACGTCCATCGGTGGTTGCAGGAGAACTACACCGCCCATGGGCAGAAAGTGGGAGTTGTCATTTGTGACGAGACGATGTTGGAGCCGGTGATCTACACCCTGCCTGCTATCACGCTGGAAGGCGATACCGAGCCCGAGCCGGTGAATATCACCAAAGGCTTCCCGCTGCGGAACACTGCCGTCTATGCCCGTGTCCTGTCTTGGCTCTCCGACCGTCAGAACGGCGATGCGGACGATCTCGTCACCACCGATCTCATTGATCGCCTGATAGCCGAGACTCTCAACACTCAACACTCACCTCTCACCTCTCACCTCTCACCTCTCACCTCTCACCTCTCACCTCTCACCTCTCAACTAACATGGCAGGAACTGCTGATCTTGGAGTCTGAGTACCAAGTGCGGAAGATCGTTCATCAGATGCGTCTGTTGGTGGAGACCGGTCTGGGAGTGCCGTTTACTCTCAGGCTGCTGAGGCTGCTGATGAGAAGAACGATGGAGAGCGTCACGATGCCGTTTCATGGTGAACCCGTGACGGATATTCAGGTCATGGGTGTGCTGGAGACACGACTGTTGGATTTTGATCGGTTGCTGCTCCTCAACGTGGAGGAAGGTGTCATCCCACAACGGCAGACCGACTGCTCGTTTATACCGTTCTATCTGCGCAAAGCGTGGCATATGCAGACACCCGACGAACGGGCTACGGTCTATGCCTATAACTTCTTTAGGCTCCTGAGCCGTGCCGGGGAAACGACGATCCTCTATTCCTCGGCAGACACCTCAGACGGCGGAAGGGGAATGTCCCGTTTTGTGATGCAGCTGCTCTATTCGTCGGAGTTCGAGATCATCCGTCAGACGCTGCAGGAATCTGCAGTCCTGACACCAATGGATACCTTCGACGCACCGCTGAAGACCGACTCGCTGTTCTCTATGCTGAAGACCGAGAACGGGGTGCTTCTGCGTTCGGACGGCAGACGGTACAGGCTCTCACCCAGCGCACTCAATACCTATATATCCTGCCCGCGTAGTTTTCAGTTGCAGTACATCCTCGGACTCTGTCCGCAGGAGGAGGAAGAGGTGCTCTTTGCAGCCAACACCCTCGGTTCGTTTGTGCATCATGCGATGGAGTTTATCTACCGTACTTATATGCATTGTGACAACCGTCAGCCGGTGCGTGTCACACCCGAAGCGATTGAAGCCGTTCGGACGGACGAGACGAAGATGCAGGCAGCGCTCATGGCGGCGTACGAGGCAATGAACGAAGAGCGCGCCGTTCGGCAACCTTCTGCCGAACCCTATATACCCGAGTTCCACACAGGGGAGAATGTGATCATCAAGGGCTATGTCTCTAATATCTTGGAGCGTGACCGTGAGGACGCCAAGACGGGGCTGCAGATCTATCTTCTTGAGCAGGAACGTACGTTCCCTGTGCGTATCGAGGGAGTCGGGGAACTGCTTACCGGTGGTACCATCGACCGGCTTGATATATACGGTCCTCCGGGCAATGAGCGGCTGCGTGTGGTGGATTACAAATCCGGTTCGTATAACGACACTACGCACGCTAAGAAAATGGCATCCTCGTGGGAGGAGATGATGGTGGGTGAAGAGAAAGGCTACGTGCGTCAGACCTTGATCTACAGTCAGGCTGTCATGACCCATGACCGTACGGGGCTGCCGATCGAGCCGAACCTCTATTTCTGCCGACGCAAACTGACGGACATAGAGACTACTATCGATGTGGAGGGCGAGACCGTTCGGGACTACCGTTCGATCGAGCAGCCTTTCATGGATGCGCTGCAGACAGAGATTCAGCAACTCTTGCAAGCTACCGATTTCCCGCAATGCGAACCCGAACAGTGTCCTTCGTTCTGTCCCTTCTTCGCCCTCTGCGGCCGCAAACCCTCTGAATTCTGAGAATTCGCTCTGCAAATAATCGTTCGAGCGAAGCGAGATAAGAATACTGAATTCTGAATTCTGAATTCTGAAATCTGAAATCTGAAATCTGCATACGGCGAAGCAGATCGTTCGACCGGAGGGAGATAAGAAATCTGAAATCTGAAATCTGAATACTGAATTCTTAAAAAAATGTTAATTATTAATTATTAATTATTAATTGTCATGTCTCATTACCAAGTAGGCGACCATATTTTCGCTATCGAAGCTACCGAGGAGCAGTTAGCACAACTGCCTAACTATGCTCCTTTCCGTATATCCACCGATGCCTCTCCGCTCTTTACTATCCGTGTGAAGGACGAAGCTATCCCTTCGTCGGACAACTGGGAACATGTCTATACCGACCGTTCGGACGAAGACATGCCGCGTATTGAGATGTACCGCCTTGCGGGGCAGTGGTTGTTCCGCGTCTCGATGTCTCGGGAAGGGGAGATCGTGTGTGCGATGCGTTGCTCGGAGGATTGGAGCGAAGTGTCGCTTTTCATGCATCCGTCCTATGTGCGTTTTGCTATCGATAATGCCGCAATGCTCGTCTATGCGTTTGCTACGGTAGGACGCAAGACCCTCCTTTTTCATTCGTCCGTCACCGTGCGTGAAGGGCTCGCTTATATGTTCCTCGGTCATTCGGGAACGGGTAAGAGCACACATTCGCAGCAATGGAAAGCAGCTTTTCCGGAGGTGGAACTGCTCAATGATGATAATCCTGCCGTGCGCATCATGGACGATCGGACTGTGCGCGTCTATGGTACCCCTTGGAGCGGTAAGACGCCTTGTTACAAAGCGTCCTCGGCACCCGTGGCAGCACTCGTTCAGTTGGCGCAAGCACCTCAGAATAGCATCACTCGGCTGCGTATGTCGCAGGCATACCCCTTCATCCTTGCGTCCGTCAGCGGACTCAAGGTACTGCCTAAGATGATGGATCAGATCTACGAATCCATCGCCCTGCTCTTGGAACTCTGTCCTGTCTATAAACTGGAATGTCTCCCTAACCCTGATGCGGCACGGGTTTGTTACGAGGAAATCAACAGAGAGTAGTATTTACGGTTTACGTGGTTTTCAATCGTCAATTATTCTCAATTATTACTACCCGTATGGCATTTTCGGAATTTTTTGTCATTTTTGTGAGGATTCTATCAGTGTCAATTTATTGGTACTGATAAGTGGAATGGGGGAGAAAGCTATCTGTATGTTATACATACAAGTAGATTTATCAGCAATTACACTAAGTTGCATTAAGCAACTGTAGAATCCGTATTTTTCTTTATTTTTTTTGATTATTAAATATTACTGATGCGTTAACTTTCATCGTCAAATCGTCAATCTCTCGAAGGTATTGGCCTTCGTCTTGTCGTACGGACAACTGACTTTGATATAGTTCTCCGTGAACCCGAACATCAGTCCGTCTTTGTGCGTGCTTTCCCAAAGAACCGTCGCCTCGTAGCCCTCGTGCTCGCGGTAGAAAGCCTCGGTCTTACGGGCTGAGATAGCATGCAGCTCTTTGCTGCGGCGCTCACGCTCTTTCTGCGGAACAACCGTCAGATCCATCTCTAACATACGTGTGTTCGCGCGTTCTGAATAGGTGAAGACATGCAACTGACTCACCGGCAACTGCTCTATGAAATCCACATAGTCGCGCCAGCATTCTTCCGTCTCTCCGCGTACGCCTACCATACAATCGACACCGATGAATGCATGTGGCATCACGCGCTTGATATGCGCTACGCGTTCCGCGAACAACTCCCGTGTGTAACGCCTGCCCATGATCTTCAGCACCTCGTTGCTGCCGCTCTGGAGAGGAATATGAAAATGCGGTGCGAAATGTTTGCTATTCGCTACAAAATCAATGATTTCATCGCTCAGCAAGTTCGGCTCACAACTACTAATCCGTATCCGATAATCTGAATTCTGACTTCTGACATCTAAATTCTGACTTCTTACATCTGAATTCTGAATTCTGACATCTGATATCTCATCCAGCGCCTTCAGCAGATCGATGAACCGTTCGTTGGTGCTTCGTCCAAAATCACCGATGTTCACTCCGCTCAGAATGAGCTCCTTAGCTCCGCCCTTCAGCGCCTCCTGCGCCTCTTTGACAACCGATGCGATGGACGGGTTGCGGCTCTTACCGCGTGCTAGCGGGATCGTGCAGTACGAGCAGAAATAGTTGCATCCGTCCTGCACCTTCAAAAAGCACCGCGTTCGGTCATCCTTGCTGTACGCCCCATGAAAATCCTCCACCTCGCGTATAGGGGAAATCCGAATCTTCGAATCTTCAAATTTTCGAATCTTCAAATCTTCTAATCTCTTGACGAACTCCGGCAAATGGAACTTCTCATCTTGTCCCAAAACGAAATCCACGCCCTCAATCTGGGCTATCTCGCCCGGCTTGAGCTGCGCGTAACAACCCGTCACGATCAGTATCGCCTTCGGGTTCTGCCTCCTAATACGATGAATAGCTTGCCGATCTTTATGATCCGCAGTATCGGTTACAGAACACGTATTGATGATACATATATCCGCCTCCTCGCCCTGTTTGGCACGAGTATGTCCGCGCTCCAGCAATGCCTTGCCCAGCGCACTGCTCTCCGCAAAATTCAGTTTGCAGCCTAATGTGGTGAAAGCTATTTTCATTCTGGCTGCAAAATTACAAAAAAAGATTCAAATACACAAGGATTTGAGTGATAAAAATCAAATTTACTTGAATTTTTAGCTCCAAAACCTTGTTATGTGCAGCATCGCTGCACTGTAATTTCGGAGGGTCCCGCTGGGAGGACCGACGTTACGAATTTATTCAAAGTCTAAAGCTTCGCGGAATAAAAATACGATGGTTGTCGTATTTTCGCGAAGCAATGTTTTCTTATACGGAGTGAAACGACGTGTTTTCTTAAAAGGTGGTAGTCCGTCATTGCCGGTATCGAACAACCCACAGGCAATGACAGGGGCAATGATCTGGGTAAGATAAAACTTATCGTTTGTAGCTTGAACCGGTGACAATCTGTCGCCAATTGCCGAGCATTTTCGTAATTTTTTGGCATTTTTTGACATCAAATAGAAATGTCATCTTGGATGAGAGGATTTGTTAGTAGCGGATTAGTGAAAGCTTGTTTTCGAGTAAGCCGGTAGTAACAAAGACTAAGAAGAACTAAAAGTTCTATTTCTATTTGATGATTTTTCTCTAATCTTTTTTGATTACCTAACCCCCAAAAACTATAATCGCTATAATCGACTTATCATTGCTATAATTTTCCGAATCCATCCATTCAATCCCTTCGAAACTGCCCAAAAGTCCTGCAAAAATAAAATATTTCTCACTTTTCTCTCCATATATTTGCATATATGAAAATTTTTTCGTACCTTTGCAGCCGGATTTCTAGTGCGTGTATGTGCACATACGTGTACGTACAAGCAAACACCGCAAATAACAACAAACCCAACGCGCAATGAACAATCAGGATATCGATTTTAGCAATCTCTCCGCTTATCGGGAAGGAAACCAATTGGAGGCAAAGAAAGCCACCAAAGGGTTGCCGAATTCTATCTGGGAGACGTACTCATCGTTTGCAAACACAGACGGTGGGTTGATTCTGCTGGGTGTGGAAGAGGCGAAGGATCATGCGTTGCATGCGGTGCATCTGGACGATCCGGAAGCACTGATTCGGGATTTCTGGAACACCATCAACAATCCGCAGAAAGTGAGCCTGAACATCCTGACGGACAGCATGGTGCGTACGCAAGAGGTGGACGGAGAGACGATAATCGTCATCGTAGTGCCTCGTGCTGAGCGAGAGTTGCGACCCATCTACGTGGGACTGGATCCCGTCAAGGGTACGTTCCGTCGCAATCATGAAGGCGACTACCATTGTACGCGTGAACAGGTGTCGGCTATGTTCCGTGACGCGGCTCAGGTGAGCATCGACAAGAAGGTGCTGACGTACATGGACAAGTCGGTGTTTTGTCAGGATAGCATCAACGACTACCGCATCCTGTTCAATGCCAAGCACCCGAACCATGCGTGGACGAAGCTGGATGATGAACTGTTCCTGCGTCGGATCGGTGCGATGGGTGTGGATACAGAGACGAAGACGGTGCATCCTACGATTGCAGGACTGCTGATGTTTGGGTACGAATACGAGATTGTGCGTGAGTTCTCGCAGTATTTCCTGGATTATCAGGAGCGGATGGATCCGTCGATTCGATGGACGCACCGTGTGATCTCGTCGTCTGGGGACTGGAGCGGTAACCTGTTCGACTTCTATTTCCGGATCATCAACCGGCTGACGAGTGATCTGCCGGTGCCGTTTAAGTTGGTGAATAATGAGCGGGACGACGATACGCCATTGCATGAGACGGTGCGTGAGGCGCTGCTGAATGCGTTGGTGCATGCGGACTATTATGGTCGCATGGGAACGGTGATCATCAAGAGTCCGGAGACGCTGTCGTTTGCCAATTCGGGGGACATGCGTATCAGTCTGGCTATGGCGATGGAGGGAGGCTTCTCCGATCCACGTAACGCAACGCTAATGAAGATGTTCGGGATGATTGGGGTAGGTGAGCGTGCCGGAAGTGGCGTGCCGAATATCATCGCGACATGGGAGAACGAGACGCAGCATCGTCCGTCGTACAAGATTATGTACTCCCCGGAACGTGTGATGTGTACAATTTTTGTCGCTGGTTCCGGCGATAAAATGGTGGAAGCCGGCGATAAACCGGTGATAAATGAGGTTTCCAGCGATAAATCCGGCGATAAAGTGGCAAAATCCGGCGATAAACGACAGGTTATATTGGCGTATCTGGCTCAACATCCGAATTCAAGGAATGCTGAGATTGCAGCAGAACTAGGTTTGAGTGTGTCACAAACGCGTGATTATTTGAACGGACTGGTGGCTGCCGGATTGGTGGAAGAGTCAGGGGCTAATAAGAACCGGAAGTATAGCACGAAGTAATTCTTTTCTATCAAAAACTGGCAGAAAACAAGGATTTTAAAGTTAAACATGAAAGATAAAAGACAAAAATCCATCGTAACTCCCTGTAAATAAGCGGTGATCGTTCTCGTTTGGAAACCAAAGAAAAGAAAAAGAAAAACAAACCACCATCCATATGGTCCCGGAACCCCGCAAGACGGAACTCGCACCCAATGAACATTGACATCTTGTAAATCAAAAACACGGAATCAGCAACGCTATCGCGTTTTACGTAATAGTTCCTTAATCTACTTGTGAACAAGTTCCCAGATAGCTTAATGACCTATTCTGCTAAGCACCAACGATCAATCATTGTTGCTTGATTCCTCACGAAAACGCGCTACGTTTACAAAAAAGCGCTACGCTTTCAAAAACGGCTATGCAGCGTGCAGGTAATAAAGAAAAATTATTACGCCATACGTTGAAAATGTTTTTGATCATTTTTGTGAGTGCAACGAGTTTTTGTAAGCAGCCGACAGTGCTCATGTTTGGGCAATGTCGAAGCGAAAATGGTTATTAAGGGCGATGTGAGCTCGCTCACGATCGCATTAAGAAGCATTTACGCTCAAGGCCGCGTAGGCCAATAGCCATGCGGACGTTGGCTGCGCGTTTTTGATTTACTACTTTACTACTAACAATATAACTGAAATGCAAGATAAGACAACAATACATATGGTCCCGGAACCCCGCAAGACGGAACTCGTCAATGCCACCTATGGCATTGTGGGAGCGATGATAGAGGTATATAAGAACCTCGGGGCCGGCTTGCCGGAGTATATCTACCAAGAGGCACTCTTCACGGAACTGCAGGCCAACGGCTTTACTGCGCATAAGGAGTTGGAGTATCATCCCATTTACAAGGGCAAACCTCTCAATGCATATCTTAAAATGGATTTGGTGGTAGAGACACCTATTGGCAATGTGATTGTGGAATGTAAGGCATTGACGGCGCTCACTGAACGGGAGCACTATCAAACCTTCGGGTATCTGCGCGGAACGGGATGGCCTATGGCGATACTTGTTAACTTTGGTGCCAGCCCACGTGCACAGATAGAACGATTTTATAATGATAACAACACCATCGCGGTGTTTTAATAAATGTTTTTGACCGTTTTTTGAATTGTTTTTATAAAGCGGTTGAATATATAGAAAATATATTGTGATATCGAATGACGTGAATATGGAAACTTGTTTATGAAAGACAAGTCATACGATAACACATGAACCCAAAGGGTTAACCGCTGAGTGTTTGGTTAACTCATAAAGAATAAAACGAAAGGAGATAAATCAAAAACACGGAATCAACAGTTACTTGTCGTAACTTAGTGGATTTGCTTGCTAACCTACTTGTGAGCCAGCTTCCAGATAGCTTACTAACCAACTCCACTTAACAGCACCGATAAATCGTTCCTGTTAGATTCCTCGCAAAAACGCACTACGTTTACAAAAAAGCGCTACGCTTTCAAAAACGACTATGCTATGCAACGTGCAGATAATAAAGAAAAATTATTACGCCATACGTTGAGAATGTTTTTGATAGTGGAATGCAATGAAACGCTTTTTTGTGAGTGCAACGAGTTTTTGTAAGCAGCCGACAGTGCACATGTTTGGGCAATGTCGGAGCAGAAATGACAATTAGGCTGTCTAGGAGTCTTGCTCATAAGCAGACTAAATGGCATTTACGCTCAAGGCCGCGTAGGCCAATAGCCATGCGGACGTAGGCTGCGCGTTTTTGATTAAAAAATAAACAGAAAAATATATAACAATGAGTACAGCAATAGAATTCAACCACGTATCCAAGCAATACCGCCTCGGCCTGGTCTCCACCAAGACCCTGTCCCACGATATCCGCCGCTTTTGGATCACCAACGTCCTTGGCAAGGAGGATCCGTATCTTAAGATCGGCGAGACCAACGACCGTGCATCGAAGGGCAACTCTGACTACGTCTGGGCGCTGCGCGACATCGATTTCAAGGTCGAGCAAGGCGACGTCGTCGGCATCATCGGCAAGAACGGTGCCGGCAAATCGACCCTCTTGAAACTCCTGAGCCGCGTCACCGGTCCTACTACCGGCACTATCCGTGCCCATGGCCGTATTGGCTCCCTCTTGGAAGTCGGTACGGGCTTCCATGGCGAGATGACGGGAAGGGAGAATATCTTCATGAACGGCGCCATCCTCGGCATGACGCGTAATGAGATCCAAGCCAAGCTGGACGAGATCATTGATTTCTCCGGCTGTGAGAGATATATTGACACCCCTGTGAAGCGTTATTCCTCCGGTATGACTGTCCGTCTGGGCTTCGCCGTAGCAGCCTTCCTCGAACCCGAGATCCTCGTCGTGGACGAAGTCCTCGCCGTCGGCGATGCCGAGTTTCAAAAGAAAGCCATCGGCAAGATGAAAGACGTTTCCCAAGGGCAAGGCCGCACCGTCCTCTTCGTTAGTCATAATATGGGATCCATCAGACAGTTGTGTACAAGAGGAGTATTGCTGAAGAATGGAATGATCGATTTTATGGGTGATGTAAATGATACAGTTTCCAGATATATGGTAGCAAATATCGGCGATGTAGATTCCGATATTGTGAATAGACCGGATAAGATTGGCAATAAGAAGGTCGAGATAACGAATATTGCGTTCAAGCGAGCCAATGGGGAATATATCACGGAAGCGTTCATGGGTGAACCGCTGGAGATTGAGTTCAAGTATCGTGTGAATGATCCGACTGCAGACTTATCAAAGATGATTGTGGCTGTAAGCTTCTGCGATGCTTACGGCAATGATTTAGTAGAGTGGGTATCGGATGAGATGCATCAAGACTTCGGGAAGTTAAATAAGAAAGAAGGTTCATTCTTCCTGAAGATTCCGAACTTGTACCTTCGTTCGCAGATGTACTATATGTCGTATCAAGTCTCGCTAAATAGCACTGCTCCGGAAGATTTCTGTGACAAACTGACGAATGCCACCGCGTTACTTGTGATGTCGAAAGGCTTTTTTACAGATGATATTCAAGTAGCACGTCGTGGGTATCAAGCATTGATGCCGGCAGCGTTTGCTATATAGTTGATAATAAACCGCATCATTATGGGAAAAGATGTAATACATATTTTGATGGCATGTGACAGAAATTATGCTCCATTCTATGGGGTGTTGCTTACATCGCTGTTTATAAATAATCGAGAAAGCCAATTTCATATTCATTGGATAACGGATGATACGATACCTCAGAAAGTGAAGGATAAATTCATCCGATTGGTGAGCAACAATCAATCGGAATTATCAATTTACAAAATAGATAAGAGCAAGGTGACTGATTTTCCGCAATACGGACACATTAATTATGCGGCTTATTATAACTTAAAAATCGCTGATATCTTACCACAAGACGTGCGTCGCATTATCTACATGGATGGTGATATGATAGTAGATGGAGATCTCCGTCCGTTATGGGAGATGGATTTGAAAGGCAATGCATGTGGTATGGTTTGGGCTCCGGACTGGAATGAACCTTCTATTTTTGAGCGGTTAGGTTATGACCCCAAGTATGGCTATTATAACAACGGCACAATGCTTTATGATTTAGATTATCTCCGAGAGATTCATTATTCAGAAAAGGCATTGGAGTATGTAAATACTGCGAAACATAATTTAGGTATGATGGATCAAGATGTGGCGAATGCTTTGCTATACGACAAGATTCTTCGTTTGCCTCTGCAATATAATTTTCAGAGTAAATTCTTTTGGAAATCCTTTTGGGTAAATCATAGTGAGGATTTTAAGAAAGAACTTTTAGAAGCCGCTCAGCATCCTATTATCATCCATTATTCCGATAAGCGCAAACCATGGCAAATAGAAAACATTAATAGACCATATACTAAACTATGGTATAAGTATTATTGGAAATCCTCATGGTGGTGTCTTCTACGAATCGGTTCGATAAGGGATTGGGCTAAGCGAATCCTAAAACCATGGAAGACGATAGATAATATAACGGAAGAGGCAAAATTTTGAAAGAAAAAAATGCTTAAATTATCATTTATATTACCCTGTTATAATGTGGCGCCTTATATCGGACGATGCATCGAATCGATAGAGGCGCAGGATATTCCGCAAATGGAGTATGAGGTGATATGCGTAGATGATTGCTCGAAGGATAACACGGTGGAGGTGATTAAGGAGTATCAGAAGCGGTATCCGAATATCAGATTGATTTGCCACACGGAAAATAAGACTGCCGGAGGAGCGAGGAATACCGGGATAGATGCAGCGCAAGGAGAGTATATATGGTGTGTAGATCCGGATGATAGCATACGTTCAAAAGTTATAGGAGTTTTGATATCCAAGGCGGAGATGATGAATTTGGATATACTGCTATTCAATCTTTCCATGAAGAAAGAGAATGGTCAACAAACAAAAGAATCAATAATTCATAAGTCGCATAATCGAACTTTTACGGGAAAAGAGTATATTGAGCAGCAATGTGCACCAAGGTATATATATAATGTGGCCTTTCATACATGTTGTTTATACAAGCGTGAATTCTTGAATAGCAAATCGATACGATATCCCGAGATACGTGCCGCACAAGATGTAGTGTTTGTGTGGAGCTCGATGTTTAACGCGCAAAGGGTGAGTGCGAAGGATACGGTATGCTATAACGTAATACGTCGACCTAATTCAACGACAGGTAGCAAGGGATGCATGGCGGCACGCGCTATCTTATCGCAGAGTTTGTTATTTGCGTATGAAATCCATGCATTGCGCGATAAAAACAAAGACTTGGGTACAATCGTTACCAATAGCATCAACCAAGCGATAGGCTATGCTTTGAATACAGATTCGCGAAATATATTATACACCACCAAACAAAATCAAAAAGAGTTTTATAAATCGTTGCAACAGAACAAAGAAAAGATAAATGTATTGCATTCTTACATGAATCGTAAGACGAAGCGGATATTTGCATATAATATACCGTACATTTTATGGCAATGTAAAGTATGGGCATATAGAATCATAAATAATGTTAAGCAACGTGAATCTATATCGTACGAAAAATGACCAATATCAAAAAAATAGTAAGTAGAATTCTCTACAAATGGACAAAACTTCGTTTGCGACCTATTCGTGTATTGTGTTTTCATCAAGTGAGTGATCAATTTGATGAAGAAGGAATGTACGCACAAGACTGGATATCAACTTCAGATTTCAAGGATATTGTACTTCGTTTTGTAGAGAAAGGATATAAGTTTATTTCATTATCAGAAGCGTTTGATAGATTGAGGCATGATACATTCCGTTGTAAAAAGTATGTGGTGCTTACGGCTGATGACGGATGGGCATCGTTAAAAAATATCCTACCTTGGTTAAATGAACAGCGCATACCAGTTACGCTATTTTTGAATCCTGCATTTTTTGATGGTAAGCATTATCGCATTAAGAATGGGGAGAAGTATTTAACGGCAGAGGAAGTGCAGAATTTGCATAAGCTGTATCCATTATTAACAATCGGATCTCATGGTTGGGAACATGTGTCAGCACCACTATTGTCGGAGGTAGATTTTAATGAGAATGTAGATAAATCCGTAGAGGTTTTAAGTAAGTTGCCGAACTATATCCCATATTTTGCTTATACCTGGGGGTGGCATACAGACGACACAGATAAAATACTGATCGATAAAGGAATGGTGATTGTGAATATGAAAGGACGTAAGAACTATCAATCGCATTATGCGTTAGATCGTGAAGAACTAAATTTGAATTTAGAGATATGACAATATCAGTAGTAATTGCGACATATAACGGAGAGAAGTTCCTTAGAGAGCAGTTGGATTCTGTTCTTGCGCAGACTTTGATGCCGAATGAGATTATCGTTTCGGACGATGGTTCCACAGATGGCACGTGGGCTATATTGGAAGAATATAAGACGCGCTATCCGAAATTGTTCCGAATATATAAGAATGAGGGAGCGCATGATCCGCATGCTAATTTCCGATATGCATTTCAATATGTGAATTGTGATTTGGTAGCTCCTTGTGATCAGGATGATATATGGATGCCAGAGAAATTGGAGCGAAGCGTAGAAGGAATGAAAGATAATGTTTCGTTTGTTTTCTGCCAAGAATTGAAACGCAATGAAAACGGAGAAGAAGAGCCATTATTTCATACAATGCCTCCAATATATAAGAACATCCTGGGGAATGTAATAGCCGGACATATCATCGTATGTAGAAAGGAATTGTTAAATGTATTCTCTGTGGCTCCCGAAATAGCATTCGATTGGGGATTGACATTATGTGCTGCGGCGGATAATACCGGTATCGGTATAGAATACGTAGGTTGCGTATGGCGTCGGCATGAAGATGTAGTAACATCTGCTTTTTCAGACCATAATCCTCTTAAGATTGAAAAAATCAATAAGTGGAGAAAACTAATTCGAACGTTATGGTTGCTGATGCGAGGTGTATATAGTAAAGTAATGGCTCATCGATTGCATCAAGTGTCTAATGTTATTACATGGCGGATAGAGAACCGAGTCGCTGAAATAAATGATAATGAATTTGATGTATTAAAAACTTGCCAACGATTTGTTGTTGATATGGAGAAGCAATCGTTGCTATCCATGATACGTGCGTGCTATTTATATTCTAAGATAATCAAGAATCTAGCCGAGTACAGGGATGCATCGATACGGAAAAAGATAGGTATGGCATCGTATGCCTTCTGCTATCCGGCAATGTGGTGGTACGACTACCATATTTATGAAGCGCTATAAAATTGAATTATGAAAACACCGATATTGTTAATTACATTTAATCGTCCTGACCACGTAAGACGAGTTTTGACGGAGATACGTAAGCAACAGCCTACGGAGTTGTATGTATGCCAGGATGGCGCACGAGAGGGGAATGAGAACGACCGAATCAAAGTACAAGAAGTTAGAAATGTCATAAAGGAATTGGTTGATTGGCCATGCGAGTTATATACGCTCTACCAGAAGCAGAACCTCGGTTGTGGTCCCGGTCCGCAAGCGGGTATTACATGGTTCTTTGAGAACGTGGAGCATGGAATTGTAATGGAAGACGACTGTCTTCCGCATCCGGATTTCTTTGGATATTGCGAAGAGTTATTGGAGCGGTACAAAAACAATCCTCAAGTGCGATTCATCAATGCTACCTTATATGATGATAGTTGGCATTGTGATAAATCGTATGGATTTAGTCATTATATGATTACCGGAGCATGGGCAGCATGGCGTAGCACATGGCAAGGGTTTGACTTGGATTTGCGCGGATTAAATGCATGGAAGTTCAGAAAACAGGTGCTGCAATTAACGAAAAATAGGGTAGAGGCTAATTGGTGGTATTCCAAAGTGTTGGAGATACAGCATGATACCAACAAAAAGAGCTATTGGGATTATCAGATGCAGATCCATTTGTTTGAAACCAATGCTATCACTATTCATCCTGCTGTGAATCTGATATCGAATATTGGATTTGATGAAGCCGGAACACATACATGGAGCGATGATGGCAGAGGCAATAGACCAATATATGGAATTTTACCATTAGAGCATCCGGACGATATAATAGTTGATCTCGAAAAGGATAAAAAGGCTATCTGGGCGCATAAAGGAAGTGGGAGTTTATTTAAATCAATTATCTCTTGTCTCTATACGACTTTGTATTACTCAAACGGAATAGGGCATAAGCTATTAATGCGATATAAAAAGATTAAAAGTCATGAGGAATCCTATTAGGCAATATTTTTTGCGCAAGAAGCAGCGTGAGTTGCAGCTACGCTATATGAATGTTGGTGCAGGTACAATCCTGCAAAGACGTGACTGCTTAGATTTACGGTTGACTCCGGAAGATCGTAAGTATGTAACGATTGGAGAGCGCGGTATAATCAAGGCGCAGTTCACGTTTGAGTCGCAACAAGGCGAGGTGTACATAGGAGATAACACCCATATTGGCGGTGCGCAGTTTATTTGTCGAACACGAATAGATATAGGCAATGATGTGATGATGGCATGGGGTATTACGCTGTATGATCATGATAGCCATAGTACGAACTGGGAGTATCGAAAGCTAGATAATGAGCAATGCTATAAGGACTTATTAGAGACCGGAAATAACATTGCGCATAAAGATTGGTCGCATGTGAATAGTGCTCCGATCAAGATAGAGGATAAGGTGTGGATTGGCATGGATGCGCTGATATTGAAGGGTGTGACGATAGGTGAAGGAAGTGTGGTAGCTGCACGAAGCGTGGTGACGAAAGATGTGCCTCCGTACTCGTTGGTCGCTGGCAATCCTGCACGAGTGATAAAATCGCTAAAATAAGAGACTATGAAGATACTGATTATAGGAAGCAAAGGTTTTATCGGTTCGCATTTGGTGCGGTACTTCGATAAACAGCATGAGGTTTGGCAATGCGATGTGGTGACGGACTATACGACACAGCACTATATGCAGATTGATGCATCCAACTCGGATTTCAATGCTGTGTTTGAATCGCAAAGTTATGATGTGTGTGTCAATTGCAGCGGAGCAGCGAGTGTGCCTGATTCGTTGAAACATCCATATCGTGATTTTTTGCTGAACACCGCGAATGTGTATTCGATACTGAATGCGATACATACACATTGTCCCAAATGTAAGTTCATTAACCTATCCAGTGCAGCGGTATATGGAAATCCGCAAACGTTGCCGGTTACGGAGTCGGCTCAGTTAGCACCCATGTCTCCATATGGCAGACACAAAGCGATGGCTGAGGCTATATGCAAGGAGTTTGCAGAAGAGTTTGGTGTTCCGACTTGTTCGCTGCGTATCTTCTCCGCGTTCGGCAACGGATTACGCAAGCAGATTTTCTGGGATATGAACCGCAAAATGACGGATACGGCTGAGGCTATGTTCTATGGCACGGGAGATGAGTCGCGAGACTTCATACATATACAAGATATTGCACAGGTGGTGGATCTGGTGATGAAGAACGCAGCCTTCAGAGGCGAAGTCATCAATGTAGCCAACGGAGAGGCTATCGCGATACGAGATGCCGTTAATCTGTTTGCGAGATTGAAGGGGTATAAGGGACAGATTGTCTTCAACGGTACGGTGCGTGAAGGTGATCCGCGATTCTGGAAAGCCGATATCCATATCTTGAAGGAGTGGGGGTATAAGCAGACTGTAACATTAGAACAAGGATTAAATGACTATATCAAATGGGCAGAAGAAAACGCATAGGAATCTTTTTTAGCTACAATACCAACTGGATTGGTGGCACATACTATTGGCTCAACTGGGTCAATGCGTTGAACACGTTGCCGGATGCAGAGAAACCGGAGATAGTGATTCTAAGCAATAAAAAAGATTTTCGTTTCGTACAAACAGAAACGGGTTATCCGTATTTAGTGTATTATCCATACAAAGAAGGATTATCATTATGGCAGAAGATGCTCAATGTAGTTCCTATACGTATGAATGGTAAGCGAAAGTTCTTTAATCGGATTAATGTGGAGGTAGATGCATTGATGCCTTGCGAAATCGGGGTGTCAGAAGCGAATCCCATACCAGATAGCAAACGTATCAATTGGTTCCCTGATTTTCAGTTTGCTCATCTGCCTGAGTTCTACACTCCCGAAAAATATGTAGAAGCAAGGAAACATTCTTTAGAAGCGGCATATTTGTCAAATAAGTTGATGTTGAGCAGCGAAGATGCAGCGCGTGATTTTCATCGATTATTCCCTGATTCGAAAGCGAAGGTGTATGTGCAACATTTCACAGTGACACATCCGGACTTCTCCATGCTCGATACAGATGAGGTAATGCGCAAGCATGGAATAGATAGGCCCTATTTCTATTCTCCAAATCAGTATTGGGCACATAAGAATCATCCGGTAGTAATCGATGCAGTAGCGGAATTGGTAAAGCGAGGGCATAAAGATGTGCTTGTGTTGTTTTCCGGAAAGGAATGGGATGACAGGAATCCGGATTATGTGCCGTCGTTGAAGCAGAAGGTAAATGATTTGCAATTAGAGGATAATATCCGGTTTTTAGGATTCTTGGATCGGAAGGAGCAGTTGTTGATTATGCAACAAGCGGAAGCGGTTATTCAACCGTCGTTGTTTGAAGGGTGGAGTACGGTGATTGAGGATGCTCGTGCATTAAATAAATTCGTGATAGCATCAGATTTGGATGTAAATAAGGAACAATTACAGACTAATGTGCGATTCTTTGAACGTCGTTCGGAAAAAGCATTGGCTGATGCTATAGAGCAAGGGCAGTTTGGTGTAGTACCACAATCGTATAACCAATATCGCGAAGCGCAGGCACGTGCTTTTTTGAAGATGATAGAAGACTGAAAGAAAAAGGGTATAAATCATTTATGACAACACCGGTATTACTCATATGCTATAATCGCCCCATCCACACAATGCATGTATTGGATAGAATCATGGAGCAACATCCTAAAGATTTGTATGTATTTCAGGATGCTCCTAGAGACTACAGCAATGAGCAGTTGGTGAGTTTGTGTGAGAAAGTGCGGTTGATAGTAGTGCAAGCAGTAGAAGGATCGGAAACAAAGTTGCACTATATGCAACCGGAGCACAATTTAGGATGTGGCCCAGGACCTATGACTGCGTTGAACTGGTTCTTTGAGAACAATGAGATGGGGATAATCTTGGAGGACGATACAGTTCCGCATCCGGATTTCTTCGGGTACTGCGAGGAGTTGTTGGAGAAATACAAGGATGAAGAATCGGTACGAGCAATCGGTTCGATGCATTTAGATACAAGAAAATTCGGAGACGGAAGTTATTACTTCTCAATGATGAATCGTACTTTATGCGCTTGGGCGACATGGAGAAGAGCGTGGAAAGATTTTGATCTCTATCACCGTGACGTGACGCGCGAGCACTTGAATAAGATTTTGAAAGATTATTATGGCTGTAGTCTGCGCATGCGGGAGTATTGGTGTGAGAAATTAGCTGAAGTGCAGAAGGATGCATATTATCATACGAGTTGGGATATGCAGTTTTGGATCTCTATATGGTTGCATCGCGGAAAAGGGATTATGCCGAATGCAAATCTGTGTACCAATATAGGATTTGATGGTTCCGGAGTTCATACGTGGGATTCGAGTAGCTCCGGAGCAAACAGACCAACCCAAGGCATATTACCATTGGTACATCCAAAGGATACGCGTATTAACCGAGAGGCAGATGCTCGTTTTCAGGCTATCTATTTCGAACCATGGAATTATGGGCTGCAGGGACTAAAGAGGTTGCCATATCGGATTAATTGTCGGCTTAAGCGATTGTTGGGGCATGAGGGGAGCTGGATTAAGAGATAATGAATCAAAGAATTTAGTGTATGAAACTATCTATTATAACAATCAATTACAATAATGCGGAGGGACTTGAACGTACTCTTAATTCCGTATTGGCTCAAACCTATGAGGGGATTGAGCATATCATCGTGGATGGAGGTTCTACTGATGGATCAGTCGACGTAATTAAGAGATACGTTCAGAAAGTGGAAAGTGGAAAGTGGAAGGTGGAAAGTGTCATTTGGTCGAGTGAGAAGGATAAGGGAATATATGATGGGATGAATAAAGGGGTGAAGAAGGCGACGGGGAATTTTGTGTGGATCCTAAATTCGGGTGATTGCGCTGCGGCTCCGGATGTAGTGGAGAGGATGATGGGAATCCTATCGGAGACGGAAAGTGGAAAGTGGAAAGTGGAAAGTGGGATTGATATATTGTTGGGGAATATTATTCATGTATATCCGGGAAGGAAAGTGGACGGTGGAAAGCGGAAAGTGGAAAGCGGAAAGCCACAACTGAGAGAGATTGGATTGAGTATGCTAACATTTTATAGCGGAACGATACCACATGATGCGGCATTTGTCAGGAGAGAACTGTTTGAGAAGTTCGGATACTTTGATGAGAAGATGAAGATTTGTGCAGATTGGAAGTTGTATCTCGATATGATTGCATTGGGCGGAGTACAGCCATGGTATGTGAATATTGATGTAGTGCTGTTTGATATGAGTGGGGTAAGCAATACCAATAACGAGTTGAGGTTGGCTGAACGAAAAATGTATATCAAACAAGTGTTGCCGGCCTCGGTGTTGAGAGACTATGATGCGTACGCGGCACCGATACATCAATACCAGCGTCTCAAAAAACATCATTTGTGGGGGCTGGTGTACTTCGTTGAGCGGGTCTTATTTAAGTTAGAAAAATGGGGCGTTTTAAGATGATTACTCGCAAAGAACTATATAATATGTTCGGTTGGCGGACGAAACGCCATTTGGTAGTTATCGAGTCAGATGACTGGGGAACGATACGTATGCCTTCAAGAGAGGTGTATGAGGAGTTTATTCGTCGTGGAATACGTGTGGATCGAGATCCGTATTGCCGATATGATAATCTTGCTACGAAGCATGACTTGGAGAACTTGTTTGAAGTACTGCAATCGGTAAAAGATAAGAATGGTCATCCCGCGGTGATAACGGCTAATACGCTGTCCGCTAATCCGGTATTCGATAAGATTAAGAAAAGTGAGTTTACGCATTACTATTTCGAACCGTTTACCGAGACATTGAAATGTGATGCAGCGCATGCAGATGCGTATGAGATGTTGAAAGAGGGAATGAACGCAGGAGTATTCCATCCGCAAAGTCACGGACGGGAACATCTGTACGTCAAAAAATGGTTACAGACGCTGCGCAGTGGCGATAAGGTGACACGTACAGCATTTGATTTAGGAACATGGGGATTGACAGCTCATGTAGATCCATCTATTCATGAGTATTATATGGGAGCATTTAATTCTAGTGAGGATGCGGATATACGGGATTTTGAAATCATTATAGACGATGCGTTGCGCATGTTCAAGGATATCTTCGGGTTTGATAGCAAGTCATTTACGCCTACTACGTATGAGTGGAGTCCTAAGATTGAGCCGTGTTTAGTAGCGCATGGGGTGAGGTATATTCAAAGTACGTTCCAGCAGAAGATACCAATCGGTGATGATAAGGGAGTAAAAGTAACCTATCGAGGTTTCCAAGGGACGAAGACTAAGGCGGGTTTGATACGACTTCATCGGAATTGCTTCTTTGAACCATCAACTAGAAAGAATTTTGATTGGTATAGTGATTGTTTGAAGCGGATTGAGATTGCATTTAAGTGGGGGAAGGCGGCTAATATCTGTGCACATCGATTGAATTTTATCGGCTCGATAGATAGCAAGAATACGGATAGAACATTACCAGAGTTTAAGCGACTATTGCTAGAGATAGTAAAACGTTGGCCGGATGTGGAATTTGTAACATCCGATCAATTAGGAGAGATAATAGAAAATTCAGGACAGCACTTATGGAAAATTTGAAATTATCAATCATAATACCCGTATATAACGTCGAGAAGTACCTGGCTAAGTGTCTAGACTCTATTCTTGTGAATAATCATTTCGCAGGACAAATGGTGTGCGTGAATGATGGTAGTACAGATGGAAGTGCGGCTATTTTGGATGAATATAAGAAGAAATATCCGAATATAGAAGTTATTACACAACAAAATTCCGGATTGAGTGCTGCTCGTAATGCCGGAATAAAGGCAGCAAAGGGTGAGTTTATCTGCTTTGTGGATAGTGATGATTTTTGGGAGAAAAATGTGCTATCAGACTTGATGGCACAGATAGAACGGGATAACTTAGATGTGTTGCGGTTCAACTATCAAAATGTTAATGAACGTAATGAGGTGTTTAGTCCTAATAAGGATCCTAAACGCGATGTTGATTTTAGCGAAATTGTAACCGATGGCGAAATATTTCTTAACGACCGACTTGGCCCGGCATGCTATGCAGTGATGTTTGTCGTAAAGCGCGAGTTGTTAAATGATTGTATTTTTAGAGAAGGAATATATTTCGAAGATGTAGAGTGGACTCCTAGGATGTTACTGAAAGCGAAGAGGGTAGCGAGTACAAAGAAAGTGGTTTATAACTATTTATGGAGGACAGGTTCTATAACGTTACCTACAGAACCAACTAAGCGCAAGAAAGTAATAGAGGATAAGATACGATTGCTTCGTGGTTTTAAAGAGCAGAGTAAAAAAGTTAAAGATGCTAAATGGTTTACATGGATGACAAGTTTTACGGCTATGACAGTTTTGGGAATGTTAACCAAATTGACATTATCTGAACGGAATATCTATATTAAAAAACTGAAAGCGTTAAATATTTTTCCGTTATCAACCTATAGGGCTAACAAGAGTAGTCGATGGAAGATTCGGATTGCTAATTGTTCGCCTAGTATGTATTGTACATTAATAAGTTTACGAAAATGAGAAAGTTTTGGTTAATAATTTATTATGGTTTCGCGCAGCACTTGCCGAAATCAACAAAGCCTGTATTTGGCAAATTGGCCAAGAAGATACGTTTTGCGTGTGCAGTTCATCTGTTCGCAGAGTGTAAAGGAAAGGATATTAACATCGAACAAGGCGCCTATTTCGGAAACGGAAAGAATTTCCATGTGTTAGGCAATGCCGGACTTGGACGTAACTTTGCTTGTCATAACCGGATAGTGACGATACATGGCGGATTGATGATGGGGGAGGATGTGCTATTCCAAGGAGGTGGACATCGTTTTGACAATCCTGATGTGATTATTGGTTCAGAAGGGAACTTGTCGGATTCACCATTAGAGATAGGATGTGATGTATGGATTGGAGCACGTGCTATCATCCTTCCCGGTTGCACACACATAGGGGCGCACAGTATAATTGGTGCAGGATCAGTCGTAACTAAGGACATACCTGACTACGCCATTGTAGGAGGCAATCCGGCTAAAATTATAAAAATGAGGAAGTAATCGTACATAGTATTCGATAAGAAATAATTTGGCAAGTGATGGAAAGAAGAAAGAAGTAAAAGATAAACGTTATGAAAGATATTAAGAATCACAAACATATCGTCTTTTGTGGCGATAATATGAATGCATTGGGCTTAATCAGGAGTCTTGGAGAAAAAGACTTAAACCCAATAGTAGTGAATTATGTCCCCCATCCGTATTTAATAAATCATAGTAAGTACGCGAAGATCTTTTATCAAATGGAATCTCCAGAGGCTGCATTAGACTTTATAAAGGAAAAATGGGGCAATGAGCTAGAGAAACCATTTATCTACACGATGGATGAATATACCACCATGTTACTGAACCAACACTATGATGATCTGATAAATAAATTTTACTTTTTTAATTGTGGTAAAGCAGGTGCATTAACTTATTATCAGGACAAAAAGAACCTATGTGATTTAGCCGAGCAATGCGGTATACCACAGCCTAAAGGAGAGGTTCTCAAGAAAGGAGAACTCCCTAAAACTTTGCGTTATCCTGTGCTAACCAAAGTGACTCTTTCAATCAAAGGCGCATGGAAAGATGATGTCTTTATTTGTCAAAATGAAGAAGAACTAAAAAAGGCATATAAGCGTATCAAGGCAGACGAGTTGCTTGTGCAAGAATATATAGAAAAGAAGAATGAATTGTGTATAGACGGTTTCAGTATCAACGGTGGAGAATATACCTTCTTTTCCTATACATCGGAATACATCCGTATGAGTAAACAGAGTTTTGGAAACTATATGCGGTTTATTCCATACGAAAATCAAGAGGTGAAAGACAAATTAGCCGAAATTCTAAAACGTACGCATTATACTGGATTGTTCGATGCAGAATGTTTGATAGGCAAGGATGGCGAGTTGTATTTCTTAGAAATCAACTTCCGCAATTCAGCATGGGGTTATGCATATACGTACGGAGGAATAAACTTGCCATATTACTGGGCAAAATGCACGATAGAAGGACCGGATGGAATGAAAGATTGTCATTATCGAAAAGAGCCTTTCACAGCGATGGCGGAATTAGCAGATTTAAGTTCTATTGCTCACATGTCGGATGTGTCATATCGTACATGGTTCCATCAATTTAGAGAATGCGATTGCCCCTATTACTATAACCCTAATGACAAAAAGCCATTTTACAATGCAATGTGGTATAAAGTAAAAACGGCTGTAAAACATAAAGTATTGTCATTATTTGGAAAGTATAAATATAGTGAACATAATTTGTAGAAGATGTATGTAAATAGAAAAATAGAGTTTCCGCAGCGTATGACGAAGTTCTTGCAGCGGAGATTGGAAGAAGTGAAGGCGCAGTACGGAGAAGACTCTCCGCAGTACCGTTCGTTGGCATTGCAGTACATTTACAATGACCATGAGGACGGACCTACGGCAGAACATAATGCCAAGCACTATGAGGCCGGAGTGCAAGTGGATGGAGGTAAAAACGTAGAGCGACTATACCAGCATCACTGTTGTATAGAAGTGGCTTTTAATTGTCTTTCCAATTGCCGTTATTGCTTGCGTAGTAACTATGATCGGTTTACATTAACCGAGGAGCAGATGGATGCCAACGTAGCATACCTACGTTCGATAGAAGCCGATGAGGTGCTGCTGACCGGAGGTGATCCGTTGCTCAATCTGCGTCGTCTGCGTATCTTCACGGATAAGATTGTGGAGGGCGTTCCGACGATGCGTATTATCCGTATTGCGACGCGTGTGTTTACCCAAGATCCGGCAGTTCTGTCGGAAGATGTGGTGACATTCTTGGCAAAGTTAAAAGAACGCATTCGCGTGGAAGTTGCTACCCAAATTAATTCAGCAGTGGAACTGCAATGTCCGGAAGTGCGTGAAGCATTTGAGAAAGTGTTGGCTTTAGGTGTTCCCGTCTATTCCCAGAACGTGTTCCTTAAAGGTGTGAACGATACCTCGGAACAACTGATTGATTTGTATCACGAGATGCGTATGATAGGTATTGAGGCACATTACCTGTTCCATTGTATTCCGATGCGTGGTATTCACCACATGCGTCCGTCAGTAGATAAGATGATCTATTGCTATGAGCAATTGGTGAATGCCGGTCATATTACAGGTCGTTGCAAACCGATATTGGCTATCATGAGTCAGATAGGTAAGATCACGCTGACTCCGTATAACTATCGCAAACTCGATAACGGTTATGTGCAATTGCGTAGCAGTTATAAGTACGAGGATCGTATGGCATATAACCCGAATTGGAAGTTACCGGAAGATGCGTTTGTGGATGAAGAAGGCTATTTGTGCATAAACTATTTAGACGGAGAAGATTAATGATACCTCATATTATTCACTATTGTTGGTTCGGCGGAAATCCGCTGCCGGAGTTAGAGCAGAAATGCTTGGCTTCTTGGCATGAGCACATGCCTGATTGGGAGTATAAGAAATGGGATGAAGGTAATTTCGACATCGCTGCGGCTCCGCTTTATGTGCGACAAGCATACGAAGCACGCAAATTTGCGTTCGTTTCGGACTACGTCCGTCTATGGGCGTTGGAGAAGTTCGGAGGGTTGTATATGGATGTGGACTTTATGGTTTTTCGTCCGTTCGATGACCTAATGGACAAGTATCCCGCTTTTGTCGGCTACGAAGGCTCCAAACGTCAGCCGGTCATGCAAGGTGTCCTCGCTTCTGAACCTCATGGTGCGTGGGTGCGGGATATGTTATCGACTTATGACAACCGCTCTTTCATCAAACCCGATGGCTCGCTTGATCTTACACCCAACACCGCCTATTTCACCGATCGTCTCGAATCGCAAGGTTTTGTCGCAGATGGAGTTGAGAAGGATGTGTGGGTAAAGAATGAGAGAGTTAGTGAGTTAGAGATAAAGGAAAAACAAATTTCCATTGTCAAATCTCAAATCTCAAATTTAGAAGAACCGATGTTCTTCTTACACGTCTTCCCCGTCCACTATTTCTGTCCAAGTTTAACTACAGGCGAAAACATACGGAATGAGGAGACCTACTGCGAGCATAAGGGAGAAAGTTCCTGGGCACAGCAGACATGGAAGGGTAGGGTGATGCGCATGTTGAGTCCCAAATGGAAAACCCGAATCATCAAACTCAAACGCAAGATCTTGGGGTAGTGTATAGTGTATGATGCGCTTCGCGCAATGTATTATGTGTGATGTATATTTAGAGCGTCGCAGACCATACATTATACATTTATACATTATACATGTTTTGGTTACCTCCAATATGCTATTTTCGTCATTTTTTGATATTTTCGCCTGGAGAAGCCAATTGACTTTTGGCTTCGAAAAGGGTAAGCGTCCGGGGAGGACTGGCTGACCGAGAGTGATAGCAGTTACATCCATTTTCGGAATTTTTTGATATTTTCGCCATTAAATAACAATGACATCTTGGATGTGGAGATTCATTGTGGATTGGCTATCTAAAAGCTTGTTTTTAAGTAGGCAATACAAAATGAAGATTCAAGGTACGGCAAGTACTATTGTTATTTAATGTTATTTTTCTTTATAATTTTTTTTGTGTAACTAAATATCAACGTCAAACATTTCTATACAAAAATGCGCAGAGGACTTAATCCCCTGCGCTCTCGTTAAACGTTCATTCGTTAGCCGTTGTGCTCGACGTCGTACTCCTCTTTCTCCAGTTTCCAGAGGAAAGACTTCATGGTCTTTTTGCCGTTGGGAGCGTCTTTCTGCGCCGCGAAAGCGATTTGGTCGGCACTCATCATACTCAGATCTTTGGCACGTACTGCCACAGCCGATGCAATCGCGCTGAATCGGTTACGTACCCGAACTTCGTCCGTCGTAACAGGCGTGGAACGCTGCACTTTCTTGCGCATGTACAAGCGGTTACAGTTAGGGTTCTCGGTAGCCGCTGTTCGGTGCGTGCCAAG
>ONMU01000006.1:53030-118035 GCA_900319035.1 uncultured Bacteroidales bacterium
TAATGCGCCGGATACACTGTCGATACCGGCACTCCATTCTACTTTTGCCATTCGCGTTCGGCAATCGGATCGCAAAGGTCGATACCACTCCGCTAAATCGAAGGGGCGACCGATGCCTCCGCTCTCCCCAAAAATTAAAATTTTCGGGGACCCTCTATGCCGATTGAGAGGGGGTTAAGGTTAATTTAATGTTTAATGAATTGTTTGTTTGTAAAAACCGAATTCCAAGCCTGTCGTCCTCGAAGTTGCCACAAAGAATATTTTTTGTATTTTCCCCAGCGGTAATGGTGATTGGATTTTTTACAACTTTGGTTGTGAGGGTGATTGATAATTTGGCTGTCTAGGAGTCTTGCTCATAAGCAGACTGATTTGCAATTACGCTCCGGAGCCGCGCAGGTCCAAATCCAATCAACATTAGCGGTGGTTATTTTCGTTATATTTTTCTTTTATGGTTTATATCGCGTAGGCGTGTGGATTTCGATTCTCTCAAATTTAATTTTTCTTCACACCCTGATATTCCTCTACAGTCTTGGTGCTGATGGTAGTTGTGACCTTGGTGGAGTCGGAAACCTGGGAGTAGGAGGAAGTGGTGCTGATAGTGCGCCAAGCTTTGCAGCTGGGGAGGAAGCAGAGCACAGCGCACAGAATACAGAAAATAAGGACTTTCTTTCTCATAGTTTGTTAGTAATTCAATAAAAGATTCGTAATTACTTCTTTTGCCGATAGACATAGTCTATCCCGAACAGTGCTCCGGCGAAGGTCGCTACTTCACCGAATCCGACAAGAAGCGATTCGTGAATCTCTCCTTGCGGTGCGATGAATGTCCCGATGAACAGCAGCACTATGCCACCTACTGACAGCACTGCCGCAGTGATCAACTGAATGTTTAACTTCATAATCATTCGAATTTTTACCTCAGCTGACTCCTCATTTTTTGGAAGTGGAACGCAGTGAAATAATCGTACCCTTTAGGGTTAAGAAACGTTTTTTTGTCATCGGATAACAGTTATTTTCGGCATTTTTTGATATTTTTCTCCATTGATAGTAATGTACATCTTTGAGATGTGAGGATTCATTTTATAGAGGCTATTGTAAATGTATTTATGAATAGGCTGTATGAAATGGATACTCGTGGTGCTGTAAGCACTATTATTATTAATGTATTTTTCTTTATATTTTTTGGTTATATCAAACTGAATGCGCTATTACTATCGGATGATTTTTTTTTGTGTTTTTTTGATTCTCTCCCTCAAACGAGTCGTCTGCTAGGGTCGTTAACCACCAATCAGATCACCGTTCTGGTCGTACTGGTCGTTCAGCTTGTGCATTGCGTAGCCGAAAAGGGAACCATACTTGGTCTGCGATTTGTACTCGGTGCGCAACTGCGTAGCCTGCTCACTTGTTCCTGCCAAGATGGCACGAACAGCCGCTTGCACTTTCGTGAACCGGGCTTTGGCTGCAATCTGCGAAGCAGACGGTTCCTTCGTGGACGGGTTACATAACTTACCGGTCGTTACCTTGCCGGTACGTTTGTTGGTGCGGAAGTACACATCACTGTGTTCGCACACTTTTTTCTTCATGCTCTCGATGAGAGCCATCGGTTTAATTTCTGCCATAATGTTAAGGGTTTAAGTTTAATGGTTGTATTGCCTGTTTTCCGAAAAACGGTGCAAAGATAAGGGGTCTTGAAACGAAAGTGTTAGTGAATTTCACCAATTGTGAAGAAAAAAGTGCATTTTTACGGAATACATGCCATTTTGATATCGTTTTTTGAGGATGGCATGGAATTTGAAGGATAAAAAGTGAAGTTTCCTTCGTTGGATGGGAAGACGCAAAAAAATAGTAAATAGGTAGTAAATAGATAGTATTTAAGTAGTAAAAACGTCAAAAAATGCCAAAAAATGAAGAAAAAATATGCTTCCCTCTTGCGTATGTGAGTTTTTTTTTGTAATTTTGTGCGCTGAATTAGTATGAGGTAAGTTTTATATGGCTAACAAGAAGCATTACATGCCGAGTAAACGACTGAATCCTGCGATGCAAGCCAGGAGAATTGATGATTTGCAGAGGCTGGTTCGTGATAGTGAAAGACAGATGAAGCAAATCTTCGAGATGGTCGATTCTTCGTATGCTCGCCATCTTGAGGTGTTAGCCAATTTTGCTAGGCATAACATGGGTAATGCAATTCAAACCATGTATGCGGCTTTGGTTAAGTTTGATGAGGAGGAAGAATGGGTTAAGGAGATAAAAGGGGCAATTAACAACTTGAATGGCATTTTGGATAGTTTCAAGGAGGTGATACCTTATGAGGATAGTAATTTGACAATTCCCAAAGTGCTAATAGCCTTAGATACGTTAACACGTTCGTCATGCTATATGTCTAAGATAGAAGTGAACTATGTCTATGACAGTAAGGATTCCAAGACACTAAATTTGCCATTTCAATATATGTTGCAAGTGTTGCACAATCTAATGACAAATGCCATCAAAGCACTACAGGATAGGGAAGAGCCAAAGATGATAGAGGTGCGTGCATATCGAGATGAGGAGAATTGCTATTTTATTATTAAGGATAATGGAATAGGAATTACGGAAGAGAATTTAGATAAAATTTTCGAATATCGATATACAACGACGGAAGGCGGTTCCGGAATAGGTTTGTATTTCGTGAAATATATTATTGAAAATAGATTAAACGGGAAGGTACTTGTCGAACAGAATATAGATGAGTATTCTACGATATTTAATCTCCAAATACCATATGGCCATGACTAAAAAGATTCTAGTAATTGATGACGAGAGAACGCAAGCTGATGCTTTGGCTCTCAAGATTGGAAGAGCATTCACTGATGCAGAGATGATAGTGGCTTCTTCTGAGGAAGAGATTGAGTCTTACGTTACGGATAAGTTCTATAATCTTGCCATATTGGATATCCGATTTGATGGATATAAAAAGAATGGTATCGATGTCGCAAAGCAGATTATTGAAGTCAATCCTTTTGCGAAGATCATCTTTGTATCGCGTTTCTTAGTGGAGTATGCTCCCATGCTGAATCCATTGATGAGTACTGGGCGAATATTAGCATTCTCAGAAAAGAAAGAGTATGATGCATGGATGGCGGAGCTGAAACCTATTATTTCTTCCTATTACGATAACATTCCGAATAGCAATGAAGTAAATGCTGCTCTTACAGCCAACTATGCTTCTGCAAAGAATGAGGAAGATACGTATAAGAAAGGGAAGATGTTTGAGGACTTCATTACCTTATTATTCCGCAGTATTGGCTATAACACGATATACAAGCGAGTAAAGGACTTGGCATTGAATGAAGTAGATTTGATTGTTCGTAATGAAATAGACGATTCGTTCTTGTCAAAGTTTGACAAGTACATCCTCATTGAGTGTAAAAATAAACCGAAGACACCCGTTTGTAAGAATGACTTCATCGTGTTTAAGAGCAAACTTGATGCGACCAATGGAATGGCATCATTAGGCTTCATTTTTACCACCTCATATGTATCTAGAAATACATATATTGAGGCTGTTCGAGAATCAAGAGGGAATACTAAGATAGTCTTTGTGGATAATATACTGTTGCAACAACTGTTAGCGTCTTCGGACATCAAAGAAGAACTCAAAAAGATTATTGATTCTCAAGTGAAAGACTAATCAAGATAAAGGATCCTGCATACCAATATATGCGGGATTTTTCTTAGTAATATAGAATAAGGAAAAATGCGTTGCTCCAAAGTCTCTGTTTGATGAGATGAAGCAAACCTTAAAGTTCTTTGACTCATCAGTTGTGGATATAGCGCAATTTCTTGAATTACCAAAGGAATTATCTCATTGTTTGACAGTAGATGAAGCAGAACTATATTTCCATAGTGGACTATACGTGAGCAAGGGTGGAGGATTGGTTATGGATGATAAGAGACTGCAATTATAGAATCCGACAAAATGCGCATTACGGAGATCAGCCTTGTTATATATTCGACTCTGAATGAGATGACATGATAGTTAATCCAGTGCAAGACACCGATAGTTAATCTACCGGTGTCTTTTGGGGATCATTTACTCCTCACACACTTCTATCCTCGTATCAATCCGTTTCTTGATCAACTCTTGCAACTCAGGGATGAAAGTTGCGCGTGCGTTAGAATTAATAAGGAGTAGCGCAGAGCGACGTTCTCCATCGCCTAAGGTGAGACGGAGGTTGCCATGGATGCACACTAACCCTGCCGGATATATGAGAGGAAGCGGGAAACCGTGTCCATAGGGAATCTCGTAGGCATCGCTGATATGAGTCAGGAGTTCGTTATACCCTCCCTTTTCATTGGGCTGAAAGTGAACGCTGTAGAGAGTGCCGCGTCGAACCTCCCCGCACGGCTGTATGTTTCTAACAAATTTCAGATACATATTCAATTGTTTTCGGTTCGTTTTTGTGTTTGTTTTCGTAAGGAATCGACACCTTATTTTTGTCATTTTTGGGTATTTTTTGACATCAAATAGGGATACCATCTTTGGATGAGAGAATTTATTGTGGATAGGCTATCTGAAAGCTTGTTTTCAAGTAGGCTATACATGATAAAGACTCGGGGTACTGCAAGTACTTATCCTATTTGATGATTTTTCTTTATGTTTTTTTGATTACATATAGTCCAAATCACCTGTCGATTCCGCGTTTTCGATTACATAATCTCGAAAAACGGTGCAAAGATAAGGGGTTTTTGAACGAAAGTGTTAGTGAATTTCACCAATCGTGCATAAAACCCCTCATTTTTTTGCGTTTTTGCTACTTGCGCATGGCGATAATCTGTCGAATCCTATCCACACTCATGCAAAATTCATCGGCTAAGCGGTAGTAGATATTCATCACCGAACTTGTCCCTAACAGTTCCTTGTACCGCTTTCGGATCTTACGATGTCGCTTGATTGTTGTTTCTCTCATTGGCATTTACTGATTCATTACGATTTTCCACACCTCTTTTCGCGTCAATTTCGAGCCCTCTCGAAACATCTTCGCCACTTTCCTGGCTCGCTGTCCGAAAAGACTCTCCTTTGCTTCTTCCATTGCCGTTTTAGGGTGCTTCCTCACTGGACAACGTTGTGCAAACTGCTTCCCGTATATTGATCGGAAATAGTAGTTCGATTTATCATTTAACTTCCCATGAAGTGAATCAATGGGCAATATGGTTTTCACTTTCATCATGCTAATATTTTTACGAGCTTATTATGGTCCGCGAACGAGAACACTTCGAGAGCACTCTGATACATTATCGAACCATTCCCGAACCAATATCGTAACTTCACTCTTCCGGACGACCGGAACTTGAAGCCGTATAATCAATCGTGTCCTCCCAATCCGGCTCATTGGACTCAACCGGTTCGATATGCATCGATTCGTCCAAAATTAGCGAAAGCGTATCGCACAACTGTGGTTCCATTCCCACTATCATACCGATATCCGGTATCATGTCCTTACCGGTCGTATTGGTCGCTAATACCAACTGCGTCTTGGCGCGCGGTTCACTTAGTATCACTAGTGCATTCCGTTTATTATTTCCTTTCAGCCAATCTCGTATCGGCTGTATTAGCGCATTCAGCGCTTGCTCTTTTTTCTTACTCATTGTGTTGTCCTTTTAGATATTGTTCATAATTGAAATTAAATCCATAGCAGATAGTCATACTATGTTCTATAGCATCCGTTAACGTATAAATCCCCGCGTGCCCATTGTGCCTCGCACTGACGAGAAGCGTCGTTTTTGCCACATCTTCAATCCGGCTATTTCCGTTGTAATTGACCGGCTCAGGCAGTTGGTACTTACGAATATTCTCCTTGATGGCACGTATCGGGTCATACTGAACGAATTTTCCTTCTTTCACTTTCCAGGGAATGTTCTTATAAGCCAGATCTTTCTGCGGCTGCGTCAGTGTGTTCCAAAATCGTTCGGTGGCATCATGATTCCGCCTGCTGGTACCATTTTCCACCAGCGCTTGCCATACTGTTTCAAATTTCTCATCCATAAATCAAATTTGAATTTTTAAATCTTAAATCTAAAATAAAAAGTTGGTGGTGGTACTAAAACTATACTATGTATAAGGGGACTACAAGGGATAATCATAGTACCACCATTTTTTCTTTTCTTTTTTGCTTCTTTTTTCTTTTGAAAAATCGTTTTCGACTGTTTTCTAGATTGTTTTCTTGGGGACGATTGACACCTTAGATTGTTTTTGGGAGTGAAACGCTTTTTTGTCATTAGATAGCAATTGCATCTTATGATGTGAGGATTTATTGTGAAGAGTCTATCTAAAAGCTTGTTTTTAAGTAGGCTGTTCAAAATATAGACTCGATGTACTGCAAGTACGATTGCTATCTAATGTGTTTTTCTTGTTTTTTTTGATTACCTCTCATAAAACACTCGTCAATCGTCCGTTTTCCTTTACAATCACAATACTACGATTGATGGCTTCGTTTTTGGAACGTAAGGATGATCCGTTCCGGCAGTGGCAGTGATGTGTTTCTCACCGAGCTTATCCATCTCCTCATCAAGCAGGCTCTGCTGCGCTTTGAGGGCATCGATCTGCTCCTGCAGAGCCTCTTTCTGCGCATTCTTTTTCTGCCATGCTCGTGCGTACTTACCGGTCTCATCCTTCAGGTCTATTGTGGGATTCAACTTAAGGGTGTACCGACCGACTCCTTCAATCTCAAACGTACCACCATCCGGCACATGCTCAAAAGCTTCCGGAATGGATGCTTCCTTGGTCGTGTTAATGACTTTCTTGAGCGCTTTTTCTTCGTCACGCAACTCGCGTAACTTAATTAGATTTTTATTTTCCATATTTTTTCTTTGTTTTTTGCGTCTGCATCGCATGCAGACATAGTTTTGTCAATTGCGTCGGATCGCATCCGACATCATTTTTGTTGTTTTTGGATAATTGTTGATGATTTTTGACTAATCAATCCTTACTACCCGTATGGCATTTTCGGAATTTTTTGTCATTTTTGTGAGGATTCTATCAGTGTCAATTTATTGGTACTGATAAGTGGAATGGGAGAGAAAGCTATCTGTATGTTGTACATACAAGTAGATTTATCAGCAATTACACTAAGTTGCATTAAGCAACTATAGAATCCGTATTTTTCTTACTTTTTTTGATTACCTCTGAATATCCCTACGCCATGGATCGCCATTTTCGGGATTTTTTGATATTTTTCGCCATTAAATAACAATGACATTTTGGATGTGAGGTTTCGTTATGCAGAAGCTATCTGAGAGTTTACTATCAAGTAGGTTATGCAGAACGGAAACTCGGAGTACTGCAAGTACTATTGTTATTTGATGTTATTTTTCTTTACCTTTTTTGATTATTAAACACAAACACGCTGCATAGCCGTTTTTGAAAGGGTTTGTAAAACCCGATTTTTTGTAAGTCATGCAATGACGCGTTTTTGTGAGAAATCAAGCAACAATGATTGATCGTTGGTGCTTAGCGGAATAGGTCATTAAGCTATCCGGGAGCTGGCTCACGAGTAGATTAAGGAACTATTACGTAAGACGCGATAGCGTTGCTGATTCCGTGTTTTTGGTTACCAAACGCGAAAAACTATAATTATTATAATCGCTTATAATCGCTATAATTTTCGAATCAACACTCCCGATGCTGGGTCATCTCCCATTCCATGATAGCCTCCGGCTCATCCACCGTGAGCGTGGCATAGATCTTGGCCATCTCGGCAGGAGTCCGGTTGATGGGATCCAACGTCGGATCGTTCAGCCGTTTGGCAGCCTTGCGCATGGCGTGGAGGATCTTACGCCGCCGGTTGTTCTCCTCTCGTGTTACGATCTCGAGATTGTCCAAAGCGAAGTTATCGATGTTGCCATCCAGATGATCCACCTCTTCATTCTTACGACGCGGGCGCACCCATATCTCGACCATCAGGATATGGACGGGGTACGTGCCTCCTCGGAAGGTGATGTAGGGATAACGGCGACCGTTGTTGACACCGTTGCGCGATTTCTTGCCATACCGACGCTTGCGGGTGTAGTTGATGCGTTTGCGACGCAAACCATACCGCGTGAGCGAGTAGGCGCACTTGTCCTTGGACAGGAAGATGTCAAGGCCTTCCTTCTGCTTGATCCGCCTACCATTACGGAGAATGAGAACCAACGAATCGGTGGGGTCGACTTTGTACGGCAAAGGTCTCGCCCAATGGTGATTAGAGATTTTCGATTGGTGATTTTTTTTCTTTTTTCTCATTTGTGCGAAAAGTTTTGTGCTTGGTTTTGATGGTGAGTGCGCACTCTCTGGATCCAAGCCCTTCAAAACTTCCGCGGTTACTATTTTGTTAATTGTCCGGCATGGTATGCCGATTGTTCTGTTCGTTCGCATAGTTGCGGACGCTTTCAAATTCCGGCTGCAAAGGTACGGCAAATATTCTATACCAACAAGCTATAAAACATATAGAACTTATATGATTGCGGCAATAGCCTATAAAATCATATAAACACCGGAATTATGCTTTGCTGTGTAGCTCAAAAGCGGTACGTAGTGTCCGTGCATCGACCGACCATCCAACGAATTTGCTCAGCCGCACGGCATAACTTGGCCATGACTCAGATTGCCATTTGCGTTTCTTGATGAGCGTTGGATTGGAGCTGATCTGACTCACAATACTCCCATAATCGTTCTCAGGGAAGATGGGTTTCAGTGCTGTAGATTGATGACCGGCCTCGTAGGCTATTTGCCCGACTAATCCGGCAATGGTCAATGTGTGTTCTGCCTCTTGCCTGCGCAAGGAAGCCATAACTCGCAGTTCACTCTGCAAGTTTTGAATTAATGATTGTAGTTCCATAAATTGTTGAAATTTTTAAGATTATTACTATTGAAATTGTAAGTTTCTTTTGTAGTTGAAGATTTACTACTGATGCGTTAACTTTTATAGATATGCTATATAATGCTTATAATCAGTATTTTATAGATATTTTAACACTTTTCGATTTGAGAATAAAATTTTTTTATGTTTATGTCTTTGGGTGCTTTGTACTCGTAGAGTTGCGGAGTTTGGGGATAAAAGCCATCTGGGAGCTTACTCACAAGTGGGTTTTAGCACCGAAGTATGCAAGAAGCAAAGCTTCAAAAGCACTCAAAGGGTTTATCTATGTTTTTGTTCTAAAATTAACGCATCACTACTATTGAAGATTAAACAAAAAAGGCCGGCATTTTGCCGACCCCTATAAAAATGGTACAAAATTACTATGATAAATTTGAATGACCTAATTTGTCATCGAGATTGTTCGAGAAAAGAGCGATTTTGAATGAAATGCGATGTAAATATGGCGATATCGGGTGCAAAATTGAGATTTTATGAAGATTAATGAGTGAGAATTTTGCTATGTCAGAAATTTTGTGTAATTTTGCATGCGAAAAGGGAATATAAAAATATATGATATATAGATAGTTTATGCCTCAAACTATTCAAGATAGAATTATTGGTCCTCATGCAAATTTAAAGTCCGCCTTGAGGGATTGGCTGTTGTGTGAAGATATTGAACCAACAGAAACACAAGTGATTCGTCATCTCGATGAGTCAAGTGCTCATCGAGAAGCTTTGGTTAAGCAATGCGCTTGGTGGGTTGTGATGAGTCATGTCGGATCTAAGAATTGGCGCAGGTTAAAGAAAATCCGACAAGGGTTGCCTCCCGATAAATTTGCCAAACATGTGCAGGATAGACATTATTTGCCGTATTCTGATTGGACTCGAAAGGGAAATTTAGGAGAGATATTGTTGTGTGAATATATCCATGAAATCACGCACTATGTACAGCATGTCGCGAAACTGAGGTATAATCCAAATGTGGAGCAGTCGATGAAGGGAGATGACGTGCTTCTATTTAATCCATCTAATGTGCATTCTGATGTAATATATGGAGAAAGTAAAATTCGAAAGACACCTGATAAAGATGTTGTTCCTGAGATAGTGAACAACCTTCAGGGGAATAAAAAATTTCCTACATCAATCAATTTCGTTATTCAGATATTAAGAGATAGAGGGCAAGATGATTTAGCGGATGAATTAGATGAACTACTATGCGAAATTGCTGATAAAAAAGTATCTGTTCGTCATGTAGGATGGTTGATGAGTTCAAAAGGAACAACTATATCATCAGATGTCTTGTTGAGAACTCAAGATGCTCTAGAACTAGAGCCGGATGCTAATTTGGTTTTTGTCGCGGTTGGCATAGACAATGTGCAGCAATTCGTAGATGATGTATATGATGTAGCCAACGCAATATTGTTGACGGGGAAAATACAATGAGAACACTTGGATTCTGTAAACATTTATTGGATGAGTTAGAGTCTCCTCTCTTCCAAAATTTTCGAGGGCAAGCAAGTGCTCGTTATCTATTGTACAGTGTCAAGGAAACAAATTTGCCCCGCTTTAATAATGACTTAAATGAGAGCTTGAGCCTGCTTGCATACCAGTATATTTCTTTAGGCTTTGACTTCTATTTTTACCAGGAGACTCAGGATGGTGATAAATGTTTTGAACGAGCAGGTACTATTTTAGAACACTTGAATCGTGATAAGGATCATCAAAATGAAATATCTCAATATACGCTTTTGATATCATCTCTATGCTACTATTGTTGTGGTCAGATTTCGAAAGCTTTGGTTATGGCAAAGCTGATACGCAATCAATTGACAATAGGAAGGATGATAAAATTGTTCATGTTACGAAAGTTTGTTGAGCTGAGTAAAGTGATAGAAGAAGACTTACTCCTTTCTGAAGAACAATCGCTTGAATCCGATTTTGCTCGTTGTTTTGCTAATGTTTTATTTTTCTTTCAACATGGTGATTTCATTAAATTAAATGCTGCGTTGGCTGAAATAGGTGAAATTGAAAAAAATGCCATGTGGAAGCGTGATCCCGGTTTGTGGTGGGTAAGCCGTTTGATGGGATTCGTATTCCAACGAATCAAAGAGACATCATTATGGACACATGTTCCAAAATTAGGAGATAGCGAGACGGTTGCGCATCAATACATCCATAATTTATACTATTCCCATCATATTACAGAATTATTCAAAACTCAAATAGATGCACTAAATGTTATACTACGTGGAGAGGGTGCTGTGATTAGTCTACCAACTAGTAGCGGAAAAACACGAATTGCCGAGTTGGCTATATTGAAAGCATTATTAGCAGATTCTGAATCAGCTGTCTTATATTTGGCTCCTTTCAGATCGTTGGCATATGAGATAGAATCTGGTTTTAAATCAGTTTTCGATCCTCTAAATTTCACAGTTTCTCATCTATATGGAAATAATGACTTTTCGGAATACGATCGAATAAGAATGAACGAGTCATCCGTTTGGATAGCCACACCGGAGAAAGCTAAGGCTATTTTTAGATGTGGAGGATTTCTCAAGCGTATTTCCTTAGTAATAGTAGATGAAGGGCATTTAATAAGTCCTAATGAACGGGATTTGGCAAATGAGATGTTTATAGAGGAATTGAGAACCAAAATAGCGTCAAGTGGCGGCCAATTCTTGGTTTTATCAGCTGTATTACCAAACGCAAAAGATATAGCACAATGGCTTACTGCGAATGATAATAATTATATCGTCAATGACTGGAAAATATCTGCGCAACGCACAGGTGTAATATTAAAGGAGAAGAATATAGCGCACCTATCATGGGATCCCGAGAATAGAATATTCAATCGTAATTTTATTGTAAGAACAAAAGATCGGCGAAGCACCTGTGCTGATGCTGCAATTCGTTTGCAGCAAGCTTTCGGTTCTGTCTTAGTTTTTGTTCCTATTGCAAGAAGTGGTCCCGGGTATGCTGAGGCGATTTATAAAAAGATTGAGACGGATAATGATGTCGATTGGACGGATAATACCGGAGATTGGGAGCGATTTGTGCTTAAGTGCGGAGAAGAAGATCCAAATGGTGAAATATTGAAACAAGCGAAGAAAGGCGTTTTTTGTCATAATGCCGATTTACCGAGTAATCTGCGCTTGAGTATGGAGAGATTGTTGCGTAAAGGGAAGGCCAAGTATATAGTATCAACAACTACCTTGGCACAGGGAGTGAATATCGGAGTTTCTTCTGTGATCATTACCTCGCTATACAATGGAAAGAATAAACTTAAGAAACGTGATTTTTGGAATATAGCAGGTAGGGCAGGCCGCGCATTCATAGATACGGAGGGCCGAATATTAACATACGTTGATATGATGGTAGAACCTGATAAAGCGGACTATAATAGGCGTTTGGCGTGGGATTATATGGGCAATAAAACGTTGGATTTAGTATGTAGCGGTTTATTGTCTATCTTTAGAGAAATGCTCTCTATTTTCGATGAGGCCGGATTGTCTATTGTCCAAATGGAATCTATTTTGGAAAACGATGAGTTCGCAGCGTTGAATACTGAAGAGTCTAACATCTTTGACAAATTGGAATATATCGATGATTCGTTGCTTTCTATAATACTAGAACAAGATTCTTCATTAGATAAACTTACGGAATCTGTAGAGTCTATGCTTGTATTACAACAAGCAGGTGTGGCTGAAAAGGTGCGCATAAAACGTCTGCTAATGGCTCGTATTAGAAGAAACATGAAAGGGGTGGAAGAGAATAAACCATTCTTGACATGTACAGGTATGCCTTTGGCTGCTGCTTCATATCTGTATGAGCATATCGATGAAATAAGTTCGATATTGCAAACGTTTGGGGAATCGTATCAGCAATTAGAAGATATATTGTATCTAGCAGATGAGCTTGAGAATATAGTGAATAGTTTACCTTCGAAACGTATTTTTAAACTAGATAAGAGTGTTTTGGATCAATATAGGCAAGCTTGGTTTGATGGGGTATTTATTCAAGATAAGAATGCTAGGGAAGATATAGAAAAATTCTATTCATTATCAGTGTCGTGGGTGCTTAATGCAATATCCGGTTATTTTTCTAACCAAGTGGAAGATACATCAATATCAGATATTATCAGCCGTGTAAATTCATGTATGCGATGTGGATTACCTACTTATAGTGCATGTCGGGTCTTTATGGCAGGAATTGAATCTCGTCAGTCTGCAAAAGAGTTATCTTCATATGTGGAAGATTACTGTGACGAAAGAACATCCTTCTTACAACGGTTATTATTAGAAATAAAGGACGCAAGTGCTTTTTCTGAGCTGACTAGAGCATGGTTGGAACTATTGCGTAAAGAAGATCGTGTATATAATGAACGAACTCAGCGTATTAAACAATGTCGATTGCTTGTGCATGATGATAATACAGAATCGATATTATATGTGTGCAAGAAAAATGACAAGTTCTACGTGAGAAATGCGGATTATACGTATGTACGTGAGATTGACCCTAAAGGACACGATTTGGATAAGGCGGTTGACAAGCCCGGAGTGTATTATTACAAAGTTGATAGTACTCGATATGAACTAGTATCAGATAACTACCGATTTTGGATAGTAAATGATTAAATAGATAGCAAAATAAAGAAAAAATATATTTTTATGTCCATATGCTTGCATATGTGGGAATTTTTTTGTACCTTTGCGCGCTAAATGTGCAATTACGATTGGGAAATATTACAATATAATGAGTTGGCAAATACCGGAAGATAGAAAATGCATATAAGGAATCAGAAAATATTTGAGCATATATCAAAGGGTAGACAAAAGGCTATGTATTGGGGAAATGATGTGTCTCCATGGCTTTGTCCTGAAGGTAAGGCAGATTTGCTTGTTTACGGAAATCAAGATACTGCTTATCTTATATGTAACAATGAAGAAAAAGATGAGCAATTAGGCATTTTGGTAGAATTGTTCTCCTATTTACACTATGCGGAAGAGAACCATTTGATATATGTAAAAAAGACGGCATTTAAGCTTCCTTTAAAATATAATTTTTACGATAATCATGCTGAGTTCAATGACAGTTCGCACCCTGAAGATTATGACTTAGGAGGTGGAATAGGGTTGTATGATGGCGCACATGAAAAATATATTTACGACAAATCGGAACGAGAGAAAAAGTATGTGTCAGGATATGTAGATGTATCATTCTTGTATGCAGAGATTAAGAAATATCTATTCGGAGAAATACATCCTGCATGTGGATTAAAGAAATTTATAAAACACGACTATTTGTGTGATCAAGATTACCACTCGAATCAAAGCCTACTTTTTACTAAGATAAGTGTCGGTGTAGCAGTATTTGTAGCAGCCTTATCGCCCATTTTAACTATATGTATAGGTAATAAATATGGAGAAACAACGCTGAAAGAGTGGCAGTATAGAGGACTTACGGATTCAGTGCTACACATGGATACCGTAGAAAGGATAGTTCATGATACAGTAGTGGAATATAGAACGGAAATAAAATATCGGAAAGTGACAAGGCCTGATACGATATTGAAACGAGATACGGTGTGTCCGGATTTAGATACGGTTAATAATAAAACAATAAAATAGAGCATATGGATTTGAGCATTCTTCAAGGGTTAGATGAATTAGAGGCCTCTCAATTGAGAAGCATTCTGCTTTTTGAGAGTTTTAAGAGAAACGAGGAGGAGAATACGCATTTGCGGAAGCGTGTTCTGTTGTCAATAATTGTATCAGGGAAGGGGAGATATAAGGAAGAACAGATAAAGGAAATTATGAAATCTCGTTTTGCTATCGAGTGGGATGATGATCTACAAAGTGCATTACATAATTTGATAACCAGTCAATCTGTTCTTAAAAATACGGATGGAAGTCTATTCGCGAATACGGAAGATCAGCGAGGACGTATCTTTTTTGAAAATTTAGAAAATAAGACAAAGGCATTAATAGAGAATATATATCATAAATACTTGCTATATCAACCTGTTTATACAGATATGCAGACTATCATACAGCATATACGTAAAGCACTGTCTGCATATTATAAAACATCCGGATATGCCTTTTTTGACATTCAGAAAAAGGATACATCTTATCCTTCGGTATTAGCATCGTTGGATGGATTGGATGAACAAACCAAATCGTGTTTAGCATCTGCGATTGGTGATACATTATCTAAGCCGACAGACGAGGAATTGGCAACATTGGAGATTTGGGCAAAAGCATTTGTAATAACTCAGATGACGAACTTGGATCCGATGCTGACAAATTTCCGTCAAGAACAATTACGGAATAAATCTTTCGTGTTGGACACAGACTTTATGCTGTATGTACTGACTTTCGAAGCTACTTATAGTAAGGAATATTATGCTATATTAGACTACATAAAAAGATTAGGATGTCAAATAATTGTACCCGATGAGGTTAGACGAGAGATAAGAGGGTGTATTCATGAAGCAGAGGAAAAAATTGCTGAATACGGAGAAGAAAAATTAGTGCAGTATGGTGAGGCATATTTTAGTTATTCCAATCGCAATGTCTTTGTTGAAGATTTCATACGTAGATGTCAAAAAGAGGGTAGCAAAAGATTCAGATTTGATAGGTATATAAAGAATATCTATGATAGTAAGAATTCCATAGTATTCGATGAAAACATTCGCAAACTCATTGGAGTCGAAAATTTTAAGAATAAACTTGATTATGTGGAATTAGATGAGCGTCTTAAAGAATCATTGCAGGATAAGATATTTGAAAAGACCAAAGGTACACCCAAGGGAGAAGAGCGCAGGGATGAGTTTAATTTAAAAATGTCTGAGAATGATGCTCGATTATATTTAACATTAAAAACATTAAATCAAGAGAATGTGGATAATGGTCTATTTGCCTCGAAGTATTATCTATTAACGCGTTCTACAAAAACAATTCTTTGTGCTAAGGAACTAAAGATTTACAAAGATAATATTATTTGCAATCCACAGGCTCTAACAACGGTATTGCAAGAGTTGGGAGATATAAGAAGTGAAATAAGCATCATTAATCTATTCGATAATCCTTTTTTGGCTTATGTTGCAGATACAACGTGGGAAAAGGCGGAGCCGTTAATGAAAAACGGAGTGGAATTAGAGTATGCTGATACTATTCGAATGCGCGTCGATGTAAATGAACATTTTGAAGATGTGCTGACGTGTGAAACCAGAGATGAGTTAAAAATCGTGTCTGAGAAATATGAGGGGAAGGGATATAAGTTTACTCAAAAATGGGTAGAGGCAATAACGGAGACCGACCGATTATCCCATGAGAATAATGCTAAAGATATAATTATTGAAGGATTGCAAAAAAAAGTTGATAGGTTAGAAAAACGTTTGAGCCGAAGTCAGTACGAAGATAGGGTGAAGAAAAGGGGGGTGTCACGATTTGCAAAAAAGAAAAGAAAATAATGACCAACCATCAATACACATACAATCCCCCTATAGCACAGCGTCCTCACCCCTATAGGAACATAGTTCCGTCCTCAACCCTATAGCTCCGCGTCCTAATTCCTAAAGTGCAACGTCCTCTAAACTAAAATAAAACCATCATGACCACATTTCGTAATCTGAATGTATATATCAAATCAAAAGAGTTAGTAAAGCAAATATACGAACTCTTGAAGAAGTTCCCCCATGAGGAACAGTTTGCTCTAAGCGACCAACTTCGCAGAGCTGTTATCTCTATCCCCTCGAATATTGCAGAAGGCTCTGGACGTAATTCGCAAAAAGACCAAGCGCATTTCTATAACATCGCATATGGTTCTTTAATGGAGGTGTTCTCTCAGTTGGATCTTGCATGCGACCTTGGGTATATTAGTCACGAGGAGTTTGAACAAATGGAATTATTAATCAATGAGGAAGCGAAAATGTTATCTGGTCTCATCGCCAAGCGTAAACAACCTATAGCGCAGCGCCCTCACCCCTATAGCTCCGCGTCCCAACCCCTATAGGAACTCTGTTCCGTCCTAACTCCTATAGCGCAGCGTCCTCTAACCTATAGTGCAACGTCCTAACCCCTATAGCGAAGCGTCCTCTAAACTGAAAATTAATTACCAATTTAAAAGCTCCAATCTTCGTTTTTAGGTTAAAAATCTAATTTTTTTAACGAATATTGGGCTTTTTCTTGCATATGTAAGATTTTTTTTGTACCTTTGCACGCAAAATTTTTTTTGTGCACATATGTGTATGCACGTATACGAGAAAAATAAACAAAATGAGTAAACAAACAACAATAAACGACTGCAAGATTATAGACTTGCGAAAAATCCACGATCCTCGTGGAAATCTGACACCGATTGAAGGAGGAGTAGATGTGCCGTTTGATATCAAGCGGATTTACTATCTGTATGACGTACCAGGAGGCGAGAGTAGAGGTTCGCATGCACATAAGGAGTTGCAGCAATTAATTGTGGCTGCGAGTGGATCCTTTACAGTGACGCTTGATGACGGAACAAACAAAAAGTCATTCAATCTCAATCGTTCGTACTATGGACTTTTGGTGGTTCCTGGAATTTGGCGCGATTTGGATGATTTTTCCTCTGGAGCGGTGTTGTTGTGCTTAGCGAGCGAGCATTATAAAGCCTCTGACTATATACGCGATTATGATGAATTTTTAAGGTATAAAGAAGTATGAGTAAGAAAACGACTATAGCAGACTGCAAAATTATTGATTTGCGCAAGTTTAAAGCTCCGCAGGGCAATATAACGCCCATTGAGGGGGGGGGGGGGGATATCCCCTTCGAAATAAAGCGCGTATTTTACCAATATGATGTGCCTGGCGGCGAGAGCCGTGGAGCGCATGCTCATATCAAAGATCAACAATTTTTGATTGCGATAAGCGGTTCATTTGAGGTAATGATCGATGATGGGACAAATAGGGATATTATTGCTTTAAAACAACCATACTACGGATTGTTAGTGCCTCCCGGAATATGGTCAGCGGAGCAAGGCTTCTCTTCCGGAAGTGTATGTCTTGTTTTGACGGATAATGGATATGAGGCGGAAGATTATATTCGCGATTATGAAGAATTTTTGAAATATAAGCAACAATGACAAAATTATCATCAAATTTTGAATTGGATAGATATGGTCTGCATGTGCGATTAGTGCGTGAGAAAGATGAATAAGAAACTTATCTTCTCGTATCTGACCCGTACGTCTCCAGAATGTGGAAAGTAAAGAATAATGAATCGAAATGCAATATAGACCATTACATATCATAATGCCTATGGCAGGGGAGGGAAGTCGGTTCTTAAAGGAAGGATGGACAATTTAGAAATAAATAAACTTTTTGAAAATTAACAAATAAGATATAAACATTAAATAATGGATAATTTACACCAACGAATCGTCATCGATTTGGATGACACATTATCAATCACCCATCACGGGGATTATGAAAATAGTGCTCCGATACTCTCAACAATAGAGACACTGCGTAAGTATAAGGAGCAAGGGTTTGAAATAGTCATTTATTCGAGCCGTAATATGCGTACCTACAATACAAATGTGGGTAAGATAAACATATACACATTGCCAAATATTATTAACTGGTTGCGTAAATATGACGTGCCGTTTGATGAGGTGATTGTAGGTAAGCCGTGGTGTGGATTCGAAGGATTCTATGTAGATGATAAATGTGTGCGTCCTTCAGAATTTAATAGAATGACGTACGAGGAGATTCAAGATTTGTTGAAGAAAGAAAAAGAATACACGCATCAGGCATGATCTTAATAACCTCCGCTGCATATTGTTCTCCTGCGCTGGTTGCCGAGTTTGGAAAATTGCCACCATGCATGTTGCCGGTGCAGAATAAGAGATTGTATGAGCATCAGTTAGCGCTGATGCCATTGGATATGCATGTTGTGCTGACTCTTCCTCAATCGTATATGCTTTCAGAATACGATTCGAAGAAACTTACGATACGAGGGGTTGAAGTGCTTTATCTTGACGAAAACTTGTCTTTGGGTGGGTCTGTATATGAAACGCTTAAGCGAATAGGCACTATGGATGAACCATTATATATCTTGCATGGAGATACTTTATTCTCTCGCTTGGATTTCCAAACAGATGCGTATGCTGTAGCTCAACCGGAAGATGACTATACTTGGGCTAAGTCCAATGAAAGTGGAAAAGTATATGCTGGTTGGTTTGCTTTTGCCGATATGAAGGATTTTAAAACAGCATTACGTATCAACGAAATGAGTTTTGTGAAGAGTCATGAATGGTATGCTAGGCGACACAATGTGCAAGATATCGAATTACCAGATTGGTTGGACTTCGGATTGGTAAACTCCTACTATCGCTCCTGTTCGCGCTTGACTACGCAGCGTGCGTTTAATGACTTGAGGATTAGTCGGTATGCTGTGCAAAAATATAGCTGCGACAAGAAAAAGATGCGCGCGGAGGCAGAGTGGTTTAAGGCTTTGCCGTACGATTTGCGGCACTATGCACCGGCTGTATGGGATAGCGGAGAGAATGATGGAAAAGGCTATTATGAGATAGAGTATTTCTACAATAGCACGTTAGCAAATTTATGGGTGTTTGGCGAGAATCCGTTTGCGACATGGAAGGAGATTTTGGGGGCTTGTGCAGAGTTCTTTGCGGATGAATATAAGCATAAACCGCTGAACATCGAAGAAATCGCAAAGGAGAATGATGGCCTGTTTGTGACAAAGACAAAACAACGTTTGGCTACATTCTGCAAGTATAATGACGTGTCGATGGATGAGGCATGGAAAATAAATGGGAGAACGACACCATGTTTAAATGCCATATTAGAGGAGTTAGATGATGCTATTGTTAAGCATGATGTACGCTTTGCATCGCTAATGCACGGAGATACATGTTTCAGTAACATCTTGTATGACTTCAAATCAAAGAGTGTCAAGGTAATTGATCCGCGCGGATTGTCCGCAAATGGACGGTTGAGTCTATGGGGAGATGTACGATATGATGTAGCCAAATTGGCGCACTCTGTGTTAGGCATGTACGACTATATCATAGGAGGACGGTATTCATATCAACAATATGCATCGCGCGATTTGAGTCTTTCTTTTGATACCCCTCAGACGATAAACGATATACAAAATTATTTCCAGCAGATGCATTTTGCAGGATATACTATAGCAGAATTGCAAGTGTATCCGATTATGATTTTGCTATTCTTGTCTATGTTGCCGTTGCATGCAGATAGACCGGATCGTCAACAAGCATTTTTAGCAAATGCCTTAAGATTATACGTTGAATATAAACAAAATACACTATGACGATAATTATTCCTATGGCGGGATTGAGTTCCCGTTTCACCAAAGCAGGCTACACGTTGCCGAAGTACATGCTCTATGTGAAAGACAAGAGTCTATTTGATTTGGCAGTGAGCAGTTTTAGCAAATATTTCGAGACATGCCGCTTTGTGTTCGTGGTTCGTGATGTGTTTGACACCCCTCGTTTTGTAAAAGAGGAATGCATATTATTAGGCATCAAAGATTATGATATTGTGACATTAGCAAATCCCACGCGCGGACAAGCAGAAACTGTACTAAAAGGTATAGAAGGTGCAGGAATTTCTTCAGATGAAGCGATATTGATTTTCAATATTGATACTTTCCGCTTTGGGTATACATTCCCAGAAAATATAGATCAGTGGGATGGATATCTAGAGACGTTTGTGGGAACTGGAGATAACTGGTCATATGCCAAGACCGAGGATGGCTCTCCAACCAGTAAAGTAGTTGAGACAGCAGAGAAACGTCCTATATCACAATATTGCTCAACAGGAATGTACTATTTCCGCCGTGCGGTAGATTTTCTTGACGCATATGATGAGGAGTTTACAGCTCCGACTGCGAAAGAACTATATATTGCACCGCTCTATAACTACCTAATCAAACAGGGAAAAGATATTTATATCAGTGTTATTCCGAGAGAATTGGTATTGTTCTGTGGAGTACCGCAAGAGTATGAAGAGTATTTGAGGGAAAATATTAAATAATTATGAAGATAGCAGTATTATTATTTGGACACTTAAGGGATTTTGAGAAGTGTGCAGATTCATTAAATAAGAATCTGCTTTCTCAGTATGACTGTGATGTGTTTATTCATACATGGGACGAGACGGATCACAAATCCAAGACATGGCATGGTGATAACCGCTTTGAAATAAAGAAAGTAGATGAAGCGGTTATTGAACAAGTAAAGAATTACTACAATCCTAAAGCTTTGACAATAGAGCATCAAGAGAAGTATGAGAAGGAAAGAATAATACAATCACCTTATTCCGAGAATTTTAAACTATCTTCGGCTGTTCCATATTACATGTTCTATACAATGAATAAAGCTAATCAATTGAGATGGGAGTACGAAAAGAAGAATGGAATATACTATGATTATATCATCGTAACAAGACCGGATGTTCGATTAAAAAAGCCTTTTGAGATAGAGAAATATATTAAGCAGTTAGAGGTGCTTGGATTCGATATGAATTCTTGCAGATTTTTCGGAGCATCTGAGCATCAATGGTTTAATGAATTAGGTTACACTGTAACTAATTCCGCTAATGACATATTCTTTTTTGCTAAGCCGGAAGTGGTGGATAAATACATAAAGGTAAATGTTGAATTGACAGAAGGGGAAATTGAGAAATATATGATAAATGCGGTTTCCGTATATACAGCTAAAGAAATACGAAGCGGAATAATGCCGATACCTTTGATTTATATGATGGATAGTGATTGGGATTTTAGTGCTGTAAGAATTCATCAAAAACCGAAAGCCCAAATTAAGCCGTGGAAGAAAGTAATATTCGGCATTTTAGCTGTTCTCTTTTATCCGATTTTTAGATTGCAAAAGAAGTATCGGATAATAAACTATTATGAATACAAACAATATGAATAGATGTTATTATGCAAAAGTCCACAATTATCGATTGCTACATCCATAGATCTGCGAAAAAAGCGATTTGCGATGAAACATCGCACTGATGGTGAGAGGAATAAATAGATGTGCTGTTTGAAATTAAGCGCGTATTTTACCAATATAGATATACTTGATGATGAAAACCATGGAGCGCAGGCTCATTCAAAGATCAACTTTGGATTGCGATAAGCGGCTCAGAGGTAATGATTGATGATGGGATGAATAGGAATATTATTACATACGAAAAAACTATTATGGATTATTGATGCCTCCACGAATATGGTCTATTGAACAAGGATTTTCGTCTGGCAATGTATGTCTTATCTTGAAATGAATGTGATGCAAGCGAGTATAGTCGTAATTATGATGAATTTATAATATATAAAAAAATGATTAAATTACCAGATAATTTTGAAATAGATAAGTATGGACTCCACGCGCGATTTGTGCGTGAAGAAGATGCCGAATTTATTGTGAGGATAAGGACAAATGTGAATTTATCGCGTTATATCCATAAGATAGATGCAGATGTAGAGAAACAGAGACAGTGGATTCGTACGTACAAGGCACGCGAGCATGCTGGTGTTGATTATTACTTTATATTCTTTTATAATGGTAAGCCTGTTGGGCTGAATCGTATATACGATATACGAGAAGACGGAACGTTTATCTGTGGTAGTTTTGTTTTTGATAGTCCCGATTACAAGATGGCATCTTTCGCATCGTGGATCATAGTACGTGAGATAGCTTTTGAAGTATTAGGATTACGATTACAAGATGACTACATTGGCACGCATAAAGACAATAGGTCTGTTTTGACTATACAAAAGATGATGGGTAGTAAACAATATGGAGAAAGAGAAGATGAGAACGGAACTTACATTATTTCTCGACTAACAAAAGAAGATTTCTATGCCAACAAGGCAAAGATTGAACATATGTTACCAAAAAATTAATAGATAATGAATATACAAGAAAAAGTAAAGCAAATAGTCGCAAGTGTGTGCGATGTTGCGGTAGAGAATGTGACATTGAATAGTGCAATCGGCGATTTTCCTGCATGGGATAGTATGGGTAATTTAGCCATTCTCCAACAAGTAGAAGTTGAGTTTGGCATTCAATTCAACCCTAAAGAAATGATGACCATAGAGGATGTTAATGATATTGTTAGGGCAGTAGAGGAAAAACTATAATGTTATCTATAGAGCAACAAATATATCAGAATGCGCAAACTATGCCGAATTACACGGCTGTAGTTTCTATGTCCGCAGAAATCACATATTATGATCTATGGGCAAATATTGCGCGTGTGGCTGTGTATCTTAAAGAAACGTATCACCTCAATGTGGGCGACCGATTGATTTTATCTGCGAGTGGAGATTTAGGGTTTGTATATACATACTTTGCACTTCATGTCATAGGATGTGTTGCTGTTCCAATAGATCCCGATGTGGTCGAGGCAAGGTTTAATTATATAAACGCAGAAATTGAACCCCAATTGATTATTGGTACACTTCGTCGTTTAAATAAGAAGACGCTTTCTTTCGATAAACTATTTGATGCTGCATTTTATCATACATCATTAGGATATAAGGTTTCTTCTATCCAAAGATCAATGGATGAACCAGCTGATATATTATTCACTACCGGTACAACAGGAGCGCCCAAAGGTGTTGTGTTAACGCACACTAATTTGGCAGCTGCAGCTCGAAATATCAACGAGTATATAGGTAATGATGATACGGATGTTGAACTATTAGCTTTACCAGTTAGTCATTCTTTCGGATTAGGGCGATTGCGTTGTGTCTTATCTCGTGGAGGACAAATCATACTATTAGGTACGTTCGCAAGGATGAAGACTTTCTTCAAACTAATAAAAACGCATCACGTTACTGGGTTTGGAATGGTTCCTGCATCTTGGCTGTACATCAAAGAAATGAGCGGTGACATGATAAAAGAATTTGCAGATCAGCTGAATTATATAGAGATTGGAAGTTCGTTCATGCCAATAGAGGAGAAAGAGCTGCTTATGGAATGGTTACCGAAAACGCGGATATGTATGCACTACGGTTTGACGGAAGCGTCACGGAGCGCATTCATGGAATTTCATGAATATGCAAATAATCTGAATTCAATCGGCAAGTCAGCTCCGAATGTAGATGTTCGAATTATTGATGGAGAGATATGTGTAAAAGGGGAGCATGTGACCAATTGTTATTGGAATGAATCTCCCGATCGTATTGCGCAAGATTTTCATGGTGACTATTTTCGAACAGGAGATAGCGGATGGATGGACGAGGAAGGAAATATATATATCAACGGACGAATTAAAGAGATGATTAATGTTGGTGGTGAGAAGGTGAGTCCGATGGAGGTGGAGGATGTGCTGAATGCGATTCCGCAGATTAAAGAGAGTGCTTGTTGTGCGATGCCGGATAAGGTGATGGGTGAAGTGGTGGAAGCGTTTATTGTGGAAAAGGAGCCGATTAGCGATACGGAGATACTAGAGATTATCCGTCCGCAGTTGGAGAACTATAAATGGCCGAAGAAAATAGTTAGAACTACAGAAATTCCGAAAACCAGTTCGGGAAAGATTCAGAGGTTGCAATTAAAAGAATGTTAAATATGAATCAATTTGTATCTGTTCGAGTAATTACCTACAATTCCTCAAAAACGGTAATAGAGACTTTGGATAGTATCTATAATCAAACCTATCCAAATATAGAGTTGATAATCAGCGATGATTGTTCAAAAGATGATACGGTAGCAATATGTAGAGAATGGGTCAATCAGCACAAAGAACGATTTGCAAGAACAGAAATACTCACAGTGCCTCAGAATACAGGAGTGAGTGCGAATATCAATCGTTCAGAGAAAGCATGCCAAGGCGTGTGGATAAAAGGAATTGCCGGAGATGATATCCTATTACCTAACTGTGTTCAGGAATGCATGGACTATGTGGCAGAACATCCTGATACGATATATCTATTTGGTCGACAGGAAGCGTTTGGTGCTTCACAAGAGCGATGTGATGAAGTAAATGGGTATTTTGATTATTCGTTTTTCACTATGACACCGGAGAAGCAGTTGCATCAACTGATATTTAAGGGCAATTGCGTTCCCGCAACAGCTGTATTTTATCACCGATTGAAGGCGCAAAAGACAGGAGTAAAGAATGATGAACGCATACCATTGCTGGAAGATTGGCCCAAATGGATCAATCTATTGCGAGCAGGAGTGAAATTTCATTTTATAGACAAGGTGTTGGTAAAATATAGAGTTGGTGGAATATCTACTACACGGAAATTGGAGCGACCGGAAGTTTATCGGTCAGAACGATTGTTTTATTTTCTATATCTACTACCGGAACGATATAAGGCAGATCCGGAGAGAACGGTCAAGGAGATTGTGGAGAGTGAATGTGATATATACAATTTCTATTATTCACAATCACATTCCAAGGCTCTTAAAATAGGGAAAGCAATTTTAAAACCAATAATGTGGATTAAAAAGATGATAAGTAAGAGGTAAGAATGAAAGAGATAGTAACTTTAAACTTAGTTTAGATTTCTGCGACATTTAGAACTACGTTATAGGCAGAAGATAGAAGAATGGTAAATCAAAACATATATAATCAAGGTCAGCCGATTGGGCCGATGATACCGCCACCTCCGCCACCGATGCAAATGAGTAGAAGGGTTCGATGGGGGAAGCGGTTAATGGAAGGAAAAGCTATCTGGTTCAAATCTTTGCCGGATTGGTTTGCTACTTATGCTGTAGCTACATATGCTATTGCATTAATCGGGGTTAACATAGTTTATTCCAGTTATGCAATAGAGTGGTATTTTGGGCTATTCGGAATTGTATGGGTAGTAGGTTTCTTCTTCTTGAGTGTGAAGTTCTCGCGTGATTGGTCGGAGTCACGAGTTAAAAAATCAAAGGCTTTCGAAAAGAAAGTGTTTGGAATAGGATTGATATTGCGATTGGTATATGCCGTGTTTATATATAACTTCTATATAAACATGACCGGAAAGCCATACGAGTTTGCGGCTGCTGATTCTATTGGATATGTAGAAACCGCACAATGGATTGCCGGTGAATGGGGACGAGATAATTTTTGGGGAACTATTTTGTTATTGGCAGAATCCTCTTTTAGCGACATGGGGTATCCATTGTTTATATTGCTACCTGTTCGGATATTTGATGGAGATTTTGCGCTATTGGTGATACGTCTCATTCAGGCATTCTTCGGCGCGCATATATCTGTTTTAATCTATCGACTTGCTTCACGCACAATGGGAGAAACTATAGCCAGATTGGCAGCTATCTTTTGTATGCTCCATCCGGTATTGATTTGCTATGTGGGTGTGACCTTGAAAGAAGTATTCATGACATGGCTACTTGTGCTATTTGTGGATCTGGCAGATAAAATGTTGGTCGGTAAACGCTATTCTTTTAGTACTATAGCACCGATGGTGTTGGTGGGATTTGTGCTATTTATGTTCCGCACGGTATTAGGAATGGTTGCATTTATGTCTGTGTTCTTCGCTTTGGCGATGATAGATACCAAGTTTGTAGGATGGGGAAAGAAAATAGTATTGGGTGTTGTTATGACAGGAGCGGTTTTGTTAGTTGCATCCGAAAATATTATGCGGGAAATTGATAAGATACGAAATACGGATATTCGGCAAGAGCAGGAGAATACGATGAAGAATCGATATGGGTCAGGAAAGGGTGGTAAGTTGAGTGGAAATAGTTTTGCCAATTATGCCGGAGCGGCTGTGTTTGCACCGATGATCTTTACTATTCCGTTCCCAACGATGGTGGATATCGGATTCCAAGAAGATATGCGACTAATACAAGGCGGAAACTGGATGCGCAATGTGATGTCCGGATTTGTGATATTGGCGATGTTTATGCTATTACTGACAGGAGATTGGCGGAGATATACTTTGCCGTTGGCGGCACTTTTAGGATATCTTGTGGTGCTAGTGTTCTCATCCTTTGCGCACTCGCTACGATTCCATATACCTGTGATGCCATTCGAGATGATGTTTGCGGCATATGCCATTGTGAATATGCGTAAGAAGCATCGGACCTGGTATTTGATTTGGTGCTTGTTAATGATAGTAACGTGTTTCGGATGGAACTGGATGAAACTTAAAGGACGTGGACTATAATAGGTAAGAGTTAAAGGGTAATAGGTAAAATGAATATTATTAAGAAAATAGGGCGATTATCGGATGTCCGTTGGACATTGGGATTCGTACGCGGAGGAATGCAAACCGTAATGGAAGGCGACCATTTGGATGTAGATTGGGTTAAGATGTCGAAAGATAGGTGGTATGCTGATCCATTTGTGTTGGACGTAACGGATGATGAGATATTGCTCCTTGCAGAGGATTTCGGTTATGATATACGTAAGGGTGTGATATCGTTGCTGCATATTAAAAGGAAGTCAATGGAAATAGTATCACGCAAAGTTTTGTTGGAACTTCCAACGCACCTCTCATTCCCTGCTATATGGCGAAAGAATGGGCATATATATGTGTATCCGGAGAACGCTAACAGTGGGCGACTAGATATGTATGAGTATGATGCAGTGAAAGAGGAATTGACTTTCGTAAAGACGATATGCGATGATGTGGTTTGGGATTCGTATATCACAGAAGCCTTTGGAGAAACGCTTATGTTTACGGCTGCGCATAATGACTGGCATTTGGATATATATAGTTATGATCCCAAGAAAGAACGATTTGTTGCCTATGAACTTATAGATTCGCAGAAACCCAATTCACGACTCGGTGGAGCAGTATTTGTATATGATGGTCAGGTTTATTATCCGGCACAGGAGAATAGCAAGACATATGGAGGGGCGATTGATATTAAAAGGATAGATGATAGATTAAAGATGATAGATGAATCTCATTTAGATGCTGCGCATTTAGACGCTTTGCGCTTAGAACAACGTTTTAGCGTAGAGACAGTGAAGCATATTGAGTCGCCACATCCGAAGATGAAGTTAGGTATGCACACGATGAATGAGTATAAGGGAGTGGTAGTGATAGATGTGAAAGGGTATCGGTATGGGAAATTAGGGGCAATGATTAGTAAACTTATTAGAAAGTTAAAAAAATATAATAGGTAAAAGATGCTATTTAATTCGATAGAATACATAGTATTTCTTCTGATAGTATTTACGATTTATTGGTTACTTCGGAAGAAAGTAAAGTGGCAGAATGGTTTCCTGCTACTGGCAAGTTATGTATTCTATGCGTGGTGGGATTGGAGGTTTCTTCTTCTGTTATTCGGATTAAGCGCTGCCGCATATGGTTGCGGCAAGCTTATCGAAAGAAGCAGGAATTTGACATTTGACATTGGACATTTGACATTTGGTGCTAAGTTCTGGATGGTGGCCAATGTTGTGTTAGATCTAGGAGTATTAGCAGCGTTCAAGTATTATAATTTCTTCGTCGGGAGTTTTGCAGACTTATTTGGTTTGCAGAATAGCATTCACTCGCTGAAGATAGTGCTACCCTTGGGCATATCCTTCTTTACGTTCCAAGCGATAGCGTATGTGGCGGACGTCTATAATCGGAAGGTCGAACCAACGAACCTCGTGGATTGTCTGCTCTATATCGGTTTCTTTCCAAAGTTGTTAGCCGGACCTATAGAGCGACCCACCAACCTCATTCCGCAGATGCAAAAGCCACGTGCATTTGAGTATGATTTGGCAGTAGATGGTTGTCGGCAGATGCTTTGGGGATTATTCAAGAAGGTAGTCATTGCCGACAATGCTGCGCTGTATGTCAATCAGGTATATGGCGATTATGCCAATCAGTCGGGTAGTACGCTATTGTTAGCTGCGATACTATATACGATACAGATCTATGGTGACTTCTCCGGCTATAGCGATATGGCGATAGGAACGGCTAAGTTGTTTGGGTTACGATTTAGGGATAACTTCCTATTCCCTTACTTTAGCCGGAATATGAATGAGTTCTGGAGACGTTGGCATATTAGTCTCAATACATGGTTTGTTGACTACGTCTATATTCCTCTTGGAGGTAGTCGCAACGGCAAATGGCATACCATCCGCAATATCATGATCGTATTCTTATTGTCGGGATTGTGGCATGGAGCCGATTGGTCGTTTGTGGCATGGGGCGCATACCATGGATTGCTGTTGGTGCTGCTGATAGTGCTCAATCGGAATACGAAGTATGAGCATGTGGTGGCATACGACAAATGGCATCCGAATTTGAAGGAGTTTGGACAGATGCTCCTGGTGTTTGCCTTAGCTACATTCGGATGGATGATGTTCCGAGCAGATAACATGACGCAGTTTATCGATTATACGGCACGGATGTGTAGTACGGATTTGTTGAGTATGCCGATGATGATGGTTGGATTGAAACGTACTTTGCTATTTGTTGCGTTGTTATTTAGCATAGAATGGCTTAACCGGACGGAAGAACATGCTTTCCGTTTGAGTAGATTACCATTATGGGCGCGTATAATTGCAACGTATGGCTTGATTCTTATTATATTAGAATTTGCCGGCAATAGTCAGTCATTTATTTATTTCCAGTTTTGATGAAGAAATTTGTAATCACCATATTGCTATATGTTACGATACCGCTGATATTGTTAGCGGGGGTATACGTGTGGACGGATCCATTCCGGTGTCTTTATGATTTTAATATCAAAGATGTAGATGATACAAATCGTGAATATCTTTCGACGGAACTATTCCTGCAAAATGAACCGGTATATCATTATAATTCCTTTATCTTTGGTAGTTCGCGCGGGGGAGGATTGAATACATATCAGTGGAAACAATATCTTCCATCCGGTGCACAACCATTCTTGTTCCAAGCATGGAGTGAAAGTTTGACAGGAATAGAATTAAAACTTAATTATTTGAACGAGCATCATATTCCGATAGATAATGCATTGATATTATTAGACATACCAGGCACGTATGCAAAAGAACAATTGCCGCACGCGGCATTATCAATAAAGCATTATCTATTTACCGGACAGTCCAAGTATGTGTATAATGCAATACAATTCTTTAATTATATTCAAAAGCCATCGTTATGGATAAAAAGTATAAGGAATTGCGCGCGCGGCGTGCGTGTCATGTGTGCGTCCGATACAATAACGAATGACTGGGAAAGGACGAACAAGGATAATTTTTATGAACTTCCATTACAAGACAGTCTAAAACAATGTACAGATATGACTCGTCGAACATTCTTTACCAAATGGGAGCGAAGTATAGAGGAAGTTTCGGAACCGCTGATTAATGATTGCTTTGAGGATCAGTTGCGTCATATGCGAGCTATTTTGGAGGCAAATCATACGGATTACCATGTAATCATCACTCCCGCCCCATGTTATACAAATCCTGCTATCAATCCAAAGGATCTATTGATATTGCAAGCGGTTTTTGGAGTAAAGCGCGTGCATAATTATAGCGGAAGGAATGAAATGACGGAAGATTATAATAACTTCTCCGACCCTGAGCACTTTGGCTTGCGTGTTGGATATTTGATAGTAGAGGATATATATAAATGAAAAAGATACTTTTCATATCGAATTATAAGAAGGGCGTTGGGGGTATCAATGCGCAAGTTGATTTGCTGTGCAATGCGATAGAAGCGGAGCATTTAGACGCTACGCATTTAGACTCGTCGAGTTTAGATGCTGCACATTTAGAAAAACCGTATCAAGCGGATATATTCTCGACGAAAGGAAATCCCATCAAGAGGATATGGTTGTTCTTTAAGTTGTTGTTTGTGGTGCGAAGATATGACGTGCTGCATATACACGGATGTTCGGATTGGGGGATGCTGCCGGTGGTATATGGCGTGATAGCAGGGAAGATATGGAGGAAGCGAATCATCGTAACCTATCATGGTGGCGGAGCAGGTGATTATTTTGAGAGACATGGAGTTTTTGCGAGCAGATGGTTGCGACGGGCAGACAAAGTCATCGTGCTTAGTGGCTACCTAAAAAAAGTGTTTGATAAATATGAAATACCATGTCTCGTGATACCGAATATAGTGCCGTTGCGAGAAGATGTGTATCAGCCGAAGAAAGCTATTACTCCAAAGATGATAAGTGTGCGGCACTTGACGGATTTGTATCGGATAGATCTAATCATACGCGCGTTTGCAAAGGTAGTGGAGAAATATCCGGAGGCAACGCTGGATATATTGGGGCAGGGAGATAAGCGAGAAGAACTAGAACGGTTAGTGGTTAGTGGATTAGGGGTTAGTGGACTCTCTGAACGAGTACACTTCATCGGTCAGGTGCCGAATGAGAAGATGTATGATTATCTAAAAGCGAATGATATCATGCTATCGGCACCGAAGATTGATAATATGCCGGTGTCGCTGATGGAGGCTATGAATGCAGGGGTGCTGGTGATTTCGAGCAATGTGGGAGGAGTGCCGTATATGATAGAACACAAAAAGACAGGGCTGCTTTTTGATACAGACTCTCCGAGTTTAGATTCTGTGAATTTAGACGCAGAGCGTTTAGCGGGAAAGATAATTTGGGCATTGGAACATCAGAAAGAGACTGTGGCGATGATAGAAGTAGCACATGAGGAAGCGAAAAAATATAGTTGGAATAATATACGAAAACAATTATTACCAGTGTATGAGTTTATATAGTACAATAGACAAAAAGATTTTGATGCCGGTGGCAGATATGTTGACGCATCGGGGTATCTGTAAGGAATGGCGGTTGATGGATCGGTTGGATAGAGCCACCGAGGAACAGCTGCGGAAGATTCAGAATGAACGGTTGCAAGCGCTGATGCAGCATTGTTATGCAAACGTGCCGTACTATACGCAGGTGTTTGATGAGCGTGGACTGAAGCCGGAAGATATCAAGTGCCGCGAGGATTTGCAAAAGTTACCCATACTGACGAAGCAGATGGTGCGAGATCATTATGATGAGTTGGTCAGTAAAGATGCAGCGAAACGGCATTACCAGAAGGGTAGTACAGGTGGCAGTACCGGTACACCGCTGAAATTCATGAAAGATACACCGACATGGAATATGGCATGGGCTTCGTCATTTCGTGCTTGGGAATGGTATGGTTTTCATGTGGGAGAGCGGCTGATGACATTGGGTGGAAACTCATTGGTGACGAAGAAGAAACGGTTGACGCCTAAAGATATCTTTGACCTATACATCATGCGGAATATGAAGCGGAGTAGTGCTGAGGTGGATGATGTAGCGATGCAGGCACATTACGAGGCATATATGAAATATAAGCCGAAAGCAATGCGGGGATATGCTTCATCGCTGGTGATCTTGGCACGATATATAAAGAAGATGGGTTTGCCGGTGGTGCCTATGACGTGTATTCTGACAACAGGAGAGATCCTGATGCCGGAATACCGAAAGACGCTGCAAGAGGTGTTTAAGTGCCCGGTGTATGATGAGTACGGAGCCGGAGATGGAGGAGTGGATGCGCATGAGTGCTTGCTACAAGACGGATTGCATATATCGGAAGAGCGATGCGTGCTTGAGATAACGGATAAGGAAGGAAACGTGTTGCCCGATGGCGAGATTGGGCATGTGACGACGACGGATCTGGGCAATTATGTGTTCCCGTTTGTTCGGTATCAGGTAGGCGATATGGCATATATACGTCCGGAGAAATGCAGTTGCGGCAGACAATCGAGAGTATTAGGGCAAGTGATTGGACGTGCAGGTAAGTTGCTTTATAATAAACAAGGTGTACCTATTTCTCCGACGATGCTTCCTATTATGCTTTATCGCGATAATGACTATCATAATGAAGCCAATTGCGTGATATACAATAAGATTGATCAGTTCCAGATTCGACAGGATAAGAATGGAGATATACGTATATTACTGAAGTTGAAAGACCCGAATGAGGATCATCAACAGTTCGAATATTGTGTTACAAACTTTGAGAAGCATTTTGTCGGCTCTAAAGTATCATTAGAGTTTGTGGATTCTATACCTCCTATGCCGAGTGGTAAAGAGGACTATTGTGTTAGTGAATATGAATATAAAAAAATAAACGTAAATGAATAGCAAATATTATAAGTCAATTGTTGTATTGAGGAAGATTGCAATGATGCAAAGACGTTTTGTCTTGCCATTTAAACTGGTTCGTTCCAGATTTTACAAGCAACCATCCTATTTTCCTGAGATGAATCGGAAGTCTAAGATTAGTATATTTATGGAGCTTTTATTCCATATTTTCCGCTATGGTGCAATAGAGTGGCATTATTTCTCTTATGGATTCGATATTAAAAGTTTTCGCAAACAGAATGAGTATATGGATGATGCAGATTTTATGTGGCAGAATAATATGCTAAATATGATACAGACCGATTGGGATTATACTTGTTTGCTAAGAGACAAAAGTCTTTTTGCACAAATCTTGACCCTATGGGGATATCAAACCCCTCATGTTTTAGCACAAATCAACAACAAAGAGGATGCTGATATATTTATGAATAGCATTCGTGGGGGGGGGTATTTTTGCAAGACACTAAATGGTGAATGTGGCAAAGGTGCATTTAAGATAGAATGTGATGAGAAACATTGGCGCGTAGACGATAAAGAATATCCCATATCCGAGGCAAAAGAGATCATTAAAAAGAGACTATTAGAGGATAAATATATTATACAAAATATAGTAGAGCAATTGCCTGAGATTAATTCAATTTATCCGCATGCATTAAACACATTAAGAATAACAACTTATTATGACAAGACGAAACAATCTGCTATGCCATTTGCCGGTTTTTACCGCATAGGGGCAAATGGAGGCGTTGCGGATAATTGGGCAGCAGGTGGAATTTTAATTGGATTGGATATAAAGACTGGTAAGTTGAAGAAATATGGCTATTTCAAGCATGGATATGGGACAAAGGTGATTGCTCATCCGGATTCGGGATTTGTGTTTGAAAATTATCAATTACCATACTATGAACAAGCAATGAAACAGGCATTGGAGTTGCATGAAAAATTAAAAGGAATACCGGTTATTGGATGGGATATTGCACTTACCTCTAATGGACCGATGTTTATAGAGGGAAATGATAATGTTGAGATGGGACCATTACAGTTATCGGAAGACCGGGGATTGAAGAAAGAATATCTTGAAATAAAGCATAAATGTTTGGGCTAATACTTTTAATATTATTGGTTGTTGGTAGCGCGAGTCTTTGCGCGCTCTATATTGGTGTGCGCTATCACGAATTGGCGAAAAAAGGATGTAGGAAGATAGCCCGGATGCTTCATATATATAAAAAAGAAAAGGATCCTATCTGGTCAATATTGAGTGATGAAGATAAGCAAAGACTGGATAATGCTATCAAGATTACTTTTACCGGTGATCTGATTTTGTTAAGAGATATGGTAGAAAGAGCATATAACTCAGCTACAAAAGAATATGAATTTGATGACATGTTTAAATACATTAAGCCATATCTACTGCATTCGGATTTGAATATTGGCGTTTTTGAGGGACCATTAGCCGGAGAAGAAAAGGGATATTCCTCCTCCAATTATGGAGATGGAATCCGATTGTTTATCAATTTCCCAGATAACTTCGCAAAAGCTGTTAAAAAAGCTGGATATAATTTTGTAACCCTGGCAAACAATCATCTTTTTGACAAAGGGATTGAGGGGCAAAAAAGAACTATAGATGTATTAGATTCTATAGGTTTAAATCATATTGGATCGTACCGCAATCAAGATGAGCATGATGCGGTTATGATTATGGAAATTAGAGGTATGAGAATCGCATTCTTGGCTTATACATATGGATGTGAGTATACGGATGAGGATTTTTTCTTTGCTGAAGATACGGCATATAGGACGGATGTGATAGTTGGCAGGAGAAGTAAGTATTATTGGCAAAATCGAAAAAATGTGATAGCTGATTTTCAGAAGGTGAGGAATCAAAATGTAGATTTAATAATTGTCTTGCCACATATTGGCAAGCAATTTAGACATACACCGGATCGAGATCAAAGGGCTTGGTATGATTTATTTATTGAACAAGGTGCGGATATAATATTATCTTGTCATCCACATGCAGTGCAACCTATACAATGGCGAAAAAACTCCAAAGGAAAGAATTCACTCATAGTATGTTGTCCAGGTAATTTTATAAATTCGTATATTGAGTACGATGGTGATGCATCGATGATGGTAGAAGCATATTTGGATGCAAGTACCGGAGAACCGATTGCTGTTGGATGCGTGCCAATCTATTGCTATTGCAATCAAGCAGACGGGAAATATGTTGCATTGCCAATACATGTAGCACTATCGGACAAGGAAGTTTATAAGCAACTAAGTGTCGCGGATTATAAACGAATGGGCGAGGTGCATCGATTGGTGACGAAGGTGGCTATAGGCGCAGATGTGCCGATGCATAATCATCAAACACGGTATATATCCTTTGCGGATAAAGGGTATGTGCGTCAGCATGTTGATGCCTTGCCGTGGAAGAAGGAATATGAAAAGAGTCGGTTGATACAGATTATAAAGGACGCAAAAAGCGTATGTTTTGTAGGCGACTCCATCACTGATGGTATGAAGAACGGTGGCTACGGATGGTACGAGCCAATGATGCAGTTATTTCCGGATGTAATAGTAAGTGCGTTTGCGCTTGGCGGACAGACATCTACATATTTGAGAAACAATAAAGAAACCATAGCTAATAAGAAAGCAGAGGTTTATGTGATAGCGATAGGATGTAATGATATCCGATATCGTAATCCTGAGATTTGTGCAATGGATGAAGAGACATATATTGCGAATATCGATGCGATAAGGCAGCAGGTTTTGCTTGTTCGTCCGGATGCGAAGTTTGTATTTGTGAGTCCATGGAGGAGTTTGGAGCCGGATCCGTATTGCTACACATCGGAGGAAAATAAGATAGCGTTGTATAACAGGTATGCAAAGGCGCTAAAACAATACGCTGATAAAGTGGGAACTTTGTATCTGGATCCTAATCCGTATATAGCACAATTATTGTGCAACGAGCCCAAGATAAGGGAAGATATATTTATCGATCATATCCATCCGAATGCCGATATGGGAATTAGGGTGTTTAGTGAAGCATGTATTTTAGCAAAGGAATAATCTATGAAAAAGTTAGTACGCATATTGAAGAATGTTTTCCGACCATTTATTACGATCTGGACTCGTCCGGTGATTGATGGTTGGTATGGGGGAATATGGACATATCGTGCACATCTGCAAAAGCATCCGACGAAAGTGAGGATGGTTCTGTACAATCATTATTTAGCCGAATATGGTGCATGGGTGGGCATAGAAGCAGAAATTGCCGGAGAGCCTCGTTGTCCTCATGGCTGTTTCGGATTGTTTATCAGCAAAGCGGCTAAAGTGGGTAAGGATTGCGTCATTTTTCAACAAGTGACTATAGGTTCCGTGACCACGGCCGGAAGTAAGCGTATAGGTGCACCGACTATTGGCAATAATGTGTATATCGGTGCCGGTGCTAAGATCATAGGCAATGTAAAAATCGGAGATAACTGCCGAATTGGAGCAAACTGCATCGTGACGAAAGATATGCCGGCAAATAGTGTAGCCTATATGAGCGGATTGCAGATTGTGGTTAAAGAAGAACCGCAAGATAATAGTTTTACGATTGAATGTTTAGAAAAATAAGTATATGAAAACCATTGGATTTCCCATTTCTCATAAGGAGAATGAAAGAAGAAGAGCCATCATCCCGAAGCATTTGAAGGATCTTGCGTATTGCGAGCAATTGTACATAGAGCAGGGATATGGAGTTGATTTAGGATTTGATGACGAAGATTATGCTTCGCTCGGTTGTCATGTGTGCAGCAGAGAGGAAGTGCTGAAACAAGCAGTAATATGCGACCCAAAGATTGGTGATGCCGATTATCTGGAATCGTTGCGAGATCAGACTATTTTCGGCTGGATACATGCTGTGCAGAACCGGGATATTACGGATAAACTGATAGCGGGTAAGTTGACCGGAATAGCATGGGAAGATATGTATGAGATGGGACGACATGTGTTCTGGAAAAACAACGAGATAGCCGGAGAGGCTGCGTTGTGTCATGCATACTTGCAACATGGCGTGTTCCCCAATCAGACGAAAGTGGCAGTCTTGGGACGAGGGAACACGGCACGTGGAGCCATCCGGACGTTGAATTATATGGGGGCTGAGGTTGTGGTATATGACCGGAAGATGGAGCAACTATTCCGTGAGGAATTGGGTAATTACGATGTGATCGTAAATGCTATCTTATGGGACACATCGCGCAAGGATCATATCGTATATCGGGAGGATTTGAATCGGATGAAGAAAGGGAGTCTGATTATTGATCTGAGTTGCGACAGGCATGGCGGCATTGAGACCAGCGAACCGACGACGATTGAAAATCCAGTATATTACGTGGATGGCGTGGCGCATTATGTAGTGGATCATACGCCATCGCTGTTCTTCAAGTCATCGTCTATGGAGATAAGTAAAGAAGTGGCACGGTTTTTAGAGGGAATCATTCTTGAGCAACCGAGTGAGACGATTGCTAAGGCGACATGTATCCAGGATGGGGAAATTATAGATAAGCGGATTAAAGAATTTCAAAATAGATAATAATGGCGAATAATCATCGTACAATAGGAAATGTATCTCAGGGCGTATGGAATAGGATATGCCTTGGAATTGCACGGCATCTGTTTCCGGCGCAGGTACGAAATGTGTTCTACCGAATGGCAGGAGTAAAGATAGGAACGGGTAGTAAGATAGGTGCCACCGTTGATATTGATCACTCAGCTCCGGAACTAATCAACATCGGCAATAACGTATGGGTGACGCGTGGCGTGATGCTCCTTTGTCACCAGCGCGATCTGACACAGTACGAAGTGGGCAAACCGGTTATGGATTGTGAACTCAAATATGCACCCATCGTAATCAAAGATGGTGCGCATATCGGTATCGGAGCTATCATTATGCCGGGTGTAACCATTGGTGAAGGGGCTGTGATTGGAGCGGGTTCAGTCGTTACACGCGACATTCCGGCTTATTCGGTAGCAGTTGGTGCTCCGGCAAAAGTTATTAAGAAATTCGGATTAGGGGATTAGTGGTTAGTGGAATATGGCAACAAAATACGATTATAAACAATTAGACGTATACATCGAGTCTAAAAGACTCGTAAAGATGGTATACGAACTACTGCGTAAATTCCCGAAAGAGGAACAATACGCGTTGTGCGACCAACTGCGTAGAGCAGTTATATCCGTTCCGTCGAATATCGCAGAAGGCTTAGGCAGATATTCCGTCAAGGAACAAGTACACTTCTTAGAGATAGCTTATGGTTCTTTGCGCGAGGTAGATTGCCAAATAGACATCGCATGCGATTTAGGCTATATGACGAGTGCGGAAGCCAAAGAAATAACAGAACAAATAAACAAAGTGGGAGCGATATTAGCGGGAATGCGTTCTAAACGCGTAAAAACCCCTAACCCCTAAACACTAAACGATTTTCAGTATGAAAATATGGATTGACGTAACAAATACGCCGCATGTGAATGTGCTGATGCCGATATACAGGCATTTGAAGGCGAAAGGACATGAGTTGATAATCACAGCAAGGGATTTCTCGGAAACCATACCGCTGCTGCGGAAAAACGGTATAGAACCAATCGTGTTGGGTTCGCACCATGGGAAGAGTAGGGTAAGAAAGACCTTTGGTCTTCTCGGACGCTATTGGCAGTTGTTGACGCGTGTGCCGAAATTCGATGTGGCTTTCTCGCTCGGAGGTAGTTACACGGCGCCTATCGCTTGGCTGAGAGGTAAGAAATCCATCACTTTCTCCGATAATGATTTTACAACCCATAAGTTCATTACGTACCTGTTTAGCTCGTACTTTATCTTTCCTTCTTATTTGAAATATGATGGAGCAAAGAAACGATTCCATTTGCGCGATGAACAGATTAAGACTTTCGATGGGTTCAAGGAAGATATATACATTGCGGACTATATGGTAGATGAGCATTTCCTCGACCAACTGCCATGGCGAGAGTTTATCACCATCCGTCCTGAGAATTTGAAAGCAGCTTATGTCCCGAAGGATGCAGTAACGATTGTACCGGAACTCTTTGAAGTGTTCAAAGATCAAAATATCCTTTTCCTACCGAGATATGAGGAGGAGAAGAAGATGGCAGAAGGCTATCCGAATATCTGGTATCCGGCGGGACCTCTAAACGGATTGGATGTATGTTATTATACGAAAGCGATGTTAACTGGAGCAGGCACTTTCGCGCGTGAAGCAGCATTGTTAGGTGTTCCGGCTGTGTCTTTCTTCCCGCGGAAGGAGTTTCTGACGGTGGATGTGGTGCTGCAGGAGCAGGGGAAGGAGTTTAAGTCGAGAGATGCGGGGAAGATTCGGGAGTATGTGTTGGCGCATGCTTCGGGTGATAAGCGCAGTTTGGGTGATACGAGCCGGAGCAAAAAAGTATTAGCTGAGGTTTTGGCCATCTTCGATAGTATTTTAGAAGGAAAATAATATGATCCCTAAGATCCTTCATTATATCTGGTTCGGCAAAAACCCATTGACTCCTCTTGCATCGGAGTGCCTCGATTCAAGGAAGGCTACCATGCCAGATTGGCGCAATTGGGCGATTATACGGGAGATCGTCAATGCGTTGGCGCAGATGAAGCGATTCTTTATGTGCAAAGGATAGAGCGTTGCGCATGTTGAGTCCCAAATGGAAAACCCGAATCATCAAACTCAAACGCAAGATCTTGGGGTAGGGAAGAGCGTTATGCGCAGTGCGCAATGTGTGATGTTTGATGTGTGATGTGTGATGTATTGCCGTCCTTCTGGGCGGCTTTTTTTGTGTTTTTAGACAGAAACATTAAAAACCCCGTAGCCGTTTGTAACCCTGCGGGCTTATGTGCCTTAGTTCGCTATGCCGCCTTGTGAGCGAGTTCCCCGTTCTGCCTATCGCCCTAATCCACACTCCTTGTGGAGTACAAACGCCTTCGGCAATAAACCTAAAAAATTTAATGTATATCCAATTGATCTAGTATATCCTTGGTGAGTTTGGATAATGGTCGGTTGATATGATTGGCATCTTCAAGATTCTTACCCCATACAAATTCATATACCTGTTGAGGGGTGTATTCTGCTGTCTGGAATGTGGACGCTAAATCTTCCATCATCGGTCCACGATAGATGCGCGCTTTTTCTATCAACTCCATTGCATAGTCCGCGTGCATCTTATAAAGATCTCCCAGGCCAAGGTTTTCTATATTGAGTTGTTCCTCTGCTGTAGGGCGATCAAAGCCTATGTGGATTTGTTCTGGTGTTAATTGCTGCTCTGCAAGAAGAGGGAGGTGCCTTCCTGGTATCGTAATTTTAAAAGAACTTTTGAAACCTTTGAAATAAGGGTTGACACCAATTTGTTTAGTTGATTTTTGGTGATTGCATGTGTGGCAAGATGGAACTAAATTATAAAATGAGACTGCTAATAGCGGATTATCTGCTTTATCGTAGAAATGGTCATACTCGGGACGCGTATTACAGCCTTTCTCGTATTTCGTAAACGTATAACCACGATTGCAATAGGGGCAGGTGCGGACATTTAGTTTGTCGAAGAAATAATAGGCAATAGGTATCTTTGGGTATTTCTTTCGATCCACATCATCTTTGTCAAATATAGGTATGGATTTAGTGAAATCCTCGTATAATGCAATGAAGATTTTAGATAGCAGGGCATGTGCTTTTGCGCACTCTGGGGCTGAATTTTCACGAACCGAGATTTTGTATTCGTCATGAAAAGCTTTTAGCTGATCTTCTTCGGCAAGCACGTATTGATCCAATTGTGCGTAGAAGTCATAGATACGGGAACGGCACTTCGCTTTTTCATTTGCAGTGAGTTTACTTCTTTTAATGATATCTTCTATCTTGTCCTGATAATTAACAAATGCAATTCTCTTTTTCTTTTTAGAACCAGTAATTTTAATAGATCGATAGCATTTTCTTTCTGTTAAGAACTTACGTAGTTTAGAGCACCAATTATCGGCCAGTTGATGGAGTCGCTCTGGATTATTGTTGATGTATATCATGATATCGCATATTTAAGAGTTCATATAATTTTCCGCGTAAATATGGCTCGCCTAATAGATTGATTTCTTGCTTAATGAGATCGATTTGTTCTGTATCTAACTCTTTATAAAGGTATTCGTTTAGGATGCGGAATATTTGATTCGTCTTTTGATAAGCAAATTCGCCCATAGGGAGATTAGGCAAAAAGAATCCGTTTTTGAGGAGGCTATGAATATTAGCACCAAATGTGTTCTCCTGCATTTGGTAATCTGGCATGCCATCTTTTAGGAATAGCACATTGCACTTTGGTATGTCCGATAGGACGAAAGGCGAATGGGTGACGAAGGTGATATTCACATTTCGGATATGCTGCAGATCTGCACCATGAATCTGGCGGATAAGCCGTTGTACGTACTTGCGCTGAAACTCCGGATGAAAATATAATTCTATTTCTTCCAACATAAGATTGACGGAAGTGTATTTGACTTTCGTCTTAGATGAATCTATATTCTGCAGATGGTAAATAATTGCCCCGATGGTACCAAGTATCTGTTTCTCACCGGAACTCAAATCACTCATCTTAATATAATCTGTTTCACCCGCATCAAAAAGAATCTCTGTTTCAAAGATAGCCGGAGGTAATTTTTCTAAGAGATCATCTGATTTTCCGTAAAACGACTGCAATACATCCAACGGGATATCTATATGCGATTTTAGTTCTTTCGTATTTTTAGTAGCGAGTAACCGATACACATCTCTATTTCCGTTAGCGATGTGTGCTGATAAATAATTTTGGCATTGCCTATATTTGCGCGTGATATGAGATTTATCATGTATCAAGTGATCCCATAATTCGTTCAGTTCATCCATGTAATATTCAATACATGAACTCATTCCATCTTTCTTTATGTATTTCTTATGTATGGCAGTATATTCCGGGTAGGTCTCGAAGATAGAGATGGTTTTGTAGATCATGTATAACCTACATTTATTAGCAGGTGAAAGTTCATTTTGCGAAAAGCATAGTTCCGGATCAAATTGATGCAATTTGGCGATATCGTATATGGTGCGCAGTCTTGCCAGTTGGCGAATGTTATATCGTCGACATACAGAATAACGTGTTTTGTCCTCTTCTTTCGGAAGATATAAGTGGTGGTTTTTGCATTTTATATTTGCCCAAATATCATAGATGTTATCAAAGTATTGGGTAATATTAGATTGTTCCATAGAATCCCGCAAATAGTCAGAATTGCTTAGAAAATTGTCGCCAAGCCATTCAAAGGCATTCAGTAAATAAGATTGGTACTCAATCGGACTTTCGCAGCCTTCACCATCGATGACATATTTAAGAACGTTTGAAACTACATCGAAGTATTTGCTCTTCATTTTCTTTAACTCAAATTCATTCCTATGTGGATTAATCTTGATGTCTTCTGCAAAGACCTCAATGGGGTCTATAATCCACGATAACGATGTGTCTTCCTTTTCATATTGCTTAAAATGGTCTATTATGGACCGATCTTGCAATTTGATGCCTTTAGCCTCTTTGAGACGCAAAGCGGAAGCTTTTTGTCCTTCAATTATATTGCGGAATGAATTCTCATCATTGGAAGAGTTGATGAAAAGGTAAAGCAGGCGTTGCTTCGATAACTTAGCCTCTTTATTAATGTCAATTATCCCGCTTTTTCGATATGGATGTAGGGAGATGGGCGTAGAATAGCCATCATTTTTATGGAATACATGGAATAACCAACATGCTTCATTCATCTCATCTTCAGTACTCAGTTCTTTTCTTGGCTTGTTCCACTCGCGCTCGAAATCAAAGATGTTGTAAGCGTAGTGAGAATAATTAGAAACAAATGTGTATATGGATGAGAATATATCTGTAGGAGCCTCTTCGTCTATGATGTTAAAAGAATACTCTTCTGTTATATTTGCAATCTTCTTAACAACGTGGATCTCATTTGTGACGAGTAGTTTGTAAATAGAGGAGTCAAGCTGCAAATAGAGTTCCGCATTTACATCGCCGACAATTAGCAACTCTCTACCTTCGTTGAATTCTATATTTTGTTTTTGTCTCTTGGCGACATAATCATTGATCATCCTGACCACAAGTTCTACTATTGTGCTTTTACCATCTCCATTTTTACCTACAATTGCATTAACGTTAATGACAGGGGAAACAGCCGACTCAGGTATGGAAGAATTTAGAGTGGGTATAGAGAAGAAATACTCCGGCAGAGACTTAGAGTACTTGTCTCTCCGATATATTTTCTCTGTAAATTCAAATCTAAAGTCTGTGCAGAAATAGTAATACACATTGCTTTTAAGACATTTGCGAATGTGTTTATCACAACCATCTAATACTCGAAGGGCTAAAAGTTTAAACATAGTATTATGAATTTAATTCAGTTAATTTAAGTGCAAAGATAGTATATTTTTGCCAAATAGACAAAAAAAATAAGAAAAAAATAAAAATTTTCGCTTTTTTCTTTAATATATGATTTATTTTTTGTAATTTTGCAGCAGATTATGAAATTATGAGTTATGAAAGGGATTCAAAATACATCAACAGAAAATTTTAGCACCATTATTGGAAATAACAAATACTTCATAGTGCCTAAATTTCAACGCGATTATTCATGGGATAAAGAGCAATGGGATGATCTGTGGCAAGATTTGTTAGATATGCGTGCTGGAGATGATGAGCATTATATGGGCTATTTGGTTCTCCAGACGAAGGATGACAAAGAGTACCGTATTATTGATGGGCAGCAACGCTTTACAACAATAACGCTCATAATTTTAGCAGCAATTAAGGCTATTCAAAAGTTAGTGGAAAAAGGAGTGGAAGAGGAAGATAATAAAAAACGCGCGGAGCATTTTATGCATACTTTTGTGGGTAAAGAGGATCCGGTTACGTTAGTCTATGATAATATTCTACGCCTGAACCGAAACAATGATGGCTATTATCGCGACTATATCGTTCCATTAAGAGATTTACCGGTTCGAGGTTTGAATAACTCGGAGCGCTTAATGAGAAATGCGTTTGAACACTACGAAAAAAAAATGCAGTTGATGAATGCATCAGGTAAGGAGTATGCTGAATTAATTCAGGACATCTCGGAGAAATTGTATTTTACTACAATAACCGTAAGCGATGAGTTGAATGCTTTTAAAGTATTTGAGACACTGAATGCAAGAGGGGTTCAACTATCATCTTCTGATTTACTTAAAAATTATCTGTTTTCTTTAGTAGATGATAGAACGAATCATAATTCGCATATAGAATTGTTAGAGGAAAAATGGTCTAAACTGACATATAATATCAAAGCGGAGAAATTACCTGAATTCCTGCGTTACTATTGGAATGTTTCGCATAGATCAATTCGAGCCAATGCGTTATTTAAAACGATACAAAAAGAAATAAAGAATGATAGAGAGGTGTTTGCGTTACTGGCTGACCTACAGAGGTACAGCGATGTTTATATGGCGCTGATGCAAAAAAACGATGAATTATGGGAAGATGACGAAGTGAAAAATTGTGTTGGTCTATTGAATTTGTTTAGATTAAAACAGCCATATTCTTTATTGATGGCGGCTAAATTGAATCTATCTGCACAAGAATTTAAAAAACTATTTAAAGTAGTACTTGCTATCTGTTTTAGATATAATGTGATATGCGATAAGAACCCAAACGATCAAGAAATACCATTTAATAATCTCGCAATATATATATGTGACAATAAATCCTTGGATTTGTCGCTGTTGGATAAACTATATGTTTCGGACGATGAGTTTGAACGCTCATTTGCTGATAAGTCGTTCTCTTATAACTCCAATAATGCGAAAATTATTAGATATATATTAGGCCAAATTGAAAAGGGAAAAGGAAATCGTGAAGTCCGGTTTGATGAGGAGGAAGCATCTATTGAGCATATACTTCCACAGCACTACGACGAGAAGTGGTGTGTGGAAGAAGATGTGGCTTCTCGTGTGGTAAATAGGCTTGGAAATATGTGTCTGCTTGAGAAAAAGAAGAATACAGATTTACAAGATGCACCTTTCTCGGAGAAAGTTAAAACGTATGCGCAATCTGTATATTGGAGTGCAAAAGAAGTTGCAGAGAACTATGGGGAGTGGGATGACGGAACGATAATTAAACGCCAGAAAAATATAGCAAGATTAGCTAAATCTTTATGGAAATGGCAACATTAACGTGCTAAATGACCGCAACTTTTATGTTGCGGTTTTTTGTATACCTGTTTGACTTTGTGTGAAATGTCATAAAAAAGTGTTAACTTTGTAGTTGGTGGCGATATTGCCGCAAAAACAACAAAAGTTAACACAATGAAACAGAAAATCAATCTTGGTGCGGAGACGGTAGAGTTAGTCTGTACCTAATCTTTTATCAACCCATTGCTTTAGTTGTTCTTGTGAAATATTCGCAATGCCTTGCTCGGTAATCAGGGCGTACTCCGGCATCGACGGACGGAAGATCCAACGACGTAATGCACCATCAATCGTAGCATATAGATGGATATTGCCTTTATACGCTTGCTCCAGATACACATTCGTCACCATCTGTCCACTCACGGCTCTCCACTCTCGACTCTCAGCACTAGGATCTCCACTCGTAAATCCCCATTCGCGCAGATGCCGCTGCAAGCACTCTTCGATACGCCCGATCCATTCCGGTCGTACCCCATTCTTCTCCGCCAATGCCCGGAATCGCATCACCGCATCAGCCACCTGACGGATGATCTTCTCTGCATTTCGAATGCCATTATCGGCAGCAAACAGCATTACGTCCTCTTTCGTCCAATCCGCATATTTGCCACGCATCAGCAGACAATGCCTGTGTTCCGGAAGAAATCCGCGACGGTTGAAGATAAACGTCAAGTCGTATGCCGGAGCGAGGGACCATTCACCGCGACGATTCATAATGAAAGCAAAATTTTTGTTATGATCATCGGTGTTGTTGGCGAGATAATTGAACACCATGCGCCGGAATATTTCATCAGCAGTGGCATCCGGCAGATGCAACTTGCGACAAACGAGTAGCAGTTGTTCGTAACTAATTGCGTCCGGATCCATTGCTGCCAATGTCTGCGTATGCAGTTTCTCGCCATTGGGTCGGTCAAATCGCTGTGTTATGAAGTGATTTTCCCCATCTGCCGTTTTGAGTTCTGATGGCATCATCTCTATTCCTGCCAAACGTGCCATCTCGTAATACGTCATCTCCAACTCTGCCGAACTGCGCTCAGCATCGCCAAACTTCAAGATATAATAATCATACCCGTCCAGTCCGGCAATCTGACCGGAACGCATCTCACCGCTCTCGCGGTTGATAGCAATGATTGCTTTCGGTTGGCGTCCACCGGCAGACGTACCTACTGCCATCAGCAACTGCTTTGTCAACTCCTCATCCGGAGCGATATGTGCCCCCTCGCGTTCTACAAAAATCTTTTGCGCCAAATGTGCCAACTCACCTACGTTTACCGGTTCGGCATATGGCATCATCTGTGCATCCGGTTCAAACTCCAAAGCCCCCATTCCACGCTTGCCGATGAATGTCAACTTGTCCAACGGAATCACTTCTGCCGGAGCCAAATGCTGATCAGCACGCCAATGCTCAAACAGCGTATTACCCCAATCATCCGGCAACGAGTCGGCCAAAAAAGACGGTAACCGTTGGAAGATACGCTCTTCCTCACTGCCAAACGAGCGATACAACGCATCCTTGTCAATGGGCGCGATGAGTGGCGAAATCGAAATGCCACTTTTTTGGATGTAGGCAGGGTTGTACGTAAAGAACGAACGTCCTGTCTGAGGCTTCCATTCCAGCGCGCCAATCTCCTCACCCCATAGAAATATATGAATGATATGTCTCATGATTTTTTATGTCTTACTCGTTTAACTTGTTCTTGACTCCCTCGCAAGTCATAGGGAGACTCTGCAATCTCTGCAAGCAGTGTGTTTACTCCGTCCAACTGTCCGATTCCACGCAACAAGCGCAGCAGCGTACTGAACGAGATATCCTTACTTTGTCCCGTCTCAAAGGCTTGCAATGTCGGAACAGACACACCGGCACGTTCGGCTAACTCTTTCTGGGTCAGACCCAACCGGATTCTGTAGGCTCTTGCTCACTGCCCCAAGATACGGATTATCTCCGCAGTAGAATATTGATACACATCTCTCATATAAAATAAACTATATTTTGTGTTAAAAGTAATTTCCATATGTAATATATAATACAATTTATATTAAATTCGCTGCAAAGATACTGCTTTTTATTCATTTATGCAAGTTTTTAGCAAAAAAAATCGCAAAAAAGTGAAAATTGTAACGTTTCTATACGATTTTCACAAACTATAGGTATCTTCATAAAAAAGTGTTAACTTTGTAGTTGGTGGCGATATTGCCACAAAAACAACAAAAGTTAACACATTATGAAACAGAAAATCAATCTTGGTGCGGAGACGGTAGAGTTCGTCCGTGTCCGTATGGCGGAGATCCTTGGAGAGGATCCGCAAAACATTAACAATGTGGAGTTCGATGTGAAAAAGGTGAAAGAGCAGATCTTTCGCCTTTTTTATGACTATCAGGTCGTTCACGGCTGGCCGCATGTGGCAGCTAACACGGCGCTCATTATGGGGTATGACCATCGAACGATTAACAAAATGCTGAAAAAACAACGTCCCAAGCACGAATAGGAACTAAGTTCTCGATTGTTCGTGCAAAATACACTACCTTTGCAGCCGGAATCGGAAATGAGTCCGGTTGCATTGTTCTTTTATAAGTAAACAATTACCAACAATGACAAAAAAATATTTATAGAAGTAATCAAAAAAACTTAAAGAAAAATACAGATTCTACAGTTGCTCTATGCAACTTAGTGTAATCGCTCATCAGCCTACATAAAAACAAGCTTTTCTGATAGTCTGCTAATCGATTCCACTTATCAGTACCAATAATTGCCACTGATAGAATCTTCACAAAAAATCGCTGCGCTTCAAAAAATACCGAAAATGCTATGCAGCGTGTTAGTGAAAAGAAAACCGATAAAAGAAAGTAACCAAAGAAAATTAATAAGAAAAGTCCAGTCCCCGACATGGTCGGGAGACTCCTGCAAAGCAGGGACGGACGGGACAGGATTTGATATTTGAAATTTGATATTTGATATTTATGGCACAGGAACATGCATTCATTGATTTTTGGCGCAAGTACGCGCCGATGGCGGAATTCAAGAACCGCTATCGGGCGTGCGAGAAGATGTGGAATACCTTCGATGAACAGAAACGCCGGCTCATCATGCTTGGACTGGAGAAAGAGTGTACCGACCGTTCACCGCCGGTTCACAAGAAGAACCCCTATTTCTACCTCCTCGACTGGCAACCGCCGCAACCGCAATGGCTGACACCGGCAGAAACGGGACATCTGTTGGCGGAACATATCCCGCTTGCTGTTTGCCGCAATCCCGAAACGCAACGCTTCGGTACAGTCACTCGGGAAGAGGCGGATCTGTTCGCACTGGAAGTGCATCATTATATGTAAAACATAATCCCCTCTCAAGTGGCTTAGAGGGCACTCCCCTCGAGACACAAACCGAATGCAATGTTTGTGGATCGAAGAGCGGGTGCATCCGAGTACTTACTACCAAATAATCGTTTGAGTTTTTACGAAAAAAGAAAACGTTATATGGTACCTGTACGAGGATAGCCACACGCGAATGGCACAAGTTGAATTATCGCCGCTCATCAAATCGATGTCCGGCACCATTGCTAAAAAACGTTTACCGGACGGTACCGTCATCACGTATGTATTGACCAAGAAGAACCGTCTTTACCTTCACACAACCAAACCTCGCAGCACGCCCCTGACGATGCGTGAGATGAACCAACGGAACCGCTTTGGCGTCCTCGCTGCCGCTGCCCGACTGGTCAAGCAGCAGATCCAGCTATCTACGGAACCGGGCACAACCAAAAAACTATGGAGCACGCTGGGGCAGTTGTATGAACTGATGGTGCAGAACTCTCAAGTTATCACTCCTGCCAAACTGGCGGATAGTTATTGTGCTCTCTTTGTGTAGTCCTTATTACATGGTCGCGTTATGCTCTCTTAGGTCTCACTACGTTGTAACTACGCGAGCATAACGCGACTATCTTACGAGAAAAGAATAAGAAGCATATGAAAAAATACAAGAAAAACGATCTGCGCTTGGTGCTACAAGCGAATGTGGGACAACCGGTCTCCGAAAAAGAATTCGCCCGCTGGTTCGGTATCTATTGCGACATGACCGGTCAATCCGATGACATCCGCAATGCGAAAGAGCTGTCTGCCAACGAAGTAGATGCCCTGAGCAAATGGCTGGGATACGAACTCACAGAGTGAGTATTGGAGATTTGAAATTTGAGATTTGAGATTTTATGTTAAGGAGGGTGGGGGGGGATTATGTATGATGTATGATATATGATGAACATAAATCTGCTCGTTTGTTATAAAAATAACCTAAAAGTTAATTTTTCTTCAAAAATATTTGCATATATCAAAAATTTGTAGTAATTTTGCACCGATTTTTGGAAAGAAGATAACTTGTGAGTTAATAAATGGAGATTGAAACAATATATGAACCATATGTCTATAGCATCAAATATGATGGTCAAGAGTTATGTGAATTTGACCGATTATTTGATGCTTGGAGCGATATGTCGGAGTTGGTCAACTTCATGAGAACCCATCAAGAATACCTCAATAATCCTATCTGGGGCGAGCAGCATACTCCGGAAAGCGCAGCGCGCAGAGTTAGAGATGAGGCAACAGAATTAGGAAAACTATTATTTGAATTGTGCAAAAATGCTGACCAAGGAGAAACACCTGATTTCGATTCGCATTTTAAATTTTTAGATGGCAAATACCAAGTTTATGAATATATCCCGATGAAATCATATGGTACAGGGAGACCGTCCTTCCTGCTAATGTATGCCATCAAACTATAAAACAACTTGTACGTCATTACCGGTGGTGGAATTAAATTGGCTGATACGATTCAAGAGTCACCGGATTTGCAAAAACATGTTCTTCAAAACATTGATAAAGTTAGGGCATGGTTGATCCAGAATGGAATCATGGACGAACAAGATTTATAAACAACAAAAATACTATACACATTATGGCAGTTAACTTAGAGCGGCTAAAAGAATTGGCCAAGCCGCGTAATGAGCGCGCGCAAAGAAGATTCCAAGAATGGATGGAAAGTGCGTGGCTAACTTATTCGCAAGACATCGCATTGGCACTGCATTACTATATGCGGGTGAATGAGATGACCCAGCGTGAGCTTGCGGATAAAATGGACGTGAGCCCGGTATATGTAGGCAAATTGCTAAAAGGAAACGAAAACTTGACTCTCGAAACGATCTGTAAAATAGAATCTGTTTTGGGAGAAAAGTTGCTCTGTGTAGTCAAACCTTACGAAAAAGCACAGATCATTCAATTAGTGCAACCCTACCAAGCATCTCCGGATGTTGAATTTAGTCCAGTATATAGCAAATCTTTAAAGGCTAAGAATAGGTGTCAGCATTCAAATGTAAGATTGTGTGCATATTGTTAATCAAGCGAATATGAAAAAACAAGTACAATATCGTTTCCGAAAAATAGACGTTCCGCAGTTCGCTACGTTTTTGGAGAATTATTCGGATCAGATAAAAGAGGTATCTTTCAATACGGATACTCGGTTTAGTTTTGACAAAGATCAAAATGTGTTAAGTAGCCTTATCAATGTGGCAATGTTTAATGGTGAAAAGCCATTGTTAAAAATTGAGTTAGGTTGTTATTTTGAGGTGACTGCTGAGTCCTTCGAAAATATCCGGCAGGATAATCAATATGTTTTTGAACCAGGCTTGTTGGTTCAATTTGCTTCATTGGGATATGGTACGCTAAGGGGAGTAATGCATGAGAAGACAATGAATACTCCGTTGAATAGGTTTATATTGCCACCTCTGTATTATGGTGACTTTGTAAAGACTCCTTTTGTAATACCAGTATAATTCCTTGTCTTGTACAAAAGCATAGTAGCAGTAATGACAGTAGGTTGTTGCTGCTTTTTTTATGTTCAGCACTTTTTTATGGAGGTTTCTATCGCGATTCATACTGAGTCTTAGCATAAACGAGGTAAATCGCACTAAAACCCATAGTAAATCGCACTCCAAGCCTAAATCTCTTGCTTTTTGCGTTTTTTAGGTGTAATTTTGCACTCACTTTCGAAAAAATATCACACATCAAACATCACACATCACACATCACACATCAAACATAACCAATATGTCTTATTACAAACTAATCCGAATGCCGGCGGAAGGAAAGGCAGTCCGCGGGCGATTATTCTTGGTGACGGAGAGCCGCTTTCAGGAAGTACTGACTCCTGTCTGTGACACCCTTGAGAATGCCGATTTTCTCATTCCTGCGTTGATCTATGGAGTAGGGGTTACAATGAGCCCGAAATTCAAACGGCTCCTTCCTGTTCTTCGGCAAGTACCCGGAAGATCCGGCATCCGATTTCATCGTGGCACCAAGCCCGAACATTCGAAAGGTTGCATCCTCGTCCCTCCTGCAGACGAACCAACTCTCACCGCTCGTTTCCTCGCCGAACAAGCAGACCATGAGGAATGTCGGCTGGAGATTGTCGGATAACAATCTAACAGTTTAACAATTTAACGATTTAACAATTCCATGACCCCAGACAAACGCAAACGTATTATCGAGACGCTGATCACAGCGTTGCTGACCTGCGCCGCTATTGCATTCGGCATGACCAGCTGCAAAGCATGGCGCACCATCACCACCACTTCCACCTATGTGCAGAAACATGACTCCACTCAGACGTCGGCTACTATCACCACCAAAACCGTCGAGGAGTACACGGGGGTTAAAAAGTAACCCCATTTGAGATTTAAAATTTTAGATTTGAGATTTGAGCGTGGCGAAAGTAGAATTTGACATAGGCATCGATTCAGTGCGCGGCATACTGATGGGAACAGATCCTTTCTATATCCGCCGCTATCCCGAACCTGGAGGCGGAGTGATGCATATCGTGCAAGCGCGCCCCAATCGTTCCTCTCATATCCCTTCGCCCGCTGAGGCTGCCAACCGTGTGTCGTTCGGCGCGCAGTATGGCACACAACGGCACCTCGATTTTCTCGAACGTAAATGGAAAGATCAACTCGAAATCCCATTTGACGAACTAATGTCGAATGAAATGAGACCATCTTAACAATTTAACGCTTTCAAAGAAAACCATTTTAACAATTTAACCTTAACCCCTCTCAATCGGCATAGAGGGTCCCCGAAAATTTTATTTTTTGGGGAGAGCGGAGGCATCGGTCGCCCTTTCGATTTAGCGGAGTGGTATTGGCCTTTGCGATCCGATTGTCGAACGCGATGGATAAAATTACATTACATGGCATGTTTGCCCGCGTAAAGGGCAAATTCAACAAATCCGAGACGCTCTATTTCAAGGGCTGTCCGTGCGGCAAGGAGCAGTTAGGCGTGGATCTGCTTAACCCCTCCAAAGCGAAAGAACCGAAGAACGTACAATGTCAATCGGCACTGAAAACAGCGGCTCAGGCAGCTAAAACCGCACTTGCTGATCCGACAGAACGTGCTTCCCTCGAAGCGGCATTCAAGGTGCAGAGCAAGTACACCTCCCTCTTCGCCTACACCGTCGCGCAGAAGTACGTCAAGCCGAATTTCGATTAAACTTGATGCCTAATACCCATTTTGGGGAATTTTTGGGCATTTTTCTTAGGAATCGACTCCTTCAGTGTTTTTTCCGGTTTCCTAGAAACCAATGTTTTTTCTTCAGCAGCGGTAACTGACTATTCGGATGTTTTAGCAGGTACTCTGCGAGTGGAATAGATTAGTAGATTGTCTGGGAACTCGCTCACAAGCGGTCTATTAAGCAATTACACTCAAGGGCGTGTAGCCCGGGACATAGAATAGGCTGTTATCGATGATGAAGTTGTTTTCTTTGTTTTTTTACCTGTTAAATAATCCGTCGATTCCTATTTTTCTTTAACTTTTTTGTTTAACTAAATCTAAAATCAACAATGGCAAAAGTAGAATGGAGTGCCGGTATCGATAGTGTATCCGGCGCACTCAGTAAACCCAGTAAGAACGGACAACACAGCTGCAGCAAGATGCTGCTTGGCACGCACCGAACAGCGGCTACCGAGAACCCTAACTGTAACCGCTTGTACATGCGCAAGAAAGTGCAGCGTTCCACGCCTGTTACGACGGCATCGGCTGTGGCTGTACGCGCCAAAGATCTGAGTAAGATCAGTGTAGACCAAGCCGCTTTCGCAGCTCAGAAGGACGCCCCGAACGGCAAAAAGACCATGAAGTCTTTCCTCTGGAAACTGGAGAAAGAGGCGTATGATGCAGAGCATAACGGCTAACGAAAGAACGAAAGAACGTTTAACGAATTAAAGAGTGAAAGAATTAGTGAGTTAGCAAACTGTAAAATTTTTGTCAAGAGGGGGCCCCTTGGGGCTCCCCTTGTTGTTTCTATCAGAAAAAATAATATTTTATACTATATTCATATAGTATTAAATTTTATTGTAAAAAAAATTTGCATATATCAAAAATTTTTTGTAATTTTGCGGCACAATTTGTATCTACATATTAATAATTGTTTTATTTCGTATGAAACCAAAAGTGCTCATTAACATTAACGAATTTGGCCCATTGCATAATCAGGTGCTAGAGTTCGCCCCATTTTTGCTGTTTACCGGCCATTCTGGATTAGGCAAGAGTTATGCTAACTATTTGTTCTATTACCTTATGCGTTCATTGAGTTCTAATGAGTGGTATGAGATAATCGGTAAAAAACTCAAGAAGGCGAAAGAAGGTCGTTTTGAGTTGTCTGTCAACGAGATTATAGGCTACTTAAACGACCATGTACAGGGTTTTATGCGTGATTTTTTAGGAGATCCAACTCTCAAGTGTGATGTTGAATACCGATTAGAAATAGAAGAAGAGGATTTTGATCCAATTTTGAAAATCGAAAGTATCCAAAGCGATATGGAAGCGCATGGGGAAGGGGACAACATTTTTCATTTCATATCTTCTGTCGCCAAGGTTAATGGTGAAGAATTCCGCACGACTTTCGCAAGCGACGATCCTGAGATGAGACTTGATTTCGTGGGATATGCTATAAACATGTACCTACAGAATATATTTTTGGAAAGTAGATTTAGAAAGTCTGTCTTATTACCTCCAGCGCGTGGTGCATTGGTAGGAGAGAATTATTCTATGAAGGATGCCGTTACTTCTTCTTGCAAAATGTATGACTATTTTATACGCGACTACGAAGAGGCAACCCGTCCTTTTAGGACTTTCGGAAGAAGAGGAGAAGACAATAGTTTCTTTACAAATCGAGTTAAAGAGTTGTTACATGGTGAGTTAATCTCTGAGAAAGGAATACAGTATTTGGCACTTTCTCCTGAGAAGCGCATTCCTTTGACATCTGCAGCTTCTTCTGTAAAGGAATTAAGTCCGTTTTTATTCTATTTGAAGAATTGGTCAGAATGGAATTTCTCTTACTGTATTGAGGAACCAGAGGCTCACTTACATCCGTCTATGCAAATGGATTTAGCTGATTTGATTGCCGCTTGCCGCAATAAGGGTATGTTATTCCAGATGACTACACATAGTGATTATTTTATCTTGCGCATCAATCAACTTTTGCGTATAGGAAGATTAAAACGTGAGGCCCCGGAACAGTATAGAGAATTTCAAACCCAAAACAAGTTGAATCATCGTTTCTATTTGAATGAAGAAGATGTAGTATGCTATTATTTTGAGTTAGAAGAGGATGGTAATGTGAAAGTTCAAAAGTTGCCATTCGATAACGGAGTTTTGCCGATGAATACTTTCTACAAAGCGATGAATCGGCTGGATGATTTTGATAGGAAGTTGAATGACGAATTCGAGGAAATGGCATGATAACGAAGAGTGATCTAGGTAAGGTAATTAAGCCTGACTATGTTCTTGAAGGAGATGGTTCGTTCCAGTTTCATGAATCCGATCCAGAAGAACGTGTCTTGAGAGATGTAGATTTCTACACAAGTGGGCATTTTGTCGCATTATCTACGATGTTACTGAAAGATTCTGCAGCAATCTATAATAAGCAGTTCGAGGAAACTCGTCTCCGTAGTAACTGTGATAAAGTTGTATTGCTTAATAAGGATGGTAAAGACTATATCGTTTGGGTAGAGGTGAAGACATCGTTTAATGAGATTTACCGCAAGGGAATTTTTCAGTTCCCCGGTTGCTATTATCGCACAAAGGCGTTTCTTAATAATTTCGTCTCGCATTTAGATGAAGGAGTCCAAGAGTTCGCATTAGCTGTATATGCAGAGGATGCTCCTCCAGTAGAGATTAGTAGTGCTTCGAATTATACACAGGCGAAACTCACAAAAATAAATCCAGCCCCAGAGACTGCTCATCAAAAGATAGAAAATAAATATAAGTCAGTTTTAAAGTCAAGAGGAATATGTACGATAGAAGGTTCAGATTTCGGTATGGATAAGATGCCTATATTAGAGAAATACAAGGTAGGTTCTCTTCCTTGTGTAGTATGGCCCGTGACATATAAGGGTGGCGTTGTGAATATGGATGAAGTGATAGCTTTGTTATAAATTATTAAATCCTGCATACAAAGGTATGTGGGATTTTTTGTGATTAAGAAAAATATGACATATAAAGAACGAAGATTATGAAAATAGACGAGATAAAAGATATGCTCCCTCAAAAGCCGGAACGGCTGGAAACGGTGGAGGAACCGAAACGGCAGGAGTTGGTGAATGCATGTTACGACTTGGTAGGATGCCTGCATGAGGTGTACAAGCAACTTGGCTCCGGGCTGCCGGAGTATATCTATCAAGAAGCAGTAGCCAAGATGCTCAAAACTCAAGGTTTGACGTTTCATAAAGAGATGAAGTTCCATCCAATGTTCATGGGTGAGCCGCTGGAGGCATATCTCAAGATGGACTTAGTCGTTGAATCTACGGTAGGTAACATCATTGTAGAATGCAAAGCTATCACCCAACTATCGGAGCGTGAGCACTACCAAACCTTTGGTTATCTCCGTGCTACAAAGTTCCCTATGGCGATCCTTGTGAACTTCGGCACGGATCGTCGCGCCCAAATTGAGCGTTTCCACTACGCAGATAGCAAGCTCTACGTTTTCTAAGGGTTGGTTTACAATCGAAAACGCGTAGCCAACGAGCCCACACGGCTCTGGAGTGTAATAGCCAATTTGTCTGCTTACGAGCAAGACTCCTAGACAGCCGAATCGTCCATTCCTCTCAGCAACTACCTTAAGGGTACTTGCATGGCTACTTCAAGAAAACATATCCGAAAACATTTCTTTCTTAGCCGCAAGGGCACGATTAATACTGCGAATTTTTCACACAAGCAAGTTAACCCACTTGCTTTTCATCGCGTGAAAGTTGAAATCTCCGCTACACACCGCATGGCGTTTCCACACATTAAGAAAAATGATGGTTGTCATTTTTGTGTGGAAACAAGTTTTCTTTTGCACGCAGTGCGTTTTCTTTTAAGGAATCTATCAGTGGCGTTTTACGATACGGATAAGTGTAGTTGGCTATCAGTATGTCTGTATGCTTGCATACAAGCAGACTGATAGACATATACACTAAGTTACGGCAAGTAACTGTTGATTCCGTGTTTTCTTATTTCAGCAAAGCTTTGAACGATTATTGCAAATATTGTGTTGTTTGTTCGATGTCTCTATACATCGGTGTGTCTATACTAATTTAAACATTTCGAACGGTGACAAATTGTCACCATTTAAAATTGCCTGCAGCTGATGGTAAGAAACGCCTAACGGATGTGGCTGATTTACAAGGCTGCTTGTCGATTTGATATTTGAACATAGCATGAATAAAGCTGAAATCATAGACAAATGCATTGATTTTTCTATCAAGATCAATAATTTGAGGAAATACTTGCGTGAGGAGCAGCATGAGTACAACAACTCAGACCAGATTCAGAGGAGTGGTACGAGTATTGGTGCTAATTACAGTGAAGCTTGCGACGCAGAAAGCCCTTCGGATTTTGTGCATAAAATGAGTATTGCTCTTAAGGAAGCCAATGAGACAATATATTGGCTCAAGGTTCTTTATGGTTCTGAGTTGATTTCAAAAAATCAATATGATGAATTGATGCTTGATGTAGAGGAAATGTATCGCATTTTAACAGCCAGTATAAAGACTGCTAAATCTAAACTCAAATAATCTCCAATTTCCAATCTCCAGAAATTTGCCAGCAAAATAATCGTGCTTGTAAGCTAAGAATTAGCGAATAATTGCCATTTTAGATTAAAATCTAAGAAAAATGAGCGATTATTGGCTTTTTGTTTGCATATGTCATTTTTTTTTTTATTTACAATTAACAATCTCTGGGGGAATAAAAACATCTCTATCCCATTGAATGAAGGTGTGAATATTTTTGCAGGTATTAATGGTAGTGGAAAAACGACTATCTTGAATATCTTGTACTGTGCCTTATTCAATGACCCGGATAATGAAATCTGCAAGTCCAAATATGAGACGGCTGAGATCATTCTGACAGACGGATATAGAGTGAATGTAGAGTGTAAGGAGGGAAAGAAAGAGGCACAATTCTTCCATAATGATTCAGCTATTTCATATGAGACATTTGCAGCCGAAATGGAGCCTTTCGCCGTTTCATCTTTTGACTCCAATATGTATCCGATGGATGTCATGACTAAACTTAAGGAGCGCTATCCATGGTTGAACTCCGATTTGGAGTATCGTCTTGTCAATAAACTGCAGGATTTTTACATGTATAGGAATGATATCACTCATAAGATAGAACAAGTGGCATTTGAGAAGGGAACACATATGTCTCAAGTGCGTAACTTCTTTCAGGATGTGAAGGATTTGCGTGCTATCATAGATGAATTGTTTGCTCCTAAATTAAAATGGGATGAAAAGGCGTCAGAGGTGCAGTTTGTATTGCAAGAAAATACGAATCAGATCATCCATCCCAAGGACCTGTCTTCCGGAGAGAAACAGATGCTTATATTGGCCATAGATACATTGCTGCAAGAGAAACGGGAATGCGTTGTTTTTTGGGATGAACCGGAATTGTCTATGCATGTAGATTGGCAGAAAGTACTTATCAAAGTAATGCGCGAAATCAACCCCCATATGCAATTGATTCTAGCTACTCATTCTCCGTTTATCATATATGATGGCTGGGAGAATCGAGTTGTAAATATCCAGAAGGTAATCAAATAATACGCAATTGGAATTAAAATGGCAGGTACGAGAAATGTATATCTATCTTATGCACGAACGGATTTAGGCGGTGCGCTAAATAGCGATGCAATACGCTTGACGCAATACCTACGTGAAGATGCGAAAGCGCCTTTGCTTGTGTATGTGGAAGATCCGGAAGATATCCCGTTTTGGCAACTTCTTTTTAAGCATATTGAAGATAGATATTCTGAAATCAATGTAACAACCTTAAAGGAACGGGCCATTAGTGGCGAACCGGAATTGGATGATGAAGGCCATGAGATGGTGGCGACAGGTAAGGATATATTGATGAAAGTAAAGGGTTTAGGAGCCAATAAGGTTATAGCGATTGATAGAGATTATGATGGGCTGATTGATAATTACCATACCTATACCAATGTGTTGCGCACAAGTCCCTATGTGATATCTACAACGTACTATTCGATGGAGAATCATATCATTTCTCCGAAGGCTGTCAATAAATATCTGCACCGTATAGTCGGAACGGAGAAGGATTATGAAACTGAATTACAAACGCTATTGGCTAAATTTAATAGCACCTTAGATCCGGCATTGTTGTTGCTTCTTGTATGTATCGAACGACATGTTGTCAATCATGAGCCGATTCAATACACTATCTCAGGATTGGCCAGCGACGTGTCGGAACTGAATAAAAAGCAAGATGATGCGACTATATGCCAGTGCCAAAATACTATTATGCGAAATAGAGGAGGGTTGATTTCGGCATATAGTGTGGAAATACAAAACATGAAGGAGCGGCTGAGCGACCAGGGTAAATACCCGGATTCGTTATGGAAGGTTGCGCAGGGACATACGCTATATGCTTTTGCAAATAGTTATATGAGTCAGATTGTAAAGAATTATGCGAACTCAAAGGTTGCAGAACTTCATGCTACCTATGGGCATGGAGAGGAGATGGAAACGAAAATATACGAACTGAAATCGCGCTTATACGCACCCTATACATCTTATAGCGAATGCGCTTTTCGTTTTCCATACGATCATCCGGAGATAGATTATACGGACGAGGGAATTGTGAAGATTATTCGTAAGATTGAGGCTATTCAGTAATAGACATCGATTCTTGGTAGATATAGTATTCATTTCTAATAAGTAAACTTATGATAAATAAAGAAAAGGTTAGAAGACCATCCAATTGGACGGTTGTTAACATCAAGGCAAGGGAGAATCAGACTTCTGAACATTATGTGAATTTGATGCGGGAGATTTTACATGAAGATCCGATGGTAGATATTGGAAGGAAGCATCAGATTAGTATGAAGTCCTATAACGAGGGACCGAAAATTGTGGAAACACAGATTCCGCAATGGATAGAAATGATATTTACTACATTTGTAATAGTAGATCCAGAAGCTTTCTATGATATAAGAAATAAGAAGGATGTTACTATTGAGAAGTGGAATGAGGATATTGTTGTTAACAAGCGTGAGATATACACGCTTTTCATACCGGATACTCATACATTGGCCATTCGAATGTCTGCAGAAGGTTCTCTGAGACATATAGAACGCTTTATGTTGGAAGCCGCTGAAAGGGTAGAGCCGGAAACATTTGATGTAACAGTCATAAAGAGCCATGATGCGGTACAGCGCATTTTGGATTCCAGAGATATAATCAAATTGGATGCTTCTGTGTCTTTCTCCAATCCTGGTCATACAGGGGGCTTCGACTCTGCTTTTGATGATAAGATGCGCGAAGCTAATCCCACAACTTGCAATATCAAGATGCAAGGGACACAAGAAAAGCCGCTTCGAAATGAAGCAGATGGTTTAATCGAGGCAATTGTTTCTTTGTCGGAGCAGAACGGCGAGGTTAAAGCTACTATTGTAGAAAATAATAAGCCGGTAATAGTGAATACAAAACTCTATCCGGCAAGACTGAGAATAATTGCTTCTGCAATAGAATTGTATCAAACTCTTCGAAACCGCATAATTCAAGAATATGGCGAACACGACGGGAAATAAGAATCGCGGATTTGGCATTGGCTCAATGTTATCTTCGTACACCATTAAGGATTTCACGACCGATGCTTTTTTTCCATTGGTGACGTCATTGGTGTTGTTCGGATTGTGTCGTCATAATGTAGAGGATACATATGCATTGGTATGTAAAGTAGTTGAGATATCCTTAACTATTATACCTGCTATGATTGCTTTAATGCTAACGGCATATGTATTTGTGATGTCATTCCTATTTGGAAAAGACATCGTATCAACAATGAAAAATCCTAAGGAAGGAGAAAAATTACTATACACCCTTAATTCAAGTTTCGGAATCAGCCTATTGGTTAATGTGAGTGCTATCATAATCTTTTTCATCATCTACTGCATATCGCAGATTAAGATATCTGTTGAATATGCAGACATAGTCAATTATATCGTCTTATTTTGCGTATCCTTTCTTGTATTGTGGTCCATTGTAATGCAAATAGGTATAGTTATCGATTTGTTTAACTGTGGGCAAGTGTTGGTGCGTAATAGTTGTGATGGCGAGCAAGCAGAAACAGGAAAGTACTAAGAAAGAGAAAGGGAAGAATGCATATGAGTTTTTTCTTGATATTATCAATAATAGGTGATGCCATTGGTATAGCCGGATTTGCAATGAATTTGCATTTTTCAAAGCAATCCAAAAAAGAGAAGTGGAGATGGGTGCTTGTCGCCATTGCGCTTGTCATATCCTTCAGTTTTACGGTTTATAACGGCAGTGAGTTATCAAGAATCAAAAATATTCATCGACAAGCGAGTACTCTATGTGAACATTATTCGACTAGTTACTGTGAGGAGTATATACTGGAAGCTATAACTTTCTTGGAAGAGAATAGGGAGCGATATCCGGATTCTTACGACAGAGCAAAGCAAATATATCATGATATAAATGATTCGGCTGTCCCCGATTGTTATGATGCGGCAAGAAAAATGTATGGAATATTAAAGGGAATATCGGCATTGAATGGCGAAGAGTAACCGTACAGAATAATTGCTGCAAGCCTTAAAACACTTAAAATGGGCAATGACAAATGACAATTGGCAAATGACAAATGAGAAATGGCAAATTTTGAAGTTTAGGTCTTCAATCTTCAATCTTCAATCAAAAAAAGCCCAATCTTCATTTTTAGATTAAAAATCTATTTTTTAAAAGAATATTTGGCTTTTTTCTTGTATATGTCAAATATTTTTCGTACCTTTGCACGCTGAATCGCGTGCATGTGATGATGCGCGTACACGTTTGTGAATAAAAAAATAAAATGGAAAAGGACATTAAAATGTCAGTTGTATCTCTCGTCTATCGGGGCAAGAAGATGGTGAGTAAGTTGAAGCAGCAAATATAGAGTAGAATATATGAATAGAACAAACTTGTAGCTAATGTTTTTATTAGTATTCATCAAGGCAATTGATGTGCCGATATTTTTGGGCTTGGATTGGGAATTTATAGGATGGGATAATGTCCTTAGGCTGCTATTTATCCCCAGGAATATCATTGCGGTGCTTTGTTTTATAGGCATAGTATGGAGTGAGATCGCATATCTAATATTTAGATATAAACTCAAAGGTTCGCCTACAACAATTTCCGAAAAACTTAATAATGTGGTGAATAAAGATGTTGAGTATATATCATTCTTACTTTCGATTGTAACAATAATTTGTTTTGATTTCGGCAGTATAAGGGATTTAACGATCTTTGTTATAGTCTTTGTTTTGTATTGGATAATTTCCATACATACTGAACTATATGCAACAAATCCGTTGTTACGTGTTCGCAAGTTGCATCTATATTCTGCAACTGTAGTCAGTATAGGAGAGGAAGCATTATTCTTGTCTTTTGAAGATTTGAAACAGGGAGAAGTGGTAAATCGACAATATAAAAAGATATCCAAACATGTGTATGTGTTATACACACCTATAACCAATAAAAATAATAACTGAGTGCTATGAATAAACAAGAATTAGTAAGAAAGTTGGAGACTCTGTGCTCACTTGAGAATAGTGGGGTGGTCGTTTATTTTGTGTTGCAGAAGCAAGGCTCGTTCGTGTTGAAACAAGCCAATGTTCGTCATACAGCATTAGCGCAAATTAAGGGTTCGATAGAAGATAATATTGATCGACTGAGAATTCTGTTGGACGATGAAGATTTTGTGGTTAAGAATCTATCTGAAGCAGATGATAGACAAAAAGCCGTGTATCAGTATGATCTGAATGAACTTCCTGCACCAATCCAGATGATGAATGAACTAAGAGAAAATCTTTTTAACGTAGACTATTTCTCTGAGGAGAATGATCGTGTTTTCAAATTCGATAATGATAACTTTGGCGAGATTGATGGATATATCGTAAGCTATGGCGTTGGACCCGAAAATATTATCATCTATCGTAAGACTTACCCAGTTAACCTAATGAAGCAAGGAAAAGGTGTGTTCCTGCTAAAAGATAATGAACAAATTGATGTTTTGAAGGATGATATTTTTCGAATAGATGGAAAGATTGACTTTTTCGGAATAGAACAAGATTCCTTTATCCTCAATGTAACCATTTTGGAGAAATATAATGACTTCAAAGATATAGTTATACGTTCTGCAACCAATTCTATCCAGCAGATAACTAATTTGGATTTGGTGGCAAATATGGATCAATTAATAGCGAGAGCGAATGTGGATATGTCATTTGCGCGAAAATTAATAAAAGTGACAACCAATTCACCTATATTGAATGTTGTAGCCAAGGAAGATATTTTTGCTTTTGCTCGCAAACATGCCTATCTGTCGCAAAAGCTTAAGATAACGAATGACCATTTCGAGTTGGAGAAGAAAACATCTCAAAATATCTTTCTACAATTACTGGATGATGCATTTTTGCATTCAGAACTCTCTAGAAATGAATACGTCACTCCAGCTAAAGATCGTTTATAAGCATTGCTAAAGGGAACCCTGTTTATCCAAGTGGTGGCGGAGATTATGATTAAATAAAATTGACAGAATAACAATGGAGGAAGTAGTGAATATACAGGACCAAATAGGAGTGGTTGAGAGCAATAGAATCGCTTATGAGGTTGTTATGCATGACGAGGGGATTAGTCCTCTATATGTAATTCAATGCTTTCAGGATTGGTATAGCTCCGCAATCCGTTTGTTCTATAATGTATTGGGAGAAAACGACGCATCGTTTCTTCACTTCAAATCGGCTGAAGTAACGGGAAATAGATATGTACTTGCTGGAGTGTACCAATCACTGCAAGCAGATTATACGATTTTGTTAGAAAAGGTAAAGAAGAGTATGGATTGTGCCGGAAAAGAATCGGAAAATAATGATAAAAATAATAAGCATATGGATAAGCTGAAATTACTACAAAACTTATCAGGTGAAGTTGAGTCTTTGGCGTTCAGCGATGATTTTGATGAAGACTATATAACAAAGAAGACGAGACTCTATATCAAGAAATGCTTCGGGGGAGCATCTGACTATTTACAGGATTTGAAAAGGATTAGTTTTACTCCATCCGTATATTATAGTGGAATGTCGCGGAGCGAATACTATGAAAGTTTTATGAACGGAAAGCAGTGTTTGTCCAACCTAGTATCTACAATGATAGAGGATATAGAACTATCTCAAGAAGAGAACGTTCATGAAGATAGTAATAATCAAATAGTTAAGAAAAAAACGAGCATGTCGCGGAATGTATTTGTTGTGCATGGTCATGATGAACATATTCGGGTTGAGGTTGAGGCATTCTTGCGATGTATAGGTTATGAACCAATTGTATTATTTAAGGAGCCTAACAAGGGGCAAACAATCATAGAGAAAATTGAGGCCAATGCAAACAATGTGTGCTATTCGATAGTACTATATACCCCCTGTGACTTCGGACGCGATAAAAACACGGTGGAAGAAAAGCCGCGAGCTCGACAAAATGTAGTGTTTGAGCACGGATATATGTGTGCATTATTAGGAAGGCAGCACGTCAGCGCGTTATGTTCCGAAGGTGTGGAGGTGCCTGGAGATCTTTCCGGTGTTGTATATACAAAGTATGACTCATCTGGAGCATGGAAATATGCTATCGCAAGAGATATGAAGGCGATTGGTTTGTCAGTTGATATGAATGTCATAAAGTAGACAACGATATTAACGATGGAATCTGAGATAACAAGTGAACCATTTGGGATATTGAGCTATTTTATAACTACGGCTTTGATGAACTCATTATAACCAGTGCTGGTTGTTAAACGATAAGAAAATCCCCCAGTACCCCGAAAATAAATTATTGGAATTGATGGAACAAATGAGCGAATAAGTTAATTTGTAATTATGACAAAAAAATACAATTATAAAGACCTGGAGGCATACAAAGAAGCAAAGATTCTTGTGCGAATGATATATTCTTTGTTGCAACGTTTCCCTAAAGAGGAAATGTACGCTCTCTGCGATCAACTCCGCAGGGCTGTTATCTCCGTTCCTTCCAATCTCGCGGAGGGTAGTGGACGCTATTCTGTTAAGGAGCAATTACATTTTATTGAAATCTCTTATGGATCTCTATTAGAAGTAGAATGTCAGCTTGATATTGCTCATGATATTAAATATATTTCAGATGATGAGTACTTGAGTGCTGAAAATCAAATCGGTAAGGTAGCATCATTGCTATCTGGTCTGC
>ONMU01000001.1 GCA_900319035.1 uncultured Bacteroidales bacterium
GCGTTCTGCCGCCTCTTTGGCTGCTTGGCAGTACGGTTTGAGATGGGGTTGACCTTCGTGCTGGGAGAGGGTCAAGTTCTTTTTAGTTGCCATAATTTTTCGGGTGCTACGCACGTTAAAACGTTAAGATGGTGACTACGTCACGTTAAAACGTTAAAATGGTGCTTCGCACGTTAAATTGTTAATAAATTATGGCTGGCGCCAGCCTATTTTTGGAAATCCGGTGCAAAGGTACTGCTTTTTGGCGGAAGGATTGTGGGCAATTTGCCCACTTTTATTTATGGTGCGTAAAATTTTGCGAATATTGTCCGCAGATTCGTAAAATTCATACCCGACAATTTCGTAGGCATCCATAAACGAAAAGCCCTCTTCGACAACGAGGTGTTGGAAGAGAGCTTTGATGTCACGGTTACGACGCGCACGGCGTTCTGCCGTGCTTGTTACGACGCGCACGGCGTTCTGCCGTGCTTTCTAAGAGATAGAAGATTTCTTTTTTTTGGTCATTGTTGGTTGATTTTTAATGGTTGTTTGATGTTGATTAATTGGGTTTTATATAGAAAAAGAGCAGCCTCGCATTCCAGCGAGACTGCTCGATGAATGAAATAGGATTAAGGGGAGCGGGTTATTTTATTTCTGTGCCGTGGATAGTGTAGGTCTTGTCATTTTTTATATGGATTGATCCTGAACGTATACTATTTTATTTTTACGATAAAAACGGATAATGATTTGTGTTAATTAGTACTGTTTTACTCCCATGGTTTAATTCGTTTGTAACGAGCTATTTCATCCCCAGCTCCGTCTTTACACCAACCTATAGGAAACATATAACAATCTCCGCTATGCAATACAATTTGCATAAAATTTTGCTCTCTTCTCAATTCCTTGATATCGTACCAACTAACATCTATATGATATAGGCCAATATGACGTAACTGAATTTTACTTTCTCTACTTGGCATTTTTGCTGCATGATCAATGACCATACGCTCTTTTGAAATAGTTATTCTAGCACCTAAAAATGAGCCTGACCAGCATCCAAATATTATACCAATAATGGTAATAATAATAGAGCATGCAATATAAAGAAGGTTGAAACCTTCGGTTATCATCCACCCAAAGAGGTATACTACAAAAATAATATCACCAAGTGCTATCAAGAAAAGAAATAAAGCAACGCCCCAAGGTCTATACGATCTCGGCGCCTGAGATTTTTTGTCTTTCTTTTTGCTGTTTTTCTTGAGTTTTTTTCTTAATAAGGGCGTAATGGCGAGGACTATTGCCCCGCCGATTATGCCACCTATTACTCCATATGCTGCCATAGTTTCAAATGATTTTTAAAGTTTCGTTAAAGTCCCAACTTGTCTGTCACATTAGATTGAATTTCTTGCGTTTTGTCCTCAACTGCTCCACATCTTCATCTGCTATTCGGCTACGGATTTTAGGACGTGAAAACCAAGAAGGAATGATATCCACACATTGCTATCTATAATAACTTTCATTATTGATAGCGCACTGCGCGAACTTCATTCATAATGTCATCTTCCGTCAAATCAATATTCTGAGGACGAGTACCCATAAACTCCTCCAGCAATTCAGCACGTGGTATGTTCAAATAGACTCCTTGTGTCATTGTTGCTGTCATCATAAAAATTACCCTTTCTATAATTCGGCTGCAAAGGTACGACTTTTTCTGCACATACGCAAATAAATCTGTTATTGTTTGATAAATACTTATAGTAGTTTACTCAATTCTTCTGCTGATTTTTTCAAATCGGCAACTGATGGTTGCCAATTTAAGTACGGACTCCATGCTTCATAGAAAATCCGCTGCAAAGGTACTGCTTTTTTTGCACATGTGCAAGAAAAAATAGAAAAATCGCTCACCTTGAGCGATTTTTGGACGTTAGGAGGTTGAAGTAATAAACGCGATTTCAATATATTATCCCATTTAACGTAACGGGAACAACGCACCTCTTTTTTACGCTGTCGGTGAGGTCAGACATGAGATTCATTTTACGTCAGTGAGTGACGATAGTGATAATTTATAAAACTGCTTTTAAATCAAAATATAAAGGTATCGTTGGTTGACTTTCATCAGGCTCTTTAAGCAACGGCATAAAGCCATTCTTCTCATAAAAACCAAGTGCCCCACGATAAGCATCCACTGTAAGAAAACGACAAGCCGAATACTCTGCATTCTCAAACAACTTCAGTTTAATACCATCGATGATTCTTGTTCCTAAATGACGTCCGGCAAATTTTCCGGTTATAGCTAACCGACCTATTTTAACCGCAGGATAACTGTCATAATGTTTCTCGTGCGGGATGTTTTTTCGCAACTTTCTCCAAAGGCTCTTATCTAAATCGGTTTGTGAAATCTTATCATTCAAAAGGCAATAATATGCAACTATCTCATTCTCTTCAACAAACACATAGGTATGCGCCAACATCTGCTCGTCATAAAAACGAGCATCATTAAGCAGGAAATCGTTCAAGTCCTCGTCGCCGCAATCGAAAGACTGTAGAGTATCTATTTCTGATAATTTGTATTGCTTCATATTATTAGAAAGCAAATGTGGAGATACTCTTCATCCATTCGTACGACTTACGCATACGTTCTTTTTCTTCGGCAGAAATTTTCTGAACGTTGTGCATGCGTTGCATAAAACGAGTAGCGTCCTCACCATACAAAATCGGTGTTTCTGCAATTGGGCGTGCCATAGTTTTGTCCTCCTATATTTACTACCTTTTTATTTTCGGCTGCAAAGGTACGACTTTTTTTGCACATACGCAAGAAAAAAGAGAAAAAATAAAAATTTTTTGTCCATGCAAGGGCTGTCGTTAGTCGATGCGGGACAGAGCATAGTCAAAGAGCCCAAAAAATAAAACGCCCCGAAGGACGTTTTATTTTGAGGACGGTTAGTTATTCTGTTTCGTTGATCTTCTTCGTGGCGATGTCAATCACCTTGTCAATCAGTTCAGAAGCAGGTGCAATCAGCGGCAATACATCTTCGCTGGTCAGACCATAAGTATCATCGTAATCCCCTGTAAGACGCATAGAAAAGAGGTGATGGTATAATTTACCGTCTTTAATATCCACTAATCCCGGTTTAACGAAATGCTGACCAAAAAGATGAATCACTCCATCGTGGGAATGAGCCGTATATCCATAAGCAATCAGCATAGCCGATACCGCATTGTACGCTGCATAATACAAACGATTGGCAATGGTTTCCCAATATTGCAGTTCAACCACGCCTTGTGCCTGTTCAAATGCCCTGCGTGCTTTTTCAATACGAAACTCCACAACAGCCTTGCGCTCATCAAAAGACAGACTCATAATACTATTCCTTCCTTCATTACGTTCTTATAAAAAGGCGAGAAACTCTTTCTCTCCCAGTCGCTTCGGGTATAAAGAATCGGATGAATCATTTCGCCGATTTCCCATCCTAATTCGGCAAACGGATAAGATATAGTATCGTAGTCGTTTGCTGAAATCTTGTCCTTGTCAAGCAAAATCAGCAAGTCCCAATCCGACTCGGGACGGTAATCTCCGCGTGCACGGGAACCGAACAACACGAGGCGGCTGTTTTTCGGAACAACCCGTCTTCCTAATGTTTGTATTTTTGATACAATTTGGTTCATAACTGATACCCTTTGCAACTTTCGGCTGCAAAGTTACAGTTTTTTTTTCATATATGCAAGAAAAAAGAGAAAAAATTAATTTTTTTTGTCCATGCAAGGGCTGTCGTTAGTCAATGCGGGACAGAGCCTAGTCCAAGAGCAAAAAAAATAAAACGCCCCGAAGGACGTTTTATTTTGAGGGATGTGAGCCTAAAGCGATTAGTCTTGGAACTTCGCGCAGAGGAACTCGCGGTTGAGTCGTGCGATGTTGGCAAGGCTAACGGATTTCGGGCACTCAGCAGCGCAAGCACCGGTGTTGGTACAGTTACCGAAGCCGAGTTCATCCATCTTAGCGACCATCGCTTTCGCGCGAGCAGCAGCCTCGATCTTACCTTGCGGCAGGAGAGCGAGTTGCGAAACCTTCGCAGAGACGAAGAGCATAGCCGAACCGTTCTTACAAGCGGCAGCGCAAGCACCACAACCGATACAGGAAGCAGCATCCATGGCTTCGTCAGCTACCGGCTTCGGAATAGGAATAGCGTTCGCATCGGGTACACCACCGGTGTTGACAGACACGAAACCGCCTGCCTGCATGATCTTGTCGTATGCCTGACGATCTACCATCAAGTCCTTGATAACAGGGAACGCACGGCTACGCCACGGTTCTACGGTGATGGTCTCGCCATCTTTGAACTTACGCATATGCAGCTGGCAAGTAGTGATCGCGCTATCTGGTCCATGCGGGTGACCGTTGACGTACATCGAGCACATACCGCAGATACCCTCACGGCAGTCGTGATCGTAAGTAACAGGGTCTTTGTGCTCCGCAACGAGTTGCTCGTTGAGAATGTCGATCATCTCCAAGAACGATGCACCTTGGAAGACGTGCTTGAGGTCATACGTCTCAAAATGACCTTGTGCTTTTGGGCCGGCCTGACGCCATACCCTAACTTTTATATCAATGTATTGATCCATACTTTTATTGTTTATGGGTTAATAAGTTAATAAGTTTATAAGTTTATGAGTGGTTTATTCAGTTTATGGGTTTAAATGGTTTAATTGGCTCGCCTTCTTTATCCTTCGGCATATAGCTATACTGCAGGCTTGTTAACAATCTCGCTACTTGCACAACTAATAATTCTATGTTTTGCAAATCTGTTTGATTGATATACTCTAAACTATACGCTATTTCTATTTGGCTCATCACTTCCATGAGTGAACCATAGGATACTTCCAGGAAGTGCACTTTATCCTTATATGAATAACGCGTTACTCCTTCAGCGATATTTGATGTAATGGATACTGCGGCACGACGAAGTTGGCTACATAAAGCATATTGTTCCTCTTTAGGGAATTTCTTCAGTAAAACATAAACTGCTTTAACCAGTTCTTGCGCTTTACTGTATGCATCCAATTTCCGATAACCTAAGTAATCCATTTTGATAATTTTTTGTTTGTGGGTTTATGAGTTTATCGGTTTATGGGTTAAGAAAGTTCAACTTATCAACTTTTTCAACCAATTAAACCACATATCAACTTATAAACTCATCAACTTATTAACCAATTTAAACCACGAATAAACTAATAAACAGATAAACCTATCAACTTAGTTCTTGTAATTACGTGTCTTTCTCTCCGTAAACTCATAATCAAGCGGCTCCTTGATGAGTTGGGGCTCTTTGTCCTCACCCATATATTTCCAGCAGCCGACATAGGAGAACTTGTCATCCTGACGGAGAGCTTCGCCTTCCGGTGTCTGGTACTCCTCGCGGAAGTGACCACCGCAGGACTCCTCACGATGAAGAGCATCCACAGCCATGAGACGACCGATCTCGATGAAGTCAGCCAGACGGAGCGCTTTCTCCAACTCGTTGTTGAGCGAATTAGCCTCACCCGGGATATAGACGTTGGTCCAGAACTCTTTCTTGATAGCATCGATCTTCTTGATACCTTCCTTCAAGCCCTCAGCGGTACGACCCATACCCACGAAGTCCCACATGATGAGACCAAGCTCTTTGTGGATCGAATCAACAGAGCGGTTACCTTGGATAGCCATCAGGCGGTCGATCTTATCTTGAACAGCTTTCTCCGCCTCAGCGAACTCAGGACGGTCGGTGGACATACGCGGTACACCGATCTGGTCAGAGAGGTAGTTCTGGATCGTGTACGGCAGTACGAAGTAACCATCTGCCAAGCCTTGCATTAATGCAGAGGCTCCAAGACGGTTAGCACCGTGGTCAGAGAAGTTCGCCTCACCGATACAGAACAGACCCTTTACAGAAGTCTGGAGCTCGTAGTCCACCCAGATACCACCCATGGTATAGTGGATAGCCGGGAAGATCATCATCGGGTTCTCGTACGGGTTCTCGTCCACGATCTTCTCGTACATCTGGAAGAGGTTACCATATTTCTGCGCTACTACATCCTTGCCAAGACGCTGGATAGCATCGCTAAAATCAAGGAAGACAGCGAGACCGGTGTTGTTGACACCATAGCCTTTGTCGCAACGCTCTTTGGCAGCACGGGAAGCCACGTCACGGGGAACGAGGTTACCAAATGCCGGATAGCGACGCTCCAAGTAGTAATCACGATCCTCTTCGGGGATATCGCGTCCCTTGATCTCACCTGCTTGGAGACGTTTAGCGTCCTCGAGTTTCTTCGGAACCCAGATACGTCCGTCGTTACGGAGCGACTCGGACATCAGGGTCAGTTTGGATTGGAAATCACCATGCTTCGGGATACAGGTCGGGTGGATCTGTGCGTAGCACGGGTTAGCGAAATATGCTCCGTGGCGGTACATCTGCATAGCAGCCGAGCCGTTGGAAGCCATCGCGTTGGTAGAGAGGAAGAAGGTGTTTCCGTAACCGCCGGAACCCACAACGACTGCGTGAGCGAAGAAACGCTCAATGCGGCCGGTAACGAGGTTACGAGCGATAATACCACGCGCACGTTTCTCGCCGTTCTCATCAGCGATGAGGACGATGTCGAGCATCTCGTAACGGGTGTACATCTTCACTTTGCCCTTACCGATCTGGCGGCTGAGCGCGCTATAAGCGCCGAGGAGCAGCTGCTGACCGGTCTGACCTTTTGCGTAGAAGGTACGGGATACCTGTGCGCCACCGAACGAACGGTTGTCCAGCAGACCTCCGTATTCGCGTGCGAAAGGAACACCCTGTGCTACACACTGGTCGATGATCGAGTTGGACACCTCTGCCAGACGATAGACGTTTGCCTCACGAGCACGGTAGTCACCACCTTTGATGGTATCGTAATAGAGACGATAAACGGAGTCACCGTCGTTCTGGTAGTTCTTAGCTGCGTTGATACCTCCCTGTGCAGCAATCGAGTGCGCACGACGCGGAGAATCTTGGATACAGAAGTTAAGGACGTTAAAGCCCATCTCTGCGAGGGAAGCCGCAGCCGAAGCTCCTGCAAGACCGGTACCGATCACAATGACGTCGAGACGACGTTTGTTAGCAGGGTTAACGAGTTTCTGGTGGTTCTTATAGTTCGTCCACTTGAGCTCCAGAGGACCAGCAGGGATCTTCGCCATTTCCGGCGTGATAATAGGGGTAGCCACATTCTTTGCAGCTTCCAATATTTCTTCTTTCTTAGCCATAAGATCAATTCATTTAGTCATTTACCATTTACATTAGCAAAGCATGCCGATTCCCATGCCTAAATAGTAGAGCACAACCACAGCGAAGGGCAGTACTACGAGCGTAGCCACAACAGTGCTGAGGACCTCGATACGTTTCTGCCACTTGAGGTTGTTGAATCCCATAGAAGTCATTGCGGAACCCACACCGTGATTGAGGTGGAGCCAAAGCACTACGAGCCAAAGGAGGTAGAGCACGCAATAGATCTGACCCCAAACAGGCTCGGTGAAGAGCGACTTCACATAAGCAGCACCGTTCTGCGGATCAAACGCACCGGTCTGAATACCGGTCAACTCAGCGAACTGCATCTTGTACCAGAAATTGTACAGGTGCAAGCAAATGAAACCGAGGATGACGAGACCCAGGACGAGCATGTTTTCCGACTCCCAAGTAACACCCTGTTTCTTACCCGTTACCGCATAACGGTCGTTACCACGCGCCGCACGGTTCTGAATAGTCAGATACAGACCATAGCAGAAATGTACCAACACCAAGAAGGCAATACCCAACGAACCGATTACTGCGTACCAGTTAGCACCCAGGAAACGGCAGATAGCATTGTAAGCTTCTTCGCTGAATACCAGCGCAAGGTTCATACATCCGTGGAAAAGCAGGAAGAAAACCAACGCTGCTCCACTCAAAGCCATAACGAATTTACGGCCGATAGATGAATCTTTTAACCACATAGATTTAATGAAAAATTAATAATTAATAATTAATAATGAATATTTTTTGTTTGTTATAAGCTCTTGATATATTTGTCTGCTTCGATAGCGGCTTTAGCGCCGGAACCGGCAGCTACTATCGCCTGACGGAAATGGGGATCCGCACAGTCTCCTGCGGCAAAAATGCCGGGTATTTTTTCATTTTCACATTTACCCATTTGCGCATTTTCACATTTACCCATTTGCGCATTTTCACATTTACCCATTTGCGCATTTTCACATTTGAAGCACTGCGTGCTATGTCCTTCGGTAATGATGTAGCCTTCGGCATCGCGAGCGATGAAGTCCTTGAAGAGGTCGGTATTCGGATGATGACCTATCGCCAAGAAGAAACCATCGATGTCAATGTGCTTGAGAGCTTCATCGGGTTCACCTTTGCGGTAGATGAGGTCTGCTCCCTGCACTTTGCCTTCACCCGTCAGTTGGAGGGTGTTGTGCTCAAAAAGCACCTCGATCTTGGGGTTATTGAGAACACGCTGCTGCATGATCTGAGAAGCACGCAGGAAAGGTTTGCGCACGATCATATATACTTTCTCGCAGAGTCCGGCAAGGTAGTTGGCTTCCTCGCACGCGGTGTCTCCACCGCCCACCACAGCAACGGTCTTCTTGCGATAGAAGAAACCATCACAGGTAGCGCACGCACTCACACCGCGACCTTTGTAGGTGCGTTCGGACTCGATACCAAGGTATTTAGCGGAAGCACCGGTAGCGATGATGACGGCGTCGGCTTCGTACAAGTCTGTATCTTCGACCCAGACTTGGTGGGTTTTGCGGGCTTCGCCCGTGTTTGAAGTTTGGAAGTTTACTTTCGTCACGATGCCGGAGACAAAGGTCGTACCGAAGCGCTCGGCTTGACGACGCAGATCATCCATCATCGTGAAGGGTTCAACACCATCGGGATAACCCGGGAAATTCTCCACCTCGGTAGTGGTCGTAAGCTGTCCGCCAAGTTGCGGACCTTCGATGAGTACCGGCGCCAAGTTAGCACGGCTCGCATAGATAGCTGCCGTATAACCTGCCGGTCCGGAACCGATGATAAGACATTTTACTCTATTCATAATATTGATAGTTTACTAGTTTACTAGTCTTCTAGTTGACTAGAAGCGCAAATCGTTGATATACGTATTCTTATCGGGAGTGATTTCCCATTTCTGCGAGGCAGAAACGAACTTCGGCTCTTTGAGTTTGAGCGTCGTCATTTTTTTGCCCTCTTTCAGTTCAATAGAGAGCGGCATAAGATCCGCCGTGCGCAGTTTGAGCACAAAACGGTTGATGCCGATCGACTGATCTTTCGGAGTCAGCGTAATAAGGGTGTTATCTCCGCTGGTTTTCTCCACGATGTTACACACATCAACGAGTGCTTTCGCGTACAGGAAGGGATTCGCTTGCAGCAGTTCCTGTTCGTCAGGGTTCGAGAGCGTCAGTTCATCCACATCGGGATTGTACATATACATCGTCTTACCATCGTACGCCGCCTCGATTGCCATCATCGTCAAGCGGAACTTATCGCCCTGCATGACGATCTCACCCGGGAAATTCATCGGCGCATTGACCTCTTCGGCTACCGTGACGGTGAAGGCCGACTGCAAGGTTTTTGTCTCCAAGTTGGAGAGGAAGGAACTTAATATGGTTAGTATGATCAATAATGTCGTCATTATTTTGATAGTCTTCTAGTATACTAGTCAACTAGTCAACTAGTTATTTTACGCCCAGTTCTTCCAACAGTTGATCCAATTGGGTCAGATCTTGGATGAGTACGTCCCTACCCTTCGGTCCTTTGTTCGGTCCGACGATACCGGCTGCTTCGAGTTGGTCGGAGAGTTTACCGGCACGGTTATAACCGATCTCGAAAGCACGCTGCAGACGAGAGGTCGAACCCTCTTGCTTCGTCACTACGTACCGCGCTACGTCCGCGAACATCGGATCCAAACGTTTCATATCCACAGAGCCAGGTGCCAGAGCCTCGCCTTCACCACCTTCGCCCACATATTCAGGCAGTTGGTACGGCTCGGTATAACGCTGCTGTTTGGATATATGCTCCACGATAGCATCGACCTCGGGTGTGTCCACAAACGCACACTGGATACGCGTCACGGAAGCGTTTCCGGCATAGAGCGAGTCACCGCGTCCGATGAGTTGCTCGGCACCCTTGGCATCGAGGACAGTACGCGAGTCAATGACAGACTGCGTACGCAAGGCGATACGGGTCGGGATATTCGCTTTGATGACACCGGTGACGATATTGACAGACGGACGCTGGGTAGCGAGGATCATGTGCATGCCGACTGCACGGGCTTTCTGGGTGATACGCGCAATAGGCGTCTCCACCTGTTTGCCTGCCTGCATGATGAAATCGCCGTACTCGTCGATGATGATGACGATATAAGGTAGATACTGGTGATGCAGGCTGTCCGCCACTAACTTATTCGGGTTGAGACGACGACGAACGAACTTGTCGTTATAATCCTCCAAGTTACGCACTCCGGCATCCATGAGCAGCTTATAGCGGTTCTCCATCTCGATGACGAGCGAGTTGAGGGTGTTGATGACACGGTCACACTCGGTGATGACGATCTGCTCGGGATCGGTATCCGGCATAGCTGCCAAGTAATGTTTGATAAGCGGTTTGTAAGGCGCAAACTCGACCATCTTCGGATCCACCATGACGAGTTTCAACTCTGCCGGGTGTTTCTTATAGAGGAGCGAAGTGATGATCGCATTGATAGCCACGGATTTACCCGTTCCGGTAGCACCGGCAACGAGCAAGTGAGGGGTCTTGGCGAGGTCGAACATAAAGACCTCGTTGGTGATCGTACGTCCGTACGCGATCGGCAGTTTCATTTTCTGCTCGTCTTGGAATCGTTTGGACGCGATGACCGAGTGCATGGAGACGGTCTGCGGCTTCTCGTTCGGCACCTCGATACCGATCGTTCCCTTACCGGGCATAGGCGCGATGATACGAATACCTGTTGCCGACAGGGACATCATGATGTCGTTCTCCAGCGCTTGGATCTTCGCTACACGGATACCGGCTTTCGGTACGATCTCATAGAGCGTGACGGTCGGTCCGACGGTCGCTTTGATGGACTCGATCTCGATGCCGTAGTTGCGAAGCGTGGTGACGATACGCGCACCGTTAGCACGCTGCTCGTCTTCGTTGACCACCGGTGCTGCCTCGTTGTCATACACCTTAAGCAGGTTCAGAGGCGGGAACTTAAAGAACTCCAAGTCCTTACGCGGATCGTAGGGTCCGAGTTTCTCCAAGAGTTTATCGGGATCTTTGGTATAGAGTTCGTCTTCCTTGACGTCCTGAATCTCCAGTTGGTCATCCTTCTCTTCGGTAGCCTCCTGCTGCGCCTCTTTCTCCATCAGATCGCTCAGCGTACCGTCCATCGGTCCGCCGTCATCCGGCAGCGGTTCTTCCTCCGGTGCCTCAGGCGTCTGAGGTGCCTCCGGCTCCTCTTGGATCTGCTCGATGGTGAAGGTCACTTCATTATCCGGGGTCTCCGGCTTCTGTTCTATCTCCGGCTCCGGTTGCGGTTCCTCCTCCGTCACAGGAAGGTCAATGGTGATCTCTGAGTTAGGCTCACTAGAATCACTAGAATCACTAGAATCGTTAGGAATCTTAGGTTTCCTAGTAAACAAATTTTTGCACCATTCGCCGAAAGCCTTGCAATGATCTACGAAACCCGGGTCGGTCACTATCAGGAAGATCACCAATGCCGCAAAGAGGAGCAATAACGTACCCGTCGTAGCCACATAGCTGGAGAGCCACTGGGCAGCCCACGAGCCGAACTTACCACCCCACCGGAAGACACCCAGATGAATCATCTGCTGCGCAAAACCAAGCACAACAGCGCCCCACAGCACCCAGAAAGAGCCGCCGCAGAACAGCTTGACAGCATGAATATCCTTGAGCACGTGCATCAGACGAAGCGCATAGATCGTGATCATGAAGACCAGCAGGATGCTCACAAAACCGAAACTGCCGTCAATCATGAACTGCGCCAAGTGGGCACCTGGGAGACCAAGCAGATTACGCACCGTCTCGCGGTTTGCCAAACGATCCGCATGATCCATCGCCAATACCGACTGATCATACGTACCGGTAAAAAGGAAACTGATATAAGCGAGCAGCGCGATGACCGCAAAGGTCAAGAGCAGCACGCCGAGGATCATCCGCGTACGACGATCCCGGATGAATTGCTGAACAGCCTCCCACCAGTTGGTTTTCTCCACCCGGATAGCTCTCTCCGCCGGACGGTCAGCTGCAATCGTTGTATTTTTATTCGATGTTCTTGGCATAAAATCATTTACCATTTAATCATTTACCTTTTGGTCATTTTATGTATAATACACCAAAATAGCGCACAAAATTACTCAAAATATTTGAAAATAAAAAATAGAAACGAAAAAAAATGCGCTTTTTTACAGAAAATGACACTTTTTATAAAATAAATTACGCGCGTACTTGCGTATATGAAAAAGTTTTTGTACCTTTGTGCGCTTTTTATGGACGAATTGATCAGACATACAGGAATTGTGACGAGCGTGAGCGGTGAGATCGCCCACGTGACGATTGTGCAGACGAGTGCCTGCTCGGCTTGCAAAGCACGTAATATGTGTATGTCTTCCGAGAGTCAGGAGAAGGAGTTGGACGCTATCATGTTAGAGCCGATGCAGCCCGGAGACCAAGTAGAAGTGGAGGTACGTGAGCGGTTAGCATGGAGAGCGGTGTTGTTAGCATATATCCTGCCGTTCTTCGTCATGCTGACGGTGATGGCGGTTTTGGATTTGACCACCACACTCAGCGAGGCGGTGGTAGGCACCCTTTCGCTCTGCGGCATTGCGCTCTATTACATCGGGCTGAGTGTGTTCAAGCATCATTTGCAGAAGCAGTTCTCTTTTACCGCAAGGAAAAGATAAAACGACTTATAAAATAACAAATTATTAATAACAAACATCAAAATTAAACAACCATCATGAATCTAATTCTGATTTCTATGGGAGTGCTGGGTGTCACGGCGTTAGTAGCAGCTATTCTGCTCTATTTCGTGAGCCAGTTCTTCAAAGTAGAGGAGGATCCGCGCATTGATTTGGTGGCAGCCGTATTACCCGGCGCCAACTGCGGTGGATGCGGATTTGCCGGATGCCGTAACTTCGCAGAAGCCTGCGTCAAGGCCGGCAGTACAGACGGTTTAGCGTGTCCTGTGGGAGGCGATCCTACTATGGACGAGGTAAAGAAGATCCTGAGCCCTGCGGCGGATGAGGCAGCAGATGTCAGCGGACAGCCTGCCGACGGCGAGAAGAAGGGCTTTGACCCGGCTATCGCTGCCAAGATCAAAGCATTGGCTACGCCGAGAGCTATCTTCCCATTGGCATTGGGAAGACGTTAAACGAGTTAAAGAGTTAAAATGGTTTTTCTGCGAAAAACGTTAATTAGTTAGCTTATGAGAACATTTAAGATAGGCGGAGTTCATCCGCATGACAACAAACAATTCTCTGCTCATCAGCCTATCACAGAGTGCCCGCTGCCCAAACAGGCGATTATTCCGCTTGTACAGCACATCGGTGCACCGGCACAGGCTGTAGTGAATGCAGGAGACAAAGTAAAAGTAGGCGAACTGCTTGCTAAAGCAGGCGGATTCGTGAGTGCGAATATCTGTTCGCCGGTGAGCGGTACGGTAGCTAAGATCGGTGATTGGAAAGATGCGTGGGGTGTTCCGGGACAAGCCATCTTCATTGATGTAGAAGGTGACGAGTGGTTGCCGGAGATCGACCGTACACCGGAGATCATCCGTTCCTGCACCTTGGAGCCGAAGGCTATCATCGACAAAGTGGCTGCAGCCGGTATCGTAGGTCTCGGTGGCGCATGTTTCCCGACCCACGTCAAACTGCTGCCGCCTCCGGGTAAGAAAGCGGAAGTGCTCATCGTCAACGGCGTAGAGTGCGAGCCGTACTTGACCTGCGACCATCAGTTGATGTTGGAGCACGGTGAGGAGATCATCATCGGTATCGAGATCCTCAAGAAAGCGTTAGGCGTTGAGCGTGCTATCATCGGTATTGAGAACAACAAGAAAGATGCGATCGAGCACATGACCAAACTGGCGCAAAGCAAATTAGGTATTGAGGTGATGCCGCTGAAGTTGCGTTACCCGCAGGGTGGTGAGAAACAACTCATCGACGCATGTATCGGTCGTCAGGTACCGAGCGGTGCGCTGCCTATCGAGGTGGGCGCCGTAGTGGACAACGTAGCTACTATCTATGCCGTATATGAGGCAGTACAGAAGAATAAACCGCTCATCAGCCGTGTGATGACCGTTACGGGTAAGAGCGTTGCCAAACCGGGTAACTACTCTGTTCGTTTCGGTACGCCGATCGAGCAAGTGATTGCATTGGCAGGTGGTGTACCTGCGGACACGGGTAAGATCATCGGCGGTGGTCCGATGATGGGTCGCGCAATGGATCATATCGAGGAGATGCCCGCTAACAAACGTCTGAGCGGTCTGCTCTTCCTGCCGGAGGCTGAGAGCATCCGTCCCGAGGAAGACAACTGTATCCGTTGCGGTAAGTGTGTTCAGGCATGTCCGATGGGTCTGGAGCCGTTCTTGCTCCAGCGTTTGAGCCAGTTGGAGATGTGGGAAGAGTGCGAGAAGCACGATGTGATGGATTGTATCGATTGCGGATGCTGCGTCTATACCTGTCCTGCTCATCGTCATCTGCTCGACGGTATCCGTCCCGCTAAAGCGAAAGTAGGTGCGATCCTTCGCGAACGTGCCGCTGCTGCAAAAAAGTAGTTGAGAGTTGAAAGTTTAAAGTTTAGAGAAGTTCTAAAGTTTAAAGTTTTAAGTAAAACAAGTAATCTGAATAATTTACGAATATGAAACAATTAATTGTAGCTCCGGCACCTCATGCGCATAGCGGTGACAGTATCCGCCGGAATATGCTCTTGGTCATTCTCGCCTTGCTGCCTGCTTATGTAGTGTCGGTGATTGAGTTTGGCGTTGGAGCACTTATCACGGCTGCCATCTCGGTCTGCGCCTGTGTGCTGACAGAGTGGTTTATCAGCCGTTTCATGCTCAAAGAGCAAAAACAAACGATAGGCGATCTCTCCGCAGTCCTGACGGGTCTGCTCCTCGCCTTCAACCTCCCATCAAGTCTGGATTGGTGGATTGTACTCATCGGTGCAGTTGTAGCTATCGGTGTGGGTAAGATGACGTTCGGCGGTCTGGGTCAGAACCCCTTCAACCCCGCCCTCGTAGGTCGTGTTTTCCTGTTGATCTCGTTCCCTGCACAGATGACCACTTGGCCTGTTGCCAAGGGTTTTGCAACGAACTATCTGGATGCAGAGACAGGTGCTACCCCGCTCTATTATCTGAAGCACATCGTGAAGACCGGTGACGGCAGTGTGGTAGATCAGTTGCCCGCACTCAAGGATGCTTTCCTTGGCGCCATGGGCGGTTCGCTCGGTGAGGTGTGCGCTCTCGCACTCATCATCGGAGGTCTGTTCCTCATCTGCACAAAGGTCATCACGTGGCATATTCCGGTTTCGATCATCGCTACCGTAGCGCTCTTCGCAGCATGCACCGGTCTGGTAGGCGCACTGCCTGCAGGTATGGACACCTGTCATTACGTAGCATACGAGTTACTCACCGGTGGTCTGATGCTCGGTGCCTTCTTCATGGCTACCGACTATGTCACCAGCCCAATGAGCGCTTGGGGTAAGATCATCTTCGGTATCGGCATCGGCTTCATCATGATGGTGATCCGTACTTGGGGCGCTTATCCCGAAGGTATGTCGTTCGCTATCCTGATCATGAACGCCTGCGTTCCATTGTTGAACAAGATTCGCCCGCAACGTTTCGGCGAGAAGAAAAAATAAGGAGGTTCATTATGGCTAAGTTAGAAAGTACATTCAAAAACATGGTGCTGAGCCTCGTTATCATCTCTATGGTAGCAGCAGGCGCATTGGCAGGTGTTTATCTCCTCACGTTGGAGAATATCAACGCACAGAAAGCAGCTAAACAAGAGGCTGCCAGAAAAGCCGTTCTTTGCGGTCATGAAGATGGCGTAGCTATCGAAACAACCGTGGACGGTTTCGGTGGTCAGTTCCGCGTAATGGTGGGCTTTGATGCAGAAGGAAACATCTTGGGTTACGAGATCCTTGAGCATCAAGAGACTCCGGGTCTGGGCTCGCATATGGTTCATTGGTTCAAGAACGCCGACAAACCCGGTCAGAACATCATCGGTCGCAAAGCCGGTAACCTGACGGTATCGAAAGACGGTGGTGACGTAGATGCTATCACGGCAGCTACTATCACTTCTCGCGCTTTCCTCAAGGCTATCAACCAAGCTTATGCGGAGTTCCAAGGAGTGGAAGCTCATACCGGTGCAAGTCAATTAAACAAAGAGCCGGAAGCAAAGCAGATCGAAGAGCCGAAAGTAGTGAAGATCAAAGGCGAAAAGGTAGTGGATGACGAAGATCCGAGAGATGCCTTGGAAGCAGAGCAACTGCTGGACGCTCAGGAAATGAATCAAATAATGGAAACGGAGGTTGACCATGAATAACGGATTAAAAACTCTTCTCAACGGTATTCTCAAAGAGAATCCGACTTTCGTACTGGTACTCGGTATGTGTCCTACTTTGGCAACTACCACCAGTGCTATCAACGGTATGTCCATGGGTTTGGCGACGATGTTCGTGCTCATCTGCTCGAATATTGTGATCTCGCTGCTCAAGAACCTGATCCCGGACAAAGTACGTATTCCGGCGTTCATCGTGGTGATCGCAACCTTCGTAACGCTCGTTCAGTTGCTGATGCAGGCTTACCTGCCCGCTATCTACGACGTACTGGGTCTGTTCATTCCGCTGATCGTAGTGAACTGTATCGTGCTGGGTCGTGCAGAAGCTTTTGCGGCTAAGAACAGCGTTGGTCTGAGTGCACTGGACGGTATCGGTATGGGTCTTGGCTTCACGCTGGCTCTGACGATCCTCGGCGCAGTACGTGAGCTTCTCGGAACGGGTGCATGCTTTGGCGTTCACCTCTTCCCGGATAACTACGGCGCATTGGTATTCGTCCTTGCCCCGGGTGCCTTTATCGCATTGGCGTATTTAATGGTTATTATTAACAAAATCCAGAACAAATAATTATGGTTTACTTTTTGATTTTTATCTCTGCGATATTTGTTAATAATATCGTATTGAGCCAGTTCTTGGGTATCTGCCCGTTCTTGGGTGTAAGTAAGAAAATCGACACCGCCATGGGTATGAGTGCCGCAGTAGTGTTCGTTTTGACGCTGGCTACGGTGGTTACCTACCTGTTGCAGATGTTATTGGTAGCATGGGGCTTGGAGTTCCTCCAGACTATCCTCTTCATCCTCATCATCGCTGCCCTTGTGCAGATGATTGAGATCATTCTGAAGAAGATCAGTCCGTCCCTGTATCAAGCGCTGGGTGTGTTCCTGCCGCTGATCACCACCAACTGCTGTATTCTCGGTGTGGCTATCTTGGTAGCTAACGGCACAGAGAAACTGCCGATGGGTGCAGAGCACGGAATGCTGACCGGCACGCTGTTTGCGTTCGCAACCGCTCTCGGTTTCGGTCTGGCACTCGTTCTGTTCGCCGGTATCCGTGAGCAACTCGCGTTGGCGAAAGTGCCGGAGGCAATGAAGGGTACTCCTATCGCCCTTCTGACCGCAGGTCTGCTCGCGATGGCTTTCATGGGCTTCAGCGGAGTCGTTTAATTATAAGGTACGCGCGTACACTCACATGTACGCGCGTGCTTCTTTAGGGGTATTAGCTCATCTGGTTAGAGCGCAACACTGGCAGTGTTGAGGTGAGCGGTTCGAGTCCGCTATACTCCACAGACACAAATAACAAACTACCATGAACTGGCGCAGGAAAATATACGAAATTGTCGAAGTAAGAAAAGACTCAATCAGCAGTAGAATCTATGACTACGGTATGTTAGTCTTCATTACGCTTAGCATTATTCCACTTACCTTTCGCGAGCAAAACGAATTATTGCTTTGGTGCGACATCATCTCTGTAAGCGTATTCATCATCGATTATCTTCTGCGATGGATAACAGCGGATTTGAAAATGCCGCATTGGCGCAAATGGCAAGCCTTCCTACTCTATCCATTTACCGGATTTGCCATCATCGATCTGTTGTCTATCCTGCCATCGTTTCTCATTCTCACCAAAGCGCTGAAACTATTCCGAATAGCACGACTGATGAAGATTTTGCGAGTATTCAAGTTCATCCGCTATTCACGAAACGTCAAGATCCTTTTTACCGTCCTTCGCAAGGAGCGTCGGATATTATTCACAGTCTTTTTGTTTGCACTTTTCTATATCGTTCTTACTGCGCTGATTATGTTTAACATAGAAGAATCGGCGATGTTTGAAGATTTCTTTGATGCTCTCTATTGGGCAACCACAACGTTAACAACCGTCGGCTACGGAGATATCTATCCTGCTACAGACATCGGACGCTTCATCAGTATGCTGTCTGCTATCCTTGGTGTAGCAGTCATCGCTTTGCCTTCGGGTGTGATCACTGCAAGTTATCTGGATCAACTGCGGGAAGAAAAGAACCAAAAAGAGAATGAGAAATAATATATACAAAAATCAAATTGTCATGGGTATCGTTAAGCGATTTTTTACCTTAATTATTATAGCAGCTCTCAGTTTGGGGGCGTGGGGTGCAGATGTTACGACTTCATGGACTGCTTCATCCGGAGCTCTGGGTTCAGGAATCGGATCTGGAACGATTAACACGACAGTATCTGGGACTACCACTACTCATAGTTGGAATTATACAAGAACATTGAGCAGCGGAACCTCCTACACGGGTTGGACAAGCAATTGTATTCAACTTGGAAAAAATGGAGGCGTGGAGAATTTGACGCTTTCAACATCGAATATCCCAGGTACGATTAAATCTGTATCAGTAGAATGTTCTAGTTATCAAGGTAAGCACAATGTCGCTATAACTGTCGGCAGTACGACTTACCTCGCTAGTACTGCAACGCCTTCTTGGACTACAGTAGGCGCAAAATCAGGAACAGGAACATCTTCAGGGACTATTACTATTTCTTTTACTGGCGGATCACGTGCGTTATACATTAAATCTATTACCGTCGTTTACAACAATGATGGAGGAGGTAGTTGTACAGATCCAACAACGCCCTTGAGCATCTCGAACGCAGCAACAGCTACAGTTGGAAATTCACTATCATTGACAACTACTGGCGGTAATGGCTCTTCTGTCACATGGTCTATTGTTTCCGGTGGAAGTTATGCGACTCTATCGGGTTCCACTTTAACTCCTACTGCAGTTGGGACGGTGCGTGTACAAGCAAGTCAAGGAATTAGCGGTGGTAAGTGCGGAGCTACCCTTACGCAAGATATAACAATTTCTTTAGCTCCAATTAACGTAACTCTCTATTATAAAGGCACTTCCACTACTTTAAACAATCAACCTAACCCTTATACTTTACCTACTACCGGTGTGTATGTTGCCAATGCGTGCGACGCATGGACGTTTGACGGATGGTATGGAAACTCTTATGCTAAGAGTACCACCAAGCCTACATCGTATATTACCGAACTAACCGCAAGCGGAAATGCTTATGCAGTGTATAAGCATACTGAAGGCGGAGGAATCAGCGGTACATGGGTAGCAAGCGAACAAGGATGGGGAAATGAAGCGAATGCTACTACCAAAACAGCAGGAGACATTACGGTATCATGGGCTCAGAATGGAGGCACTAATCCGCCAAAATATTACACATCTGGAACAGCAGTACGTGCGTACGGAAAAAATAAATTTACAGTATCGTCAACAAAAGGCAATATTTCATCTATTATCATTGGCTTTGGATCCAGCGACGGATCATTATCCATTTCTACAAATACCGGTACATATTCAAATGGCACATGGACAGGTGATGCTTCTTCTGTCACATTTACTGTAGCATCTGGTTCTGGTAACAGACGAATTGCCTCTATTACAGCAACTGGCGGCACAACCTACTACTCTACCGAGGCAGAGTGCGGACCGAAAGTGCAAGCTACTGCATCGCCGTGGGTGACGAGTACGCAAGGAGCGACAGTCAAGGTAGAAGTGCCTGTAACGGCCACTAATTTTGACGCAAATTGTACATTGAGCGCTTCTGTTTCGAATCTAAGTTTCTCTATCGTTGGGTGGGGAGCAAACGGCAATAGTGTTACGGCAGGCGAGGATTTAACGACCAGCCTTATTCTGGAATATAATCCGACGATATATAGTTCGGATGCCACTATTACGTTTAATAGTACCTACAGCGGTAGTCAAACTCCAGTTTACACTCCCGGTACGGTGCATGGTCGTTCGCTGCCCGGGCTGTTTGTTATAGCCATCAAGAACGGCGATCAATGGTACGCTCTGCCTGCTAATATGTCCGGTTCAGATACTTATGCAGGAGTGGCTGTAGATGTGAATGATATTGATAATCCGACTAAAGTTACGGCAGGTCCTGCCACCGCGTTGTATCGTTTGATGGGCGTCCATCCTGGCCGTTATAATGACTATGGAACCCGTGTACGTTTCATGAGTGAGTACAACAGTAAATGTCTATGGAGTAACCAGGCAAACGGAGGAACGAGTATTAACAACGGCGCTATACCATTGTCCGCCAACAGCGATAACTATGAGTGGACGTTGGTTACAACCGATGGTGTTACTTATGCCATCAATACAAACGTAGCCAAGAAGATCGAAGAGGGCCGTGAGCTTCGTTACTATGCCGGAGAAAGCCGATTTGGTATGTATGCCTCTGGTAATAGTTCTTTCCGCCTCTTACCGGTTGATTGTTGGACCCGCGCAACGGTAAGCGATGTAAGCACGACGTATAATAGTGTCACCCTCACGTGGGCTGGCAAGAGCGGAACAAGTTATAATGTCTATATTGACGAAGGCGGTGTAACCAAGAAAACGGAAACGGATGTCACTTCTCCGGTTACCATTTCGGGTTTGAGTCCGGAGACCAATTATACCTGGATCATTTCTCCGGGAGATAAGGATAACGGCTGTGCGTATAGCGGAGATTTCACCACTAATGTAGCACCGATCAATGTGACTTTGTCTTGCGATGGAACGGAGTATCATTTAGGACCGCAAGACAAACCCTACACCTTGCCGACCAGCGGTGTGTATGTCAACGACGCTTGTACAGAATGGACGTTCGAAGGATGGACGACCAACACACATAGTAAAAGTACCAGCAAGCCGACTCTAATTGATCAAGTCAGCACAGATGGTACTGTATATGCCGTATATAAACATACAGACGGAGGTGGTTCTACTGCGTACACGTTGACGATTCGCACAAGTGATTTCGAAAGCGATGGATATGCCGGAACATTGAATGATATAGATGCTGTAGCAGATGATGACAACACCAAAACGAAGAGCGTTAGCTTCAATAAATCCAACGCAGGAAAAGTAGGTAGCGTCATTCAGTTCAAGAGCAATGGATATATTTACAACACGACTGAATTGGGCACTATTTCCGGCATTTCCACTAATAGTTCCAATATCGGATATTATATCAACAGCACTGAAAATCCCTCATCTGCAGGTAGTGGTGGCTATTTTAAAGTATATGGTATTTCCTCAACGGCTACAAACAACACGACAAGCAGTATTGACATACATTTCACCAAGAGTAACAGTACGACTTACTACGCCACCTCATCGGAGTGCTGCAACGAAGTAGCGGTGCCGACGGTGGTGGTTGAGCCGGTTGACGTGAGCGCTACTATCTCTTGGGACAATCAATCGGGCGCTACCAACGGCTATCACATCACCTGCTCCAACGGAACAGACCAAGATGTAGCCGCAGGAGTAACCAGTTTGGTTATCAGCGGTTTGAGTGCTTCCACCTCTTATGACTACACCGTCACCGCCAAGGGTGCTACCTGTAACCGCACGTTCGAAGGCAGTTTCACAACATCCAGCTGTAGCGATGTGCCGACCGATGTCATCGTCACTCCGGGTACGCACACCGCAAATATCCGTTGGACTGCTTCTGCCGCTACTGCAACTATTGTGATTTATGACGATGAGCAGGGAACCAGCATTGTAACTTCGGTAGCCAACCAGACCAGTCCGTGTACTATCTCTGGACTGAACGATAATACGAACTATTATCTGCAAGTCTTAGCCGGTGGTTCTTGCCCTCTCCCGACTCTTAAGCCTTTCACCACTCAATCGACTGCTGTTTCTATTGCAGAATGGTTCCCCAACGGAATCAATATCAACTTGAATGCCGACGAAGCCACCGCTACCGTGCTTATCGAGGACAAGCAAGAGAAGGCTACCGCTTCAACCAGTTATGCAGATGATATCTTCTTCTCTAAATATTTTGAGGCAGCCTCTAACGTAAAACTAATTGCCATTTATAATGGTACAAACCATGACGTCAACTTATCTGACTACCAATTAGGTATTGCAATGAAAACTGATGGATCCTCACATCCTTTTAGTTATTATAATTTCAGGGGCGGTTCCAATCCGATGAAATATGTTTTAGAAGACGATTACAACACTAAACTCACTTTTACAGAAGAGCAATTATTACTAACCCCGGGAACAGAAATTATCTTTATTTCGTACCAAAACAACAATGAAGCAGACGCAGCCATTACTCAATGCGCAAGAGAGAATCCTAATTCCGGATTTGAACACTATTATCGTCTTACCACTCCTTTTATGCAATTTAACGGTGATGATGCTGTTGCTTTGTTTGATCCATCGGGCAATATGATTGACCTTATTGGTGCAGGAACTAAGGCCGGCGGTCTAAATACGAGTAGTTTGGTAGCTGCATCGGGTAGTGATGGCAACGTAAACGGATTCATGGATAACCCGGGCGGTTGGTTTACTACGAAGGGCTATCAGGTTCTGGAGAATAACGGAGAGACCAATAATTATAAACTGTCCAGCAACCGCTGTTTGCTTATCAGACGAAATCATGTAAAGAGCGGAGCAGATGCCGTAGAAAGAAATCAGACAGACTTCCTTACTTTAGGTGACTATACGTACTTAGGAGAGGACTACGAAGGAGAATGGAGAGGTTTAGAAATCCCGGGTCATTCCGGATCAGCCGGAAAAACTGCTTCGTGTAATGGTTTTAACGAAGTAGGTTCTTATGACTACAATGCCTATTATGCTAAATTCGATTCAATCACAAGCGTAGAAGAATTAAGCGGTAATAAGAAAGAAGATGGTACCTACTGGATTCCAATTCCGCAACTCGACACCCTCTCGTGTACCATGCTGCGCGTGAAAGTGTACGAAGGAACGGAAGAGAAAACAAGTGCGGAGTACAAAGTGCCTATCATGGTAGAAGGCTCCAAGATGACCAACGATGAGGTCTTCAAGAAACACGAAGTACCGACCTGCAAGGAGTGCGACGTGGTTATTCTGAGAAATGCCACTCTGGAGAAGACCGATGAAGCGAATGACCGAGATGAGGTGCGTAATTTAATGATCTATCCGGGCGGCAAACTGGTCGTTCCGTCGGATAAGGGCGATTACACCGTACAATCCGTTCAGTTCCGTGTGGAGAAAGAGAATGCACCTTTAGCGAAACTGATTGGTAATTTGATTACCAAAGACGAGCAAGTGATCGTTTCCCGCCGTATCAAGAACAACCGATACTATTTCTTCTCCCTGCCCTACGACTGCAACATTGACGACATACATTGGGCAAACGGAGAACCGGCTACGATAGGCGTGGACTACCAGATCGTGGAATACGACGGAGCTCGCCGAGCAAACGAAGGTAGTGGTTCGGGTGTGACGCCTCACTGGACGCCTGTCTCAGGCACACAACTGAAAGCCGGTGTGGGTTATAACATCGCTGTCAGCTCGTCGCTCGTCAAAGAGCTCATCTTCCCGATGGCTATAGGCGGCACTAACCTCACGAATATCGAGAACACCAAGACCGCCAAGACCGTGGCTATTCACCAATACACGAATGCCGGAACGACCATCAACAACCATAACTGGAACTTGGTGGCTCACCCCTATGTCTCGGCTTTTGAGCCGTACGAAGGAGACAAGATCACCGCCGGTATCTTGGAGTACACGGAACCTGCTTCTCCGGGTGAACAAGGCACATGGGAGATCAAGAACACGAGCAACGTCTATCTCACCATTCCGTCGTTCAATAACAATGCAATCACTTATACCCAGACCCTTGCAGGTGACATCACCAGCCTTGATCCTTTCCTTGCCGTCTTCGTACAAGGAGCAGGAGAAGGCGACCTGACCTTCGAGCAATCGGGACGTAAGTTATCTGCCCCTGCCCGCCATCTGGCTGCTGCTGCCGAAGACGAAGATGAATCGATCTTCGTAGGCGTCACCCTGAGCGGAAATGGAGAGAGCGATCAGACCTGCGTACGTATCCGTCCGGACTTCACGGACGAATACCAGTTGGGCTACGATTTGGATAAGTTCGTCACGTTCTATACCTCGCGTCCGCAGGTTTATATGAAGACACCTTCGTACCGTTTGGCTTTCCAAGCCGTGAGCGATGAGGTAGCGAAGAGCACTTTCCTGCCCATGGGCGTTTATTGCTATCAGGCAGGCACATATACCTTCGGTCTGAACGACCGTTTCCCGACCGATGAGGTGGAAGCTGTCTATCTGTTCGACAAACAGACAGGCGTCACCACCAACCTGCTCTACGACACCTATAGTTTCACCGCCACCAAACAGGTCTATACGAACACACGCTTCTCGCTGAACGTCATCGTCAACAGACGCGCACCGCAGACCGCAACAGGCATGGAAAATGCTCATGCGCCCAACGAGGTAGTGCGTAAGATACTCATCAACGGGCACGTATATATCCAACGCGGCGGCGTCATCTATGACGTTACCGGCAAGCAGATGTTGAATCATAAATAAGAAAGGAACGACCATGAACCCGATTCAACAAGCTATCGCCAACCGCAATAAGAAAATCGTCATCGGCGCAGGACTCATTCTCGCCGGACTGTGGGTACTTCTGGTAATGTACGTCATTGCCGAGAGCCAGAAAAACTACGGTATCGCTCAGCCGGGTGTCGTTGCTGTTCATCCGGCGGCTCAGGGACTGACTACCGCTCCGGTAGCTACGTACCGCCCTGCCCGTCCGAGCAGCATGTATTATCCGGCGGTGACCAAAGGCATACACTCCATGACCAGTGCCCCGAAAGCAGGGATGAGCTCAACCTCTATGCGTCTTTATCAGACCAGCAACGCGTCCGTGCAGCATATAGGCAGCGGTACAAACGGAGGAGGTGGTATAGCCCTGACCAGTGGTTCACGGGGAAACACCTCCCGTGGTGTCAACTCGTCCGGTATCACTTATGCCGCTTTGGCATACTCCGGTGTCATCTATATCCCGACGCCCAACAACGCCGTGACGGAAGTGGGTGCTTCGCGTGCTGATGATGTGAGCAGCCATAAGATGAGTGTTATCAAAAGGTATAACGAAGAAGGCTTCCCGGGTTATAACCCCGACCCTACTCCCGACGAAGACGAACCCGAGACGCCGGTGGGTGACGTAGCATGGCTTTTCCTTGCCCTCCTCTCCGCCGCTTATGTGTATAAGAAAAGAATCGCAACGAAGCAACTATCGTAAATCGTCAATAATCTGTTCCCAACTAAATGCAGATGATATCGGCATTATTTTGCAAAAATACAAAAAAATGGCACTTTTATTTGCAAGTGTCATTTTTTTTGTGTACCTTTGCAGTCGCAAAGGTTTAAATGATGTCCACACGAAGTAACGAAATATCGCTATTCCTTGCCTTTTGCATTGAGCAATACAAGCAACGGCACAATTTGACAGGTGAGCAATCAATGCGCATCCTTGACCAATATGGTGTCTTAGAATATCTGGAAGCAGGCTATGAACCGTTACACACCCAAAGTGCGCAATGGATTATGGAAGATATTGACGAATTTATCAATAAAAGAAAGCAATGAGAGTCTATCACGGCAGTTTAGAACGTGTTCCGACACCTGAAATACGTCGGGCTACCCGTACGCTTGACTACGGGACGGGCTTTTATACCACCACTTCCGCAAAACAAGCAGAAGACTGGGTGCGCAAACGCATGGGAGATAGCGGGGCTCCAAAAGGCTACGTCAATGAGTACGAATTAGACTTGGAGACCGTGAAACAGTTCCATTGTGCCTTTTTTGATTCCCCGACAGACGAGTGGCTGGAGTTTGTTATGAATAACCGTTTAGACCGCAATTTTACACACAATTACGATGTGGTATATGGTCCGGTAGCCAACGATCGTGTTTATGCTTGTTTCACATTGTACGAGGGCGGAGTAATGAGCAAGGAGAACTTGCTTGTGGAACTGCGCACTTATGATTTAGTGGACCAATATCTGTTCCATACAGAACAGGCACTCACGGCGTTGACATTTATAAAAGCAAAGGAGATACTATCATGAGCGAGATAACACAACAAAATCTGTATCTACTTCTGCCTTTCAAAGTAAGTTGGGTGGCAGACATGTTAGCTGAGGATGAGCATATCAGTACGATAGAAGCCATCCGCCGTGTATATTCTTCCGCAATGTATAAGCAATTAGAACAGGAGAGTACCAAACGCTGGCATGAAGGTCCTGTGTCTTTGTATCAAGCGATATAAAAATACTCGTCCCTTCATGACGTTAAACGGATCTCAGGTCTGACCTCACCGACAGCGTAAAAAAGCTGTGAGAAATATATAGACATAAAACAGCGCGAAGCGTCGCGCCATAAAATAGCGTAATAAGCCCAACTTGATTTTTCTGAAAACTGGACACTTTTAGAGAATTCATTAACGATTCAAGCGCGGTTTATGCACGCTCACGTATCAGCGTGAGTTTTCCGTGCGTAAATTTGAATCGTTAAGGTAGTCCAGAACCTCAGAAAATCAAATGAAGCGAACGAAAGCGCACGCTTTTTATATTGTATATTATGAGTTTCAATATTAACTTTTTAAAGTTGCGCCCGACACGAATTTAGGGAAATGCTTATGAGAAAAAAACTTTTTACCCTATTGCTCGCTGTAGCAGCCAGCGTAGGAACCATGTTCGCCTATACTAAAATCGGCGACCTGTATTACAACCTTAATGCAACAGAAAAAACCGCAGATGTGACGTATGAGTTACAGTACTCTTGGAATAACTACGAGGGGCTCACAACAGCCAATATCCCTGCATCCGTAACCTATAGTGGCACAACATATAGCGTCACCAGCATTGGAGAGGGTGCTTTCGAACATTGCACCGGTTTGACATCTGTGACGATTCCCAATAGCGTCACAAGCATTGGAAGTGATGCTTTCTATAATTGCACCGGTTTGACCTCTGTGACGATTGGCAATAGCGTTACCAGCATTGGAAATCATACTTTCCATGGTTGCACCGGTTTGACCTCTGTAACGATTCCCAATAGCGTCACAAGCATTGGAGATTATGCTTTCGAAGGTTGCAGCGGTTTGACCTCGGTGACGATTGGCAATAGCGTCACCGAAATTAGAAATAATGCTTTCCGTTATTGCTTCGGTTTGACCTCTGTGACGATTCCCAACAGCGTCACAAGCATTGGAAGTGAGGCTTTCCGTGGTTGCAGCGGTTTAACGTCTATTGAAATCCCCAATAGCGTCACATACATTGGAAGTAGTGCTTTCTCTAGCTGCACCGGTTTGACCTCTGTGACGATTGGCAATAGCGTCACCAGCATTGGAGAGGGTGCTTTCTATAATTGCAACGGTTTGACCTCTATTACCTGCGAAGCGGTCACTCCTCCAACGTTGAATAGTAGTGTGTTTTATGGAGTTGATAAATCGATTCCTCTTTACGTGCCGGCAGGCAGCATTAGTGCCTATCAATCTGCTGATGGTTGGAAAGATTTTACGAATATTTTACCTATTAGCCAGCAAGACCTCGAAGATGTACAAGGGAACAATGTACAATGTACAAAGGTTGTTCGTGACGGTCAGATCTTCATCCTCCGCGGGGAGAATATCTATAATGCGCAGGGCGCGCTGGTAAAGTGACAAAGGGACAAGGTACAAAATACCAAGAGAGGCAGCCATGACGGCTGCCTCTCCCCCTCTCATCCACTCATCCTCTCATCCACTCATCCTCTCATCCCCTTGTAGATCTCTGAGTACATCCATCCGTAGAAATGCTTGTAGCACGTGCTTCCTTTCGGAATGGTTTTCAGGTAGTCCGCGTACTTGTCCTGCCAGATGCGGGCTTGAGCGAGGTCTTCCTCGCCAAACTCCTCCGGATGATAGCACACACGTTCGATGTCATGCGCCATCCGTTGTGCGGCTAAGATCATGTTGAAATTACGCTGATAGCCTTCGGAACGAGGTCCCTCGGGGAAACGCATATAAAAGAGTTCGTGTAACTTGCTGCCGTCCGGTGCGTAGCTCTGCGGGCCTTGCGGTCTCCAGCGACAAACGAGACGTGCGCGTTTTCTTTTACCATCTTTGACGCTGTCTAACGCGCCATGGAGTTCGTCAATTCCATCTGCTAATTTAGCTATAGCCATAGTGATAATGAATAATTAATAATTAATAATGAATAATTAATAATGAATATCTTAGTGAGTAAGGTGCTAAGAGGTCCACGGTGGTAAGTCGATAATAACGGCAATGGTCTAGGATACCATCGAGATTGGACCGTAGTTGGCTAGTAGTTGGCTCGTAGTTGGCACGTTCTTACCCTGTGTGCGAGAGATGTTGTCGCAAATATGCGACAAAAATGCAAAATGTCTATAATCCAAAATGTGTGTCCATATTGTCCATTTGTCCATTTCATCATAATTAGCTATAAATGAATAGTTTACAAAAGGACAAAATGGACAAATGGACAATATGGACAAATGGTCACGCAATTTTTTTATAGAAACCGTGCTGGATTTTTTGGATTACCACTTCTTCTGGCGGAAGAGGCCGCCGAGGAGGGAGAAGAGGATGTAGAAGGGATAGAGGAGCTCAAGTAAAAGAGCCACGTACCACGGGGTACGTGGTTCTTTATTTGAGATTTGACATTTGACAATTGACATTTGTGATTTGAGATTTGAGATTTGACAATTGACATTTGTGATTTGTGATTTGTGATTTGTGATTTCTCTTTGACGAATGAGAGAGTACTCTATCGGGAACTTGATGAGGAGGATCAGAGGACAGAGGAGTTGAAGGAGGTTAGCGGCTACGATGAGTGCGCCACAACGGAGGATATCCGGGTCGGTGTATTTGGGTGCCTTGCCTGCCCAACGCATTCGTTGACGGAAGAAAGCACGCCATGTGGGAGCAGGATGAACGACGGCGGTGAAGTCGGGTTCGTCGATGACGGTGATCTTATAGCCGCGTTTTTTTATGGCTTCTAAGAGGAACATATCGTCGCCGGAAGGAATCTCCGGATGAAGATCAGGTTCACAAGCAAGCCACGCCTCACGACGAACGATGAGGTTTGCGCCGGAACACATGACAGCATGACCGCGCTTGGCGGTTCGCATGGTAAGTTCTTGGATAGCGGCGTACTCGGCAATCTGTAATTTTTCCAATAAAGATGGCTTGTCGCTTTCGCTTTCCATGCGAAGAGCTAATATAATAAGATCTCCGTCTAAAAGCACCGCCTTCTGTGTGGACTTAGGAAGTACGATATCATCATCGTGGAGCCAGACGTATTCGGAAGTTGCGGCGTGGATGAGTTTGGACAAGGCGTGTTTTTTGCCTAAATGATCATCATTGACGCCCTTTACGGGCGTAATATGTTGTGGCACAAAATTCGGATAACTCTTGGCAATGCAGGCTTGTTCCTCGATAGACACCGGATAGTCCGCACACATCAATGCCATCGCCATTCGGTGGTCGGAGCGGACTTCGTGAAGACGGACGGCTTCGAGACGGTCGGACTCCTTGAAACGGAGCCGGTCGGTACCGGTGGCAATTAAATCAATCGATAGTTTTTCGCACGTTAGTGCCACTGCCGGATATAAATCCGGACAGTTGAAAAAATCGATTTCTAATTGACGATTTGACGATTGACGAGGTACGATTGATTGACGATCGGAATGATTGACGATTTTCGCGCCTTCGGGAGTGAAGGTCGTTTGGACGCCGAAATGCTCGGCGTAGAGGTCGGCGACGATGCGGTCGCCTTGGAGGGAGTTTTCTGTTAGTTCCTCTAATAATAACTCACCACCATGGATGGCTACGTACTCATACCAAAAGGCAGCGGAAGACCAACAGGACTCGATGGAATCAGCCAAGCTTGGCTGATACATAGAGGCCATGCGGCGGGAGAGGGTTATATAAGGGGATTCGTTGGGAGTGACGGGGATGTCTTCGCCGTGGAGGATGAGGGCAGAGGTCGTTTGGGTCGTCGGTTTACCGTCGCGCTCCATGAGACGCGAATCGCCATCCAAGACAATAGGTTCTCCTTTATAGCAATATTCCAAATGTACCTGTAAAAATCGCAACGCCGTTCCGCAATTCTTGAGGTTGAGCACCAAAGGTGCTTGTTTGGAGTTTGGGGCTGCGCCCTTGTTTGGGGTTTGGGCTGCGCCTTGTTTGAAGGTTTGCAGTTGCTCCAGGGCATCGTGGAGGACGAGGACGTCGTCGGGCATATCCGAAGAGACCCGCATAAGCGGATCTCCATGGATAGCCTGCAAAAGCAAGATGCGATTTGCGATGCTTTTTGATATCGGAAGTTTAACGTGGTCCATATCGGATCGCCCAAGATTGGTCGATAGATATTATCAATTGACATCGGGCAGCGGACTGTAGTCACGGGAGTAACGGAGATGCTGGTCGATGTAGCCTTCCGTGAAGTCAATCTTGACATCGGTGATGTTGCCTTCGGCGTCACGAACAGCCGTATAAACGGGGTTCACGAAACCTTTGTAAGGCGCAAGATTGAGTTTCTGGTAACGAGCAAGAATCTCTTTGTGGAGGTCTTGGTTGACCTTGACCGCATATTTCTCTACCATCTCTTTTGCCGCAGCGTAGTCGCCTTCGGAAGTGATGCGCTGGATCTCCGCGAGGAGTTCACCATAGAGGCGGCGGAGACCTTGGTAGTCATTGATTCGGAGGTAGTGTTTGCCGTCACGCTCGATGATCTCCACCTCTTTATTGGTAGCGTGCTCATAGACCCAGTTGGCGATGAGTTGACGGTTACGCATATGTGCTTCCTCGATGTCTTTGCCCGGCTCGATACGCACGAGTTGGGTCATGAGACCGTTCATCTGCTGCTGGTAATAACCGGCTTTGAAAGCCTCTTCGTTGGGCAGGAGACCGAGTTCGACGAGTTTCGGGTCGCCGAGGAAATACAGTCCAAAGAGGTCTGCACGGGCTTCCTCGATGGTCGAAGCGTGCTCTTTGAGGGCATCTTTGGAGACACCCGGCAGTAGTTTGCCGGAACCATGACCGACACACTCATGGAGATCGGTATGCAGGTCGCCGCAGAGGGCTCCGTATTTCTCATAGAGGCTGCGGATCTCATCGTCGATCATGAACTCCTCGTTGAAGCCGTTGCCTTTCGCAGCCTCGTTATAGGCGTGCATGAGGTTGTCGATCGTGACCGACTTGGAGCCGTACTCTTTGCGGATCCAGTTAGCGTTCGGCAGGTTGATGCCGATCGGCGTAGCGGGATAGCAGTCACCGGCAAGGATAGCGGCTGTGATGACCTTTGCGGTCACACCCTTGACTTCCTCTTTCTTGTACTTGGGGTCGGTGGTGGAATGGTCTTCGAACCACTGGGCGTTGGAGGAGATGAGTTGGGTTCGTTTGGTAGCCGCGAGGTCCTTGAAGTTGACCATGGACTCCCATGTACCGGTGATACCGAGCGGATCGGAATAGGTCTCTGTGAAACCGTTGACGAAGTCCACACGGCTCTCCAAGTCTTTAACCCAAGCTATGCAGTATTCATTAAAAGTCTTGAGGTCGCCTGTCTCGTTGAAGGAGATCATCTTCTCAAGTACCTCACGCTGCTGGTCATTCTCCGCATACTGAAGTGCCTCTTTGAGCCAATACACCACATGTTCGAGTGCTTCGCCGTAGAGTCCACCGACTTTGTAAACGCGCTCCTCGATCTCGCCTTTCTCGTTCTTGACGAGCTGGGAGTTCAGACCGATCCAGAGGGGTTCGGGCGAGTTGTCCTTATGAGCAGCGTACCATGCTTCGGCTTCCGCTTGGGTGACTCCTTCGCCGTAGTAGTTTCCGGCAGAGTTCAGCACCAGATCCACACCGTCCTGTGCAGTCGTACGTTTGGGCATGACAGCCGGATCGAACATCACCGGCAGGATAGCCGAGTCATACTCGATACCGGCTTCAGCACACGCTGATTCGAACCACTCTTGGCTGAACTCAGGCAGGAACTTATCCTCGGAATAATGATGGTGGATACCATTGGAGAACCAGACGCGTTTGAGATATTTTTCAAATCTCTCAAACTCTTCCGGATTTGAAGATTTGAGGATTTGAAAATTTGAAGATTCATAGAGCGCCTCGCAGGTACGACGGATGCGGAGGTTATAACGACCGTTTTGGTCAAAGAGGATGTCGCGTCCCCACAGGGCAGCTTCACTCAAGCAGTACAGCAGTTGTTTCTGCTGCAGGCTCAAGGAATCAAACTCCGGTACATCGTAACGGAGGATTTCCAGATCATAAAACTTATCCACGTTGTAAACAAATTTTTGTTGTTTCTGACAAGCCACAAAAAGGGACAAAGTAACGATGTACAATGTACAAAGGATTCCTTTTTTCATTAGATTCTTTCTAATACGGTTTTTACTAATTCTTTGATACGGGGTTTGTAGTCGGTGTTCGCAGCTTCGATCTTACGCTGTGCGATGACGCAGCAGACGGTCATAGCGCGGTGACCCATATGCAGGGCGAGACCGGCGATACAAGAACCTTCCATCTCATAGTTGGTGATACGCTGTCCTTCGTAACGAAAAGCGGTGATCTTCTCGTTGATGTCGGGCACCGCGAGATCGACACGGAGCACACGGCCTTGCGGGCCATAGAAACCGTTCGAAGCGATAGTACAACCACGCATCATATCGTCCTTGGCGATGCGATCCACGAGTTCGGGATTAGCGGCTACTACGTACGGCACAGCGGCTTTCTTAGGATACCCCACGAAATCCACGAAAGCTTTCTCGAAGCCGAGGTCAGCAATCTTATCGCGGTCATGATAGAAAGCGAGTACGCCGTCAAAACCGATGGATTTTTGCGAAACGAGGAAGGTACCCAGAGGGATGTCCTCCTGCATACCGCCACAGGTACCGATACGAACGATGTCAAGGCTTCGTTTCGTCTCTTTTTCCGTGCGGGTCTCAAAATCGATGTTTGCGAGGGCATCGATCTCATTCATGACGATGTCGCAGTTATCGGTTCCGATACCGGTGGAGATACAAGAGATACGTTTGCCTTGGAACTTACCGGTGATAGTATGGAACTCACGTGATTGAACGTTACACTCGATGGATCCTTCATCAAAGAAAGAAGCCACCATGTTTACGCGGTCTTGGTCACCGACGAGGATCACCTTATCCGCGAGGAACTCCGGTTTGAGATGGAGATGAAATGCAGAACCATCATCATTGATGATTAACTGCGAAGCGGGAAAAAATTTACTCATAAACTAATGTACAATTTGACAATGTACAATGTACAATTTGCGCAGTATATTATTTAATGTACAATTTGACAATGTACAATGTAAAATTGCGTAGATTAAAAGGTTAATTATTTAATGTCTTTTTCATTGATACAATTGAGGCGACAGTGATACCTAATAACTCGGAACATTCATGGATAATCTCCTTCATTCTATCTTCAGGAAGAATCTGACAATCCACTATTAACTCCAGCCAATGCTGTGTCTCGTCCAATTCCTCTTCCACCATTTTGAGTTTATTGATAAAATCCTTGTCTGATTTTGCCAGACAGGCAGCTCTGTAATTAGCCGAAGGAGAAGTACCGGAACGTATCACTTGGCGAGCGATAGCAGAAGCGGCAATCGTACGAGGCATAGCATCTACCATCCGCACAATACGGATAGCGAATGCTTTATGTCGCTTTTTCATTTCTTCCTTATCCATTTTCCTTGTTCCTTTGTACATTGTACATTGTCACCTTGTACATTCCTTTAAGCTTCACCACCGGTGAAGGTGAGCGGGAGCGTACTGCCGTGAGCCGGTCCGACGGGTTCGATGGTACCGAATTTCTGCTCGTACTGACCGATGTTGTTTTGCAAAGCGCCGAGGATCTTCTTTGCCTGATCCGGGGTCACTACAATACGGGACACCACGTTTGCCTGCGGGATGCCTGGCATCAGTTGTGCGAAATCGAGAACGAACTCAGTGGGAGTATGCGCAATAAGCGCGAGGTTTGCAAACACGCCCTGTGCTTTGTCAGGAGCGATGTTGATTTTCAATTGATTTTCTGCCATATAATTTTAGTTTTAATTGTTATTACGGAATTACGGTATTACGGTATTACGGTATTACCATTTGGTCTGTTTCTTGGGAACGACGAGCATCCAGAGGTTGATGAGCGGAAGGACGATGTCGAACCAAAGGATAGAGAACATATTAAACGACTTGAGTCCCAAACGACGTGCGGAAGTATTGAGGATGACCGTTTGCACGATCCACCGCAAGAGGAAAAGACCCAAGGCGATGTACAAAGGTACGATGTACGATGTATAAAGGAAATAATATACAAGCGCACCTATCAGCGCGACATAGAACAAACCACGGGTGAGGGGTTCGAACGCCAAGCGGCACTTCGTGGACGTACGGTATTGTGGCGAGACGGAGAGATGACGGCGTTTTTGCTGCCACCACTCTTTGAAAGTGCGTTTGGACGGCGACCAAGTGAGACTTTCGCGAGAGATCACCACCGAGGTATTGGTTCGCGTAGCTACATGGTTGACAAAGAGATCATCGTCTCCGGCACGTGTAGTCATCAGATGCGAGAAACCGCCGGACTCAAAGAAGAGCGATTTCTTGTACGCCAAGTTACGCCCCACGCCCATATACGGATGTCCGCAGAGCGCGGCTCCGAGGTAATGGAGTCCGTTGAAGAGGGTGTCAAACTGCACAAGGCGGTTGAGATGACTCTTGTGCATGAAATAAGCACCAAAGCCAAGGACTATGTCAGTTGATAGTTGAGAGTTGACAGTTGATAGTTGGAACCCGCTCATCATCTCAGAGATCCAGTGGGAGGATTCGGGCACACAATCGGCATCGGTGAGCAAGAGATAATCGTATTTAGCTGCTTTGGCTGCAAGGGTGATTGCCAGTTTCTTGGTTGAACGAACCCGTGCTCCGTATGGCACGAAAGACATCTTAAGACGCGGATCGGAAGTCATGTATCTCTCCACCACCTCGCGCGTACTATCCTCCGAACCATCATCCACCACGATCACCTCATAGAGGGGATAGTCCTGCGAAAGCAAAGCCTGCAGGTATTGCGAGAGATTATAGGACTCGTTATGGGCAGCGAGGATGACGGATACTCCTTCGGAGATTTGAGATTTCTCTGCCGCAAGGGCGCGATTAACTCCGTTTTTCAGATTTGAGATTTCAGATTTTTTATCTCTACGCATCTTGCGTGCCGGAGCAGCGAGATAGCGGATATAGAAATACATCTGCAGCACAAAGAGCAGCAGAAGCGACCCAAGGAGGATATAATCAACTATATGTAAGGAAGAGAAATCCATTACGAAACGATTTTGATTTTATAGACATGCGTAGAAGAGCCATCTTCGGCTTTGACGGTGATGACCCAAGGTTTGCCGTTCACCTCACCCGGAACGATCGTCATTTCATTACTATCGAGTCTGCGTCCGTTGAAACGTGCGGTTTGAGCTTTGATATTCGTCAGACTGCCGATACCGCGAAGAGCAGTAAGTTTAATCGTTTGCGCTTCGCTGTGTGACAGTTTGAGAGTCTGGAGTTTATCGGTATCGGGGTTAAAATCCTTCCACTCTTTGCTGTTAACCAGCAGTTTATCAATGCGTGAGGAGTAGATGAGCTCTACGTCATCGACATAGAGTGCATTGCCGTCGAACATACCATCGTTGGCGCGGAAAGCGGGATAGTTACCGGCAGAGAAGATGACGTTACACATCGTCGGCTTCGCGTCGTTCATATACAGAATAGGCACTTTGATCAGCGTCCACTCGTCATACTTAGCCCGCGCACGGTGCCATCCTTCCGCAATCTGTTTGGCATGAGTCTCTACCGTACACTCGTTGCCATCAGTCTTCAGGCGAATGTCCGACTCCTCATTGATGCGCTCCGTAGCCGTACAACCGCCTTTCTTATTCTTATACTCCGTGCCCTTCGAATTACCGGACCACGCATAATAGAGCAGATGAAAATCCTCTTTCTCCGGCGCAGGTCCCACACGTTTGATCCATACCGCCAAGGTATCGGGACGATATTTCCAAGGGATACCACCCTCGGTACCGGCAGTAGCTCCGCTGACATTCAAACCCTTGAGGTATTGCCACGGTGTACCCAACGACAGATAACCGGGACCGATAGCTCCGATACCGAGCTTAGGGATACCGACTGCACGGTCAGTCACATATGCACTATATCCGGTGCGCCCCGGTTTTTGGTACATAAACGTAAACTTAAATCCCGCTTGATTCACATTAGAACCATGCCAATCGGTCAGCTGTTTATCGCCGTTGAACTTGTCCCCCCAGTTCTCAAAATGCGGATCCGGTAACTGCTGCGCAGCCATCGGAAGTACCGCCATCATCAGTAACAAAAGCAATGCTTTTGAATAATTATTATTCATTTTCATACACATCAATCCAAATTAGGCTGCAAAGTTACAAAAAAAAAACGACATACACAATAGTGTATGCCACTTTTTTGTGTTATTTTATAAAAATACCGGGTGAAGTGATCATTCCAGACTCTGCATTTCGTATAGAATCCCCCATTATCAGCAATCCAATAGGCAATACGTTGGTAATGTTCATCATCTGTTTTTGCGGTATTGTACGGATCTCTATCCGGGGTTGATAGATACGATAAAAACGCTCCTTCGCCTCCTCGTCTTCTACGGCTATACCGACTACTTTATCGACAGCGTGAAACTGCTGGTATTGCTGCACATTCGCAAATGAATTTTGGCAATACGCGCATGAGAAAGAAAACAAATATACCACGTATGACGAATCGGCATCAAAGGGATAAACGGCTTTCAATTTCTCCATTGTTTGTGCCCGATCTTCCTCATTCTCCACCAGAGACTGTTTCGGCAACTCGAACGAGTCCCTCATAGCCAAACCGCAGATGAAAGAAGCTATAGCAGCTATACAAACGCCCAAGGTCAATTTCTGCCAGACATACGTTTCCGACTTCGGTTGCTCCATCAAAGCAGGAATAGAAATCAGTCCAAACACCGCATTTCGCACAAACGTCATCCACGGACTCGAAGTATAGTATCTGGAAAGCGCACCAAAACAACCGCAGTCATGTATTCCTTTCGCGACTACTCCATAGGCAAAAACGACACTAACACTTATCAAGAAGATATCTGCCGCCAATGCGCTATAACGAGGCTGCACACGCAGCAATAAAGCCGTTCCCAATACGGCTTCCACACAAATAACAAGCGGAGCACCAATACTAAACCAAGGCTGACCGTACAGCAATAACATATCGGCAAAAGCTTCCGCATCCCAAGCTTTAGCAAAAGCCGAGAGCAAGAACATCAGTCCAAGGATTGTTGTGCTAATATATGATAATACTTTCATAACTAAAAAAAGGTCACCCTAAAAAGAGTGACCTGTGTTCCACAAGATTACTTCTTGCAGGACCATCTCTGCCAGCTTGCACCCTGACTCTTAGCAGTTGACTCCAAGAGATCCTCGATGTCACTGCAAGTTTTGTACTGGCTGTCAGTTTTGATTTTCTGCTCAACACCAGTTTTTGCTTCAGTACATGTACAAGTTTTCTTGCAAGAAGAGAACGAGAGAGCTGCAATAGCAACTGCTGCTACAAAGAATACTTTTTTCATCGTAATTATAAAATTAAGTTAATAAAAATGTGTTTGTTATAAAATCGGCTGCAAAGGTACAACCTTTTTTTCATATATCCAAATATTTTTGCAAAAATTTTATATTTTTTTGCGATTTTTTAACATTTCGTATACTTTTTGCACGGGAAAGCCCATCACATTGAAGTACGAACCGCGTATTTCGGTGCAAGCCACATAGCCGATCCATTCCTGTACTCCATAAGCACCGGCTTTGTCAAAGGGACGGTATTTGGAGACATAATAGCGGATCTCTTCATCGGAGAGTTCAGCAAAAGTAACATCGGTCTTGTCCACTATTGTCTCCATCTCTCTCCCCTTTTGGGCAAAGGTGACAGCGGTGAAGACCTGATGCGTTTTGCCGCTCAGGGCACGGAGCATCGCTACCGCTTCGGACTCGTCATGAGGTTTGCCGAGCATGTGTCCGTCTGCCCAGACGATGGTGTCTGCGGTTATCAGGAGTTGATCGGGTCGGAGGTTCGGCTCGTACGCACGTGCCTTCGCACGCGAGATATAATAAGGTATATCACCGCCTTGCAGGTCATTCGGAAAGGACTCGTCGGCATCGATGGAGATAGCTGTGAAGGGGATATCTAAACCTTCAAGCAGCGCACGCCTTCTTGGCGATGCGCTGCCCAGCAGTATATCATATTTGAGATTTCTCTGCCGCAAGGGCGCGATTAACTCCGTTTTTGACATTTGAGATTTGAGATTTAGAAGAGATCTAATTGGGTATCTTTGGGTTTCTCGATCGTCATTGTAACGCCGTCTATGTCCAGAGAGGTCGGTTGGGCTGGTTCGGGAGATGCCGGAGTGTCCAGAGAATCCGGAGATTCTGGAGATTCTGGAGATTCCGGGGTATCGAAATCGTCATCATTCCCCCTTCCGTCTAAGGTTTCCCCCGGTTCATCGGGGGACACCTCAGGCTCGGGAGTGATGTCTTCGATGGATGCTATCTCGAGGGTAGAGACACGTTTGCCTTTTGCCTTCGCAGATTTCTCGTCGATGAAGTCCTCCATAAGGATGTCGAGTACCGGTTTGGACTCATCTGCAAAGTGAATACGGAAAGTAGCCTCAGCCCGATCGGAGAGCACTGCGATACGGGAGTCTTTGTCCTCGCCAAGCATGGATTGCAGCTTCGCATTCGCATCGTCCAAACGGAACCGTTTACCGTAATAATACTTGAGTTCGCCGTTCCACTGGATAAGACTCCATACTTTCTCGGTATCGAGTTTCTCTATACGGAGGATGTTATCCTCAAAATGGGCGGTGAGATCGAAAGTGGTGGTATAATAGGTACCATCGTTATTGATGACGAGGATGCGGTCTTCGTCCCAGAACTCACCCAGATAGACTCCGTGCTCGTCATAATTGACACGCAGCACATCGGGATCGAACCACACCTTACGTCCGCCGAGGGTCGAATGACCTTTCTGCTTGAGGGTGATGGACTTGACTTCAAATTTCGTGAGGACGTTTCCTCGTGCCGTACGGGACTTGACAGCCAGTTCGGAGAGATCTTTGCAGACCTCCAGTTTCTTGAGATGCAAAGCCGGTTTGAGTGTCACACGGATGATCTCCGCCTCGCCGTTGGGGTTAGCGGTGAAATAGATGATCTTCGAACCCGGGGTACCTTGCGTGAGATCGTATTCCTTGTCGCGCGCTACGCCGGTGACGTTGAAACGCTTCATGAAATACGTGCCTTTCTTACCGTCACGATAGACCACATTATAGACCGTGCGGTCATCGCCGCGCTGGAAGACAGCTATATGCAGGATGTCGGTACCGATGAACAGTTTCTCGGCTACCTTGATGATCTTGTATTTACCGTCCTTATGGAAGACGATGAGGTCATCGATATCGGAGCAATCGAAAAGGTATTCGTCCTTCTTGAGGCTCGTACCGATGAAGCCTTCCTCACGGTTGATATAGAGTTTCTCGTTGTTCTCAACGACCGCTTTGACGTTGATAGCGCCGAAGTTACGCACCTCGGTGCGACGCGGCCACGCATCGCCGTATTTGGCTTTGAGCATCTCAAACCAAGCGATGGTATAATCCGTGAGGTGGTTGAGGTTCTTGACGCAAGCTTTGATCTTCTTCTCCAAGTCCTTCATCAGTTCGTCCGCCTTCTTGGAGTCGAACTTGGTGATTCGAATCATGCGGATCTCGAAGAGTTTCTCTATATCTTCGGTGCGCACCTCGCGGATGAGTTGCGGCTTGAAAGGCGTGAGGGCATTGTCCACAAACTCAATGAGTTTCTCCTTGTTCGGCGCGTTCTCGTAACCCTCCTGCTTATAGATGCGGTTCTCGATGAAGATCTTCTCCAAAGAGGTATAGAAATACTTCTCTTCGAGTTCGGATTTCTCGATCTCGAGTTCCCATTTGAGGAGTGCTTTGGTGTTGTCGCAGGACAGTTTGAGGAGGTTAGAGACGGATGTAAAGATCGGCTTGCGGTTCTCCACCACACAGCAGTTCGGGGAGATATTTACCTCGCAATCGGTGAAAGCATAGAGCGCATCGATCGCTTTGTCAGAGGACGAACCCGGTGCGAGCTGCACTACTATACGGGCAGTGTCCGCCGTGAAATCATCGATCTTCTTGATCTTGATCTTCCCTTTCTGGTTCGCCTTGAGGATCGTCTCGATGATTTTCGAGGTGGTAGTACCGTAAGGTATCTCCGTGATGATCAGGGTCTTGTTGTCGTCCGCCTTTTGAATACGGGCACGAATCTTCACTACTCCACCACGCTCACCATCGTTGTAACGGGTGACATCGATGACTCCGCCTGTGGGGAAATCGGGATATAAGGAAAACTCCTGATTGCGGAGGTACGCCAAAGAGGCGTCGCACAACTCGTTGAAGTTATGAGGCAAGATCTTGGAGTTCAGACCGACCGCGATACCCTCCACACCTTGGGCAAGGAGCAGCGGGAACTTAACCGGCAGATGAATAGGCTCGTTCTTACGACCGTCGTAGGACTTCATCCACTCGGTGGTCTTGGCATTGAAGACCGTCTCCAGCGCGAACTTGGAGAGACGCGCCTCAATATAACGAGGAGCCGCAGCTCCATCGCCTGTGAGGACGTTTCCCCAGTTACCTTGACAGTCAATGAGCAGATCTTTCTGGCCGAGCTGGACGAGTGCGTCTCCGATAGAGGCATCGCCGTGCGGGTGGTATTGCATGGTCTGACCGACGATGTTCGCCACCTTGTTGTACTTACCGTCATCCACCTGCTTCATAGCATGCAGAATACGGCGCTGCACGGGTTTGAGGCCATCCTCAACCGCGGGCACAGCACGCTCTAATATCACATACGAGGCATAATCGAGGAACCAGTCCTGATACATACCCGTCAAGTGATACTTCACAGCATCATTGAAACCACCCTGACCTGCCATGTGATTCAGTTTGCCTTACGAGATCAGGCTTGCGTTAAGCCTTTTTGTTAACAAAGATGTACGTAAAAATACCGCCCAGCTCCAATACCATCGAGGCTACCAAAAGCCAGTTCTCCGGAGCAGCGAATTTGTAAAGCACCAAGCACAAAACGCCCAGCAGCAACAGGATAACTCCCAAATACTTCATTGAATTCATGATTATTTATGATTAAACGATTTACGATAGTTGTTTTTTCAAAATCGGCTGCAAAGTTACTAAAAATTTTGCATATATGCAAATAAAAGCGCGTTTTTTTTAGGAATTGTCCCAAAAATCACCGAACGAGGCGGTATATACCGCCCGGCAGGGATCGGATGAGACCTTGCAGCTCGAGAGAAACCAGATCGGAAGAGACATCCGAATACGCTCGTTCGGTCTCCATGACGAGGAGGTTGATATGCAGTCCTTCTTCGGCTTCGTTGAGTTTGGCGAGAAGGATCTGCTGATCCGGCGTGAGGTCGTCTGCCAAAAGGCCTACGATGGATGTTTGAAGATTGTTTGAGGTGGTTTGATGTTGTTTGAGGTGGTTGGTGGTCCACTGCATGGTCTCAATAAGATCATCGGCAGAAGTGATGAGTTGCGCCTTGGAGGACTGAATGAGTTGATTACATCCCGCCGAAGAGATGTCATCGGGTCTGCCGGGGAAAGCAAAGAGTTCGCGGTTATAATCCGACGCCATGCGTGCAGTGATAAGACTGCCGCCTTTGTCCCGCGACTCCACTACCACTACTGCGTCCGCCAAACCTGCCACGATGCGGTTGCGTTGCACAAAATTAGAGGCGATGGGTTCGGTACCGGACGGAAACTCCGTGAGGATGCCTCCTCGTTCGAGGGAAGCTATAGCTTCGGGACGATGCCGAAACGGATAGATGCGATCCAGACCGTGCGCCGGAATGATGATCGTCGGGACACCGTATTGTAGCGCTGCGCGATGAGCAGCTATGTCAATGCCATACGCACCTCCGGACACTATCGTGAGGGAGTCCAGGCGGGAAGCCAGATCACGCACGAAAGCGTTGGTCAGTTCCTTGCCGCGTTCCGTGGGACGGCGCGTGCCGACGATGGACACTACATGACCCTCCGAAGGATGTACATTGCCTTTAGAATAGAGGACAAGCGGTCTGTCGGGACATTGACGCAGACGATACGGGTAATCCTCATCGGTAAGCGTCCACACACGAATCCCGTGCGCATTGATCCAATTCCATTCGCGCTCGGCTTGCTCCAAAGCCTCGTTCATACCCGGTTCGTCCAGATGACGCCATGCCTCTTCGGCAGAACCATAATGATCCACCAAAGCCAACGACCGCCGTAAGCGTGAACGGAAGAGCAGACTCAATGCTATATCAAAACATTTGTTCATTTACACATTTTCGCATTTTCTCATTTTCTCATTTACCATTTATTTTCGCATTTTCTCATGTAACCGTTGGAAAAGGATCATGGAAAGGACGCCGATAAGAGCACCGAGGAAATCCGCTAACAGATCGAGCCATTCGCCCGAACGGGTGAGCGTACAGGCATACTGAAGGAGTTCCAACAACCCGCCGTATAGCGTCACTGCCACACAAACCCAGACCGGACGGCGAACGGGAATCATCCATGAGACCGCCAAGAGCAGGTACATCACACCATGCATCAGTTTGTCACTGACAGAGACGGCGGGCATATGGGTGCTCTCCGTCAGGCTGAGAATAGCAATGCCTGCCGTTAGAAGCACGGCAGGCATGACAGTCATATACGATTTACGGACGCTCAGAGAGGTGGATTTTTACTCCGTAACACAGATCTCCGGCATCGCCCAGACCGGGAACGATATATTTCTTCTCATTGAGAATCGGATCAACGGCAGCGCACCAGAGGGTAACATCGGGACTGTCGTTGAGCTCCTTACGCACCGCTTCAATCGCCTGCGGCGTAGCAATCGCGCAACAGAGGTGGGCATGAGAAGGATGACCGTGCTTGAGCAGCGCCTGATAACCGACCTCCATAGACATACCGGTAGCCAACATCGGATCCGCTACAATCAGCGTCTTGCCATCTATTGCCGGAGCTGCCATGTACTCTGCAACGATCTCCAGTTCACCGGCGGCATTGAGACGACGGTACGCACTGAGGAACGCATTCTCCGCCCGGTCAAAGACATTCAGAAAACCATGGTGCAGAGGCATACCTGCACGCAGGATAGTAGCCAATACCAGCTGGTCAGAGATCACATTCACCGGCGCAACGCCAAGGGGCGTCTGTACTTCCGTCGGCTCATAATGAAGCTTCTTGCTGACCTCGATAGCCATGAATTCACCGATTCGCTCAATATTACGACGGAAACGGAGAGGATCCTTCTGAATATTCACATCACGGATTTCACGAAGATAGTGGTTGAGCACGCTGTTTTGCTCGGAGAGATTGATAACATCCATATATATTTACGATTTAACGATTTACGATTTACGATTGATGGTCTCAAAAAAATCGTGCAAAGTTACGCATTTTTTTGCATATATGCAAATTTTTTTGTACCTTTGCGCTGTTTTTTGAAATAATTATGGAAAGTTTAGTATATAAAGAGTCCACAATTGCTTTTGTGACCGCAGCTGCGCAGACCTGTCTGCTGGTAGAAAAAGCCAATGAGTACACGCGCGAAGAATGGCGTGAACAGTTATTACGTCTGCTGCCGATATTGTATCTGCGTACGCGATTAGTAGAAGAGGAAGAGCCGATGATGGAGGACGAGCCGCAGCGGTTCGTGACCGAAGAGGACTACAACTATGTGTTGGTCGGGATGCGTGAGTTATTGGGTTCCGACGATGCCTATTTGGACGTGTTCGTAGATCAAGGCATCTACACCGATGAGGTGCAGACAGCGTATATTTCGGAAGGCTTGGCGGATATCTACCAAGAGTTGAAAGACTTAGCGGCAGCCTTCCAGACCGGAGAGGAGCCGATCATGCACGATGCGGTGGTGGTTTGCAAAGAGGCGTTTGAGGCGCACTGGGGACTGAAAGTACTCGCTGTGATGAGAGCGCTGCACGAAGTGAGAGTTGAGAGTTGAGTGTTTAGTGTTTAGAGTTTAGTGTTTAGTGTTTAGCGTTTAGAGATACACGTGGAAGAAAATCATTATATACATAGAATCAATAAGGATCTGTTGCAATGGATGCCGGTAGCAGCCTTTGAGGGTGAGGTGATTGTAGTGGATCGCGAGGAACAGGTGGCGGACGCTGTAGCTTACCTCAAGCAACAACGCGTCATTGGGGTGGACACAGAGGCTCGTCCGAGTTTCCAAAGAGGGATACACTACCCCACGGCGTTGGTGCAGATCGCTACGCATGAGCGGTGCTACCTCTTCAGGCTTACCCATATTGGTATGCCCGAAGCCTTAGCGCAGGTATTCGCCGACCCGAAGATCTGCAAGGTGGGATTGGCGTTCAAGGATGACATCAACGGCCTAAGACGCAGGCATGATTTCACCCCTGCCAATTGTGTGGACATACAATCGATGGTAGCGCAATACGGCATCCTCGATATGGGTTTGCAGAAGATCTTCGCTATCTGTTTCAACAAGAAGATCTCCAAAGCCCAACAGTTGACCAACTGGGAGAACAGCCATCTGACACCCGAGCAAGCACGGTACGCCAGTACGGACGCTTGGGCTACGCTGCTGATTTACGAAGATTTGTTGGCTCATGAGCCGCTGCGCCAAGACGAGGTGATTGCCCTCAAACGCCAAGACAAAGAGCAGATGATAGAGCACCAGTTAGAGATACAGGACCAACGTCTGCGCGAACAAGGCATTGAACCACCGCCCCACCTCACTTTAGAGGAACGCGAGGCCAAACAGGCGGAGAAACGCCGAGAAGCCAGAAAGCGGAAGAGACACAATAAGAAGGCGAAAGAACTAAAGACAAAAGATAATAATGAAAAGAATTCTATTAGCAGTACTGCTCATCGTAGCAGTAGCAGCAAACGCAGAGATTAAGTACGTCTTTTACTTCATTGGAGATGGTATGGGTTCCAACCAAGTATTAGGCGCAGAGATGTACCGCTCGGCGATACAGGGTGTGCCGTTGGGAAGGGTGCAGAGTTTGATGAGCACTTTCCCGTATTCTGGAAGTGCCTCAACGTACTCCAAGAGCAACGGCATCACCGATAGTGCGGCGGCAGGAACGTGTCTGGCAACAGGTAGCAAGACCACGAACGGCACGTTGGGTCTGGACGAGAACGGCAAACAGCTGAGTACGATTGCCGAAGAGTTGAAACAAAAAAATTGGGGAATCGGTATCATGACGACGGTAGCGATTGATCATGCTACTCCGGGTGCTTTCTACGCGCACGTACACGAGCGCAATCATTATTATACTATAGGTCAGCAGCTGAGTGAGAGCGGTTTTGATTTCTTCGGCGGCGCAGGTTTTCATCATCCAGAGGGAAAGAATGACGATGAGGCAGTGAACCTCTACCGTTTGGCAGAGCAGAAAGGCTACACCATCGCACACGGTTACGAAGAGGCACAGAAAGTGCTGCTGAACGATCAGCCGCAGAGCACCATGCCGGTACAAGAGACCAAGCTGATCATGGTGCAGAAAGACGATGACCAAGGTGCGAAGCACGGTTCTAATCTCCCTTACGCCATCGACCGCAAAGAGGGCGACTTGACCTTAGCGCAGATAGTAAGCACCGCTATACCGTTTTTGGACAACCGTTACGAGCGTTTCTTTATGATGGTAGAGGGCGGCATGATCGATTATGCGTGTCACGCGGACGATGCTGCTACGGCTTTTGGTGAGTTTTGGGACATGAACGAAGCGATGGAAGTGGCTTATAAGTTCTACCAAGCGCACCCCGATGAGACGCTTATCCTTGTGACAGCAGACCATGAGACAGGCGGTTTGGCACTCGGTAACAGCGACTACACGCTGAAACTGGATATACTCCAAAACCAGCAATGCTCGGCTTGGTTCTTGAGCGATCTCTTCACGCAGTTATTCAAAGAGAACAAGAAACCGAGTTGGGAGGCAGTAAAGAAGATTTACAAAGAGCAGTTGGGTTTCTGGGAAAAAGTGGAGATCAGCGCAGACGAAGAGAAAGAGCTGAAGGAGATCTACAAGAAAGCGTGTCACGGCAAAGCCAAAGACGCCAAGAATATGTATAAGTCGGTAAACGCCTTAGGCAATGAGGGTATCGCGTTGCTGAACAAGAAAGCACATATAGGATGGACCACCCGCGCTCACAGCGCACATGCAGTGCCTATTTTTGCAATCGGCAAGAAGGCTCATCTGTTCAGCGGATGGCACGATAATACGGAGATTGTTCCGCTGCTTCGCAAAGCGCTGAAATAGTAGCTATTAACGAGAACTAAACGGAGGCGGAACGGACTCGGAACGGAGGCGGAACGGAGGCAAGTGCTATCTAAAAGCCGAATTAAGGGTTCTCTGCACCACAAAAAAAATGAGTGTGTCAAACGGATTGACACACTCATTTCATTATAGAGATTGTTTGGTTATTTCACCATCTGACCCATTACGTTATAGGTCTTGTTGTTCTTCTCGATGACGAGGATACCATTCTTGAGGACTTTAACAGCCTTTGCGTCCGCAGCGGTGTTCTCGAAGCCCACAGTGCTGGTCGGAACGAGGTAGAAGTAGCCGCCAAATGCGCTCCAATCCGAGTAGTACTCCGGACGGAAGTACATGGTGGTTGGTCCATTGTGGTGGTCATCCACAATATAGTTACCCTCTTTCGGATACCAAGTAGTGATCTCATCTTCTGCTACGTAAACCACCTTGATCTCATCGTCAACAGCGAGGTCGATAGAGAGTTGATACTCACCCTCGGTGTCCGGATTTGCAGCAAAGAGTTTCTCTGCAGACAAATCTTCAACGCTCCAAGCGTCAACGCCACTGAATTTACCAACGAGGTAGTAACCGTTGGTAAGTACAGGTTCCGGTTTCTCAGGATAAATGATAGCCAGTGAGTCGTTAGCGAAGTACCATTTGAAGGTATAAGCACCCTCTACGTCGATTACAACAGTCATGTTTGCATCCGTATTGCCGGTAATACCTGCACAACCCGGGAAGCCACGATGGAACTCATAGCCGTTCGAACGCCAAGCACCATTGATAATCATCTTGAAGGCATAGGTACCTTTCTTGATATTGTCGTTGTAGAGCGTAGCAAACGTGCTATCCTCAGAGAGTTCAAACGGAATAGGCTCACCCCACTCTGTCATGTCACCTGTAACAGCAGCCGTCGGAACAACCGGAGTCGGATCTACGTAGAAGTTACCGGCAATCTTGAAGATCGGGGTCTCGCCTGCGATGTAGATCACTTGTACAGCACCTGCTTCTGCGAGGGAGAAGATGATGTTCTCATCATTGTCCGTCGTTACGCCTTCCGGTTTCTCGGTGAGGTTGTTGAAGCCCTTAGCGGTATTCCAAGTACCATCGAGGGATACTTTGAGTTTGTAGTACTGCTCTGCTTTGAGGTTCAGAACGAGTGTGTCAGCCTCAGCCTTGATAGCATCCGGATTCCAAGCCTTGCCTGCGAAACCAGCGTCAGTAACGAGAGCAGAGTCACCGGTTACGTAGAACTTAGCGGCTACAGGAGGAACCGGAGTAGATGCTTTCGGATAGATGGTGATAGAAGTGAGGAAGAAACGACCTTTGTTTGCTTTATTCTGCACGATATCGATGGTCGAAACTTCGCCTGTCGGTTTCCAAATCTTATCCTCAAATATAAGTTTACCAGCACTGAGAGTAAAGTTTTCACCATTTACTGTGAAACCCTCACCTCCTTCATTATTGGCGTACATAGCAGCACGGAAGACGATCGAGTCCACTTCCGTCGGATTAGCCAATTCGAATTTCAATTCGCCAGCAGCAGAAGACGAACCTAATTTCAAGTTCGAGAAGATGGAGTCATTACCCTCTTTGTACTTACGACCAGCGTACACTTGTGTACCAACCAGTACAGAATCCACGTACTTCTGGCACGCAGCATCAAAGATAGCAGCAACGGTACTTAGTTTTGCACTACCGTCACCATCTGTTTTGTCGTAATAGGTAAAGGTCAGCTTGATAGCCCCACTCGGATCTCCCCCATAGGTTGACCAGACACCTTCAGCGCCCGGATCACCCCAAACACCTGTTTCAGAAGTGATGGTGAAGAGGTTTTTACCATCGGTCGGGAGAGACAAGTCAGCGGTTTTAGCACCCCAGTAGGCGATGTCACCCGTTGCGTTTACGCGGGTAAAGATAAACTTGTTATACACTGCGAAGTCGATGTCCGCTTTCCATAGTCCTTCTTCACCGGCAACAGCTTCCATACGAACGCCCGGCCAATCCGCATTCTTAACATCGTCATTAAGGAATGCGTAAACACCGACAGCTGCGTCGTCTTGAGTCCACCAGCTTTGGGTCACTTTACAATACACTGTTGTTGCGAAAGCCGTTGAGATGCTTAGGACAGCAGCCATCAATAAAGAAAAAATCTTTCTCATGATAAAATGATTTTGGTTAATAAATGTGAATTAATAAAAATGTTTTCCTATAAAATAAGAGAGGGAGCGATCAGACTCCCTCTCCTGATAAGTGAATCGTATTAACGAATCACAGCACCATTGATGTTGTAATGAACGCCGTTCTTGATGATCACTACTTGACCGTTCTGGATCATCTTCACAGCCTTCTGAGCAGCCTCTACAGCGTTGATACCCTCACCAATGTGGGTAGTAACGTGATAGAGCGTGTTGTTGAGACAGAGGATGTCCATCGTAACGATAGCACGCGTAGCATCGCTTACGTTTACAGTAACGTCCATCGAGTAGATAGCCTTGTATTCACCACCCACTTCGATACCGGTACCAGTGGGTAACATATCATCGTACGTGAAGGTACCAATCGGGTTGTTACCAAGCACTACGAACTGGATATAGGTGCTATCTGCAGCTTCACCATAGAAGACTGTACCGGTGTAACCATAAATCTCAGCAGCGTCTGCAACTCCCCATTCCGGGATCTCTACGTTTACAGTAGTTGCAGGAGTCGGGATACTGAAGACGAGCTTGATGCTATAGATATTATCATCGTCGCCGGTTACAACACCCTCGATGGAACGAGAACCATCTTCGCCTTCGGTCAGAACGAACGAACCATCTACGAAGTGAATTTCTGTCTCAGTAGCCTTGATCTCGATATAGGTGTAGTCTGCATCGAGGTCAGCTATGGTGTAAACACCAGCAGCCTGAGTAGTCGAGATATTGGAGATCGAGATCGAGTACACATCGGTCTCAGCCATGAACTGCCACCAACCAGCTTGAGCTACGTAGTCAGTGTACTGAACTTCTTGCTCAATGTCAATAACGATGGTGTCACCAACAACCGGAGCCTCCGGATAAACTACTTCAAGAACCTGAGTCTCATAGGTATAGGTAAATACATAGTCACCAGCTACGTCAGCAGCGATATGCATGTTACCCGAACCTTCAGCAAGGTTAGTAGTGTTTGCCTCGCGAGTGAGATTAGCGCCGTTAGCAGTCCAGTTGCCAGAACCACCGATACGCATACCGAACTCATAGTTACCTTCAGCCAACGTGAGTGTAAGAGAAGCAGATGCATTATCCTGAGCGATAGCAAAGTTCTCAGTATCAGCCCAGCTACCCAAGAAGTTACCGTGCATAGCTACAGTCGGGATAACAACAGCCTCACCGGTCTTGGTAGCGTTAGCAGCTACCTCTTTAGTCTCTTCGTTGAAGGTGATGGTAATAGTGTAGATACCAGCCTCAGGGATATTCAACTCATAGTTGTCAGAAGGCCAGCAGTTGGTCCAAGCGTGGTCCTCACAAACCTTGAACTCAATGTTACCGGCAGCCAAAGTGAGGTCAGCTTTCTCCCATGTATAGAGACCCTCAACGAGCGTCATGTCGTTAGCTTCGTTGGAAGGAGCCCAAGTAGTGCCGAATGCTACATCCGAACCACCAGCAACGGTATAGGTATGCTCCGGAGTCGGAGGAACAACTTCACCACCGCGAACTACCTTGAGAAGGGTAACGAACATACTAGTGTTACCATAACGACCGAGGAGGAGAGAATCCTGATCAGATGCGAGGGTATAGGTCTGCACGATCGGCTCACCTGCGTTGCGGCCATTGAGGGTAGAGAGAGAATCAGACATCCAAATTCTTGTATCGCCATCAGCAGCACGTAAATCTACCATACAATACTTGGTAACATCGGAGTTATTGAATACAACGGATACGCTGAGTACATCACCAGCCTTGAAGCCACCCTCAGCCGGCTTGATAGCGATGTATTTGCCTTCAGCATATACATAGGAGCTACCGAACTTGATACCGCTCACCTCATCGGAGTTTTCGTGAATCTTAACAGTACCGGTGGTGATATTGGAGTTTCCGCCAAAGATGGTAGTACCGATCTCACCTGCCCAATCGTAGATTACATCGTCTTCCTCAACCGGAGCGTCTCCCGGGTGCTTGATTTCGGTCAGATAGCAACCGGTATTGAGCTCATGAGTCTCATTGTACAGTTTGTACTTACCGAAAGCGATAACTGTATCACCTACGTGAATTGCGTTGCCGTTCTCGTCAGCTACTTCTTCGAACTCAGCCCAAGCAGTGCTTTCTGCATCGTAAGCCGGATCAGAAGTACGGAAGGTATCTGCATTGAGCGAGTAGCAGTTATAGAACTCAAACGCACCCTCTGCACCTGTTGCATCAGCAACGTAGATGTTTACAGAACCGAATTTAGCGAAGTTCTTACCCTTGAACTCCATCTTGGTGATGACACCGCGAACGAGGATCTCATCGTTCTCAGCTAAGCCAGCAGCGATAGCCTCAGCTACTTCGTACTGCGGGATCACTTTCTTAACAGCTTCAGCAGCTACAGCCTCGGTAGTCGGATCGAAAGTGATCGTGAGGGTGTATTCGCCTGCCTCAGCGATGTTTACAACATAGTTCTGAGCCGGATAAGCGATATCCCAGCTGTGGTTCTTAACGACCTTGAACTGGATTTCTGTACCAGCGGTCAGGTTCAAGTTAGCCTTTGTCCAGGTATAAACACCGTTAGCCAAGATCATGTCGTTAGCAGCAAGAGCAGGATTCCAAGCCTCACCGAAGATAGCGGCATCGTTACCTGCTACAGTGTAGGTGTCCACTACAACCGGCTCTCCACCCTCAAGGGTAACTACGATTTGGGAAGCACGAACTTGGTTTGCAGAAGCCTCAAAAGATACGCTGGTAGCAGAACCGGTCCATGTACCGGTAAAGCCATCCTCCTCAAAGGTGTAACCTTCCTGAGCAGTAAAGCAACCAGGACCATACTTAGCAGCGCCCTTAGCAAGGCAAGTGAAAACAATGCTCGTAATGTTCGACTCAGCCGAAATAGTAATCGTCTGATTCTTAAAAATACGAATCTGGTCAGCAGTAACAGTACCCTGAGTAATGTTCAGCGATACGCCCTCGATAGTAGCGTTGATCTCGGTGCTTTCAGCAGCTGTAATCGCACTCGGGGTAATCGTTACCTGAGCCATCATGCTGCCTGCGAAGAGCAGAGCAGCCAACAAAGAAAAGAATTTTCTCATGTTTTAATGATTTTAAGTTAAACAAAAAGTTAATTGGTTGATATTGTTGTCTATTTAAGATCGCCCAAAATATTGGTCGATACTATTTTCACAAAAATCCGGTGCAAAGTTACAAAGAAATTTTGATATATGCAAATAAAAAATGCATTTTTTTTATTTTAGTGCTAAAGAGCATAAAAAAGACATATAAACAGCCATTCTCTAAAATCACGGGATATATACATAAATGTATATATAGGGTGCAGTAGGATACGAGATACCCTCGAGGTTCTAACGAGGTTGTCCTTTAGGCGTCCGCAAGATTCAGAGAGGTAGGGACAGTTGCTATTTTTTTCGTGCGGCAAAGAAGAGTTGAGCGGAGTTGAAGACATTTTGCCAGATGATATACGCCGCTGCTCCGAGTGATGCCATGGGATCGAGATACGTATTCGCCATCCAGACTCCGAGAGAGGTGTTTTTTTGTCCGAAAGCCTGTCCGGCTGTGATGGAAGAGACTCCTGCCATCGTCTTGGGTGCAGCCGCAGGATTGATGAGCACATCCTGGTAGTCACGACCCTTGGAAGGCGCCGGTAACCAATATCCGATCAACTTACCGAGACCGAACTGAATCAGGCAAATGAAGAACGAACATACTAATAAAATTAGTATAGTTGAAAGGTGAAAGGTGAAAGTTGAAAGGACTGTTTCGGTGACGACCGACGACAATACAGTAATCGAGCAGACCCACAAATAGAAGGGGATGACGGCGAGTTTTACCGGCAGTACAAACTCTTTTTTAGTACGCCATTTAAAGGCGATCCGGACGAGCCAAGCTAAACAGAAAGGACCTAATAATAGTGGGGCAATTCTTTGCAGAATCATTAAAAATTCACTCCAGAAACTCATGTCTGCCGCCGGATAGATGAGGGGGAAAGTAGCGGGGACGATGATGGCGGTAGCGAAGTTAGAGAGGAGGGTGAAGGTAGTGAGGTTTTGGATGGACCCGCCCATCTTACCGGCGATGATAGGTGCGGCGGTGGCGGTAGGCATGATGAAGCACATGAGCAGCCCCTGGGCGAGGACGGGGTTGGCGGTAAAATACAGTACCCCTGCGTACGTCGCAAAGGAGAAAACCATCTGCGTGATGAGCAGCACCCAATGCCATTTGTGTAACCGCAGATCGAGCGGATTAACCTTGCAGAACGTAAAAAAGAGCATAAAGAATATCCACCACGGAAGGGTAGGCTTCAGCGGCAAAAAGAGCTTGTAACCGAGGGCGCCGATGAGCATAGAGAGCCAAAGGGCGGAAGAATCAAAGAATGTACGAAGGGACAATGTACGATGTACAAAGGATTTTTTCATTTTCTCATTTACTCATTTATTTAATCGCCCAATATTGGTCGATACTATGTTTACCCCCATTTTTCTACAATCTCATCCATGATCCGGAAAACCTCCTCCACCGTTTCGGCACGAAGGAGGGCAATGCGGGTTTGCTTGAAATCAAAGAGCCCTTTAAAAACAGGCGACGCCGCAAAATGACGACGCGAATGGACGATACCTTTGCGTTCGTCACCTCCGCACCACTTTATGGAGGCAAGGACATGTTCTTTGAGCACAGCGACCTTGTCGACCATCGTCTGCGGCGCCGGAAGTCCTTTCATCTCCGCGAAGAGCCACGGGGCACCAAAGGTGGCACGGCCGACCATGATGGCATCAACGCCGTAACGATCGAAGCATTCCTTCGCGCGCTCAGGCGTACACACGTCCCCGTTACCTATAATAGGTATATGCATACGAGGATTGTTCTTCACTTCTCCGATGAGGGTCCAATCCGCCTCTCCACGGTACATCTGCGAACGAGTGCGTCCATGGATAGCGAGTTCGGAGATGCCGCAGTCCTGTAACCGCTCCGCTAAGTCCACGATAAAAGGCGTGCCGTTCTCAAGATAAAGAGAAGGTTCATCCCAGCCCAGACGAGTCTTGGCGGTAACGGGTGTATGGACAGCATTGACGACTGCACGCGTTATTTCGAGCATTTTAGGCACATCGCGAAGGAGACCAGCTCCTGCTCCTTTGCCTGCTACTTTCTTGACCGGACAGCCGAAATTGATGTCGATGAAGTCGGGTTTGGCTTGCTCAACGATGAGGGCAGCATCACGCATCGCTTCGGGTTCGCGACCGTAGATCTGTATAGCCACGGGTCGTTCGGCATCGGAGATGGTCAGTTTGCGGGTCGTAGAAGCGATGTCCCGAACGAGCGCGTCGGCATTGACGAACTCGGTATAGACGCGATCAGCTCCGTAGCGTTTGCAAAGCGCACGGAAAGCCGGATCGGTAACATCCTCCATGGGAGCCAAGTATAATTTATTCATTTTCTTATTTTCTCATTTGGATCGCCCATGCATGGTCGATGCTATTTGTTCAAGGTGGGGTACGAAATACGATGATGGTTCATGGCGGTGAGGCGAGCGACGAAGACACGGCGGATGTCCTCTACATCCTTGAAAGAGAGAGGCGTCTCGGAGAACTGTCCGTCGGCTATCTGTGCATCGATCATCTGATTCACCGCTGCTGCAATCGACTCCTCGGAAAAATCCGAGAGGCTGCGCGAACGCGCTTCGACCGCATCTGCCATCATGAGGATAGCTGCCTCTTTGGTAGTGGGTTTGGGTCCCGGATAGCGGAAGAGCGACTCATCGACGTTCTCTTTCGGATGCGCGTTACACCATGTGTTATAGAAATAACGAACCAGCGAGTTGCCATGATGAGAGGTGATGAAATTGATAACCACCTCGGGCAGATGATGCTTACGCGCCAGTTTCTCTCCTTCGGTCACATGCGAGATGACGACTTTAGCCGCTTCACGCGGATCCATCTCCAAGAGCGGGTTCTCCACTCCGACTTGGTTCTCCACGAAGAAGAAGGGGTTTGCCATCTTGCCTATATCGTGATAGAGGGCACCTGTGCGGACAAGGAGCGAATGTGCGCCAATGACTTTCGCAGCTTCGGCAGCCAAGTTAGAGACTTGCATGGAGTGCTGGAACGTACCCGGGGCTTTCTCCGCCAAGGCGTGCAAGAGCTCGGAGTTGATATCCGTGAGTTCAACAAGGGTCAGCGAAGAGATGAAACGGAACATTTTCTCAAAGGCGAAGATGAGTCCGTAGCAACCGATGGTGAGCAGACCCGTGACGAAGAAATAGAAATACGTCCAAGGCTCGATAGCGTGCCAAGTACCGGTTTGGGCAATGATGAGCGCGGTGTACATGAGTGCTTGGATCCAGAAATTCCAAGTTGCTGTACGGAGCAGTTGTGCCCGGCGGGTCATGTCATTCAAGACGGAAATAGTAGCGAAGCCGACACCTAATTCGATGAAGAGGAACTCCATAGGCACCGGAACGACAATCGAGGTGATGAAGATCGTGATGAGATGCATGACTACCGCTGTACGGGAGTCGATGAAGACACGCGTAAGGATCGGAATCCACACAAAAGGCACGAGATAAACCGACAATCCGAAATGCAAGCAGAGGCACGCCAAACCGATGACGAGGAACATCTGCAAGCAGAAGAACAGGACTTTCGATAGCGAAGCGAAGTACTGCGGACGGAAGACTACGAGATAGAGCACAAAAAGAGCAAGGAAAAGAAGTACCAAGAGGGTCTTGCCAAAGAGCGCCCAACTACGTTGGCTATGTCCGAGCGCCTCACTCTCGTACGCCCGGCGAAGCGATTGAAGGGTTTGGTAATCGCTCTCGGAGACAATCTCACCTTTCTCTATGATTTTCTCCCCTTTCTGGACAAGCCCTTGTGTGGGCGAGAGAGAAGAGAGGAGTTGGGTTCGCATCTGGTCGGTCAGAAGGGTATCGCGTACGAGGTTCTGAGCGCAGTCATAGCCGAAATGATCGTACGCCGATTTGAGCGTATAGACCGACGAGAGGGGGTATGTCTTCTGTACTTTGCCCTGCGTGACAGCAATGCGGCTGTACTCGTTTTCCTGCAACCATTCCATCTCTTGCAGCGAGACGACGAGGACTTGGCGTTGTACCTGCGGGATGTATTTATAGCAAGGTACGAAGACGGAGAGGAGCTGTTTCTGCTCCTTGGCGAGTTGGTCGTCAGTTTTGTAGATGGGGAAATCAAAATCCGCTTCAAGCGTAGCGTACCCCCATGGTTTGCCGACCTCAAAATGGTAACGGAAGGTGTTGTCGTAGCGCGGGAAGAGGAGGACAATCACTGCCGCAAGCACCGCAAAAATGCCTAATCGTAAGAAGACTGAGGCATATTTGGCATTTACCATTTTCTCATTTACCATTTGGTCATTTATTAGACCATTTAGCCATTTTATCATGATCTTTTGGATTTAAAAAATTCTTGTATTAAGGACCGGCATTCGTCTTCGAGGACGCCGGAAGTGACAGTAGCTTTGGGATGAAAGACCCGTGGTGCGTACGTGGCGTAGCCTCTCTTGGGATCCGGTGCGCCGTACACGATGCGGCTTATCTGCGCCCATCCGATAGCACCACCGCACATGGGGCAGGGTTCGACGGTGACGTAGAGGGTTGCGTCCGGCAGATATTTGCCGCCAAGGGTCTGTGCAGCGGCTGTGATCGCTTGTATCTCGGCGTGCGCGGTAACATCCGAAAGGGTCTCGGTGAGGTTGTGTCCGCGTCCGATGATCTGATTATTGGAGACGATGACGCATCCGATGGGGATCTCGTCGGCTTCGAGTGCCTTTTGCGCCTCTATGAGGGCGAGGCGCATGAAGCGCTCATCGGCTTCATTTACCATTTGGTCATTTACCATTTTCTCATTTATTGGACCATTTAGCGATTTAGCCATTTGGCAGAAGGATTTGAGTGCTTCGGGATGCGACTCGAAATGGTTGCCAATGACGACGATGTCCGCACCGGAGTCATAAGCGGCTTTCATCGCTTCGGGCGTACGGATTCCTCCACCGACGATGAGAGTGATAGAGGTGTTTTGTCGCACCGCGCGGATGATGTCCGGAGAGACGGGCACTTTGGCTCCGGAACCTGCCTCCAGATAGATCGCTTTCTTGCCCATCAGTTCGGCTGCTATACAGGTGTCGATGATGGTTTGCAGGTCGGAAGGGTTGAGGGGTTTGGTTCCCGTTACGCGCATGGTGGAGGTCTCTACTCCACCGTCGATGAGGATATAAGCCGTGGGGATCACCTCGACCGATGAGTTATGAATACGCCGCGCAGAGCGAATCTGCTGAGTAACAAGATATTCGGGGTTGTCTCCGGAAAGCAAAGAGAGGTAAAGGATAGCGTCCGCTTCGGGCGTAAACTGTGCGGCGTTGCCGGGGAAGAGGATGATGGGCGGACGCCCATCTTGACCGGCTTCGCCTGACAGACTTAGTTTCTCTTTGAGGGCGCGAACGAAAGGCGTAGTGTCACCGCCGGTGGAGCCACCGACGAAGATGTAGTCGGGGCAACAATCCGCTGAGAGCGGAAGGGCGGAGAGATCGGCTTTCTCGGGATCGAGGAGAAGCGCAAGGGCTCTATGTTTATTGACGATTGACAAATTTACGATGTACGATTTATTGACGATTTATATTATTGACGATTTATATTATTGACGATTTATTTCCATTTAAAGGTCTCTACCATTTTGACGATATCCGTGCGGAGATAGTTATATACAGGCGCTAAGGAATCAGCATTCGGACGACAGTTACAATAGACCGAAGCACGGAAGAAATGATGCGTGGAATCGGTAATAAAGAACTGACAGGAGGACGCCGTATTTCCCTCTAAATCAAATAGTAAGCCATATACTTTTGCTTCGGGATGCGCGTATTCTCGTTCGGGTATCGCATTCGCAAAAGAGGCGTTGCGATAGACAAACTCAAGGGCATCTTCGGTGAGCTCGCGAAGGTTATTACGAACAGGTTTGTAGGAGCAATGGATAGTAGCATCCAACGCCGGATAATAGATATTGATCCAATAGGGTTCATCGGTTCTCTCTTTCACCTGCGCATTGCACGACAGATCGAACGTATAGGGATAGTGCGGATAGTTCGCCTCAAAAGGCAGATATGCTGTATCCGGCATTGAGATACGATAATAGCCATACGGTTTGGGAGCACCGACTCTGTTAGAGCAAGCACACCACCCAATTATTATGCAAAAAAATATCAATTTGCGCATTTTACACCAAATTAGGGTACAAAGGTACAAAAAAAAGTTGAAAGTTGAAAGTTGAAAGTTGAAAGATTTCACTTTTTTGCATAAAAATGCACTTTTTTATAAAAAAAGTACGTGCGCGCTTGTGTATATGAAAAAAAAGTTGTAACTTTGTGCGCTTTTAGAGAACGAGTGTTCTGAAACAAGGAATAAAACCATAAAAAACACACCCAATATTATTATGACAAAAAAAGAAAATAACTATTGTGTAATCATGGCTGGCGGCATAGGAAGCCGTTTCTGGCCGTTCAGCCGAGAAGAAAAACCGAAACAGTTCTTGGACTTTTTCGGCACAGGTAAGAGTTTATTGCAGATGACGGTGGATCGTTTTCGTCCCATCGTTCCTATCGAGAATATGTTCATTGTGACGAACGTAGCATACAAGCAGATCATCATGGAGCAGATACCGGATTTGGCAGAAGTGCAGATCTTATGCGAACCGGCAAGAAGAAACACGGCTCCGTGTATTGCTTACGCAACGGCACATATCCGTGCGTTGTGTTTGCAGAAAGCCTATAAATGGACGAAGGACGAATGTACGATGTACGAAGGATATACGAAGGAAGGTAGCTTGAAAGGAAACAAGGATCTTCCGAAGTATCAGGATATCGATTGGAGCAAGCCGGAGATGCAGGCGAATATCGTAGTAGCAGCAAGTGACCATTTGATTTTGGAGGAAGAGAAATTCCGTGACACTATCTGCAAAGCGTTTGATTTCGTAAGCCAAAACAAGGCGATTGCTACTTTGGGCATGCAGCCGACAAGACCGGAGACAGGATATGGATATATTCAGTATCTTAATGTACAAGGGGACAATGTACAATGTACAAAGGGGATTTATCCGGTGAAGACGTTTACGGAGAAGCCGAATTTGGAGATGGCGAAAGTATTCTTGGAGAGCGGTGATTTTCTGTGGAACTCGGGTATCTTCATTTGGAACTTACAGACCATCAGTGAGGCATTCCGTTATTTGCTCCCGGAAGTAGCAGACCGTTTCCGTGAAGGCGAGTTGCTGATGGGCACAGAGAAAGAGGAAGCGTTCATCGAAGAGATCTTCCCGAAATGTCCGAATATCTCGATTGACTACGGCATCATGGAGAAAGCGGAGAACGTGTTCGTGCTGCCGAGCAGTTTCGGATGGAGCGATTTGGGCACTTGGGGCAGTTTGTATGAGTTGAGCGAGAAAGACGAGGCAGGCAATGTGAGCCTGCACAGCGAGGCTCTGTTCTACGAGGCAAACGGTAATGTGGTGACCTTGGAGCCGGGTAAGTTAGCGGTAGTACAAGGTGTGGACGACATGATCATCGCTGAGCAGAAAGGTGTGCTGTTGGTTTGCAAGAAAGCCGAGGAGCAGCGCATCAAACAGTTTGTGGCAGATGCCAAAGACAAATTTGCTGGACAATTTAATTAAAAATAATCTTACTTAATACTTAATCAAACATCATGAGTTATCTTAATTTTGACAAGACAGTGCTTGTTAATCTGGAGCGATCGCTTCAGAAAGAGATGATTCGAACGAACCGTGCAGGCGTGTACAACTCGACCACGTTGGTTGACTGTAACACGCGTAAGTACCACGGTCAGTTGGTGATGCCGTTGCCTCATATCAGCGACGACAACTATGTGTTGCTCAGTTCGCTGGACGAGACGGTGATCCAACATGGCGCGGAGTTCAACTTAGGTCTGCACGAGTATGACGAGAACCATTTCAGTCCGAACGGACACAAGTACATCCGTGAGTTCGATTGCGAGTTGATCTCGCGCACAACGTACCGTGTCGGCGCTGTGGTACTACAGAAAGAGCGCATGTTGGTTAGTTTCGAGCCTCGCGTGCTGATCCGCTACACGTTATTAGAGAGCGGCAGTCCGACGACTCTTCGTTTCCGTCCGTTCCTGGCATTCCGCAGCGTGAACGAGTTGACGCACGAGAACCCGTTAGCGAACGCGAACATGGAGGATTGTGAGAACGGTCGTTACAACCGCATGTATCCGGGTTTCCCGAATCTGTACATGCAGTTCAGCAAGGCGGTAGAGTACCACCATGACCCACAATGGTACAAAGACATCGAGTACCGCAAGGAGCGTGAGCGTGGTTATGCCCACAAGGAGGACTTGCTCGTACCGGGTTATTTCGAGTTGCCGATGAAGAAAGGCGAGAGTATCATCTTCGCAGCCGGCGTAACGGAAGTGAAGACCGATACGCTGAAGGCGACTTGGAAGAAAGAGTTGGTACGTCGAATCCGTCGTGAAGACATGTTCTCCACGCTGAAGAACAGCGCAAGCCAGTTCTACAAACGCGAGGATGACAAGTGCTATCTGCTTGCCGGTTTCCCGTGGTTCAAGGCAGATGCGCGTTCGACTTTCTTCTCGGTAGCCAGCTGTACGCTGGATATCGATCGTCCGGAGTACTGGGATGCTATCATCAACAAGACGGCTGTTGGAGAGATCTTGAACTTCATGAACGGTCGTGGTAACGAGAACAAGATGACGGGCATGGACGAGCCGGATGTACTGCTTTGGTTCATTCGCGCATGTCAGAAATATGCCCATAAATATACCGTTCGTGAGGCAGCGGATTTATATGGTCAGCTCTGTCAGGATATCATCGTATGGTATCGCAAGCAGAACCATCCGCGTGCCAAACTGCATCAGAACGGTCTGCTTTGGGTAGAGGGTACTCAACGTCCGGCTACATGGATGAACGCTACCAACTGCGGATGGCCGATAGTACCGCGTACAGGCTACGTGGTAGAGATCAACGCATTGTGGTACAACGCCATGCGTTTCACGGCAGAGATGCTTCGTGAGATGGGCAAAGAGACGAGTGCCGACCTGATGGAGTATCAAGCAGAGATCACCAAGGATGCGTTTGTGAAGACGTTCTGGAATGGTCTGTATCTGAACGATTATGTCATTGACGGTTATGCCGACAGAGAGGTACGTCCGAACATGATCTGGGCAGCGGGTCTGCCGTACAGTCCGCTGGATAAGAAACAGCAGAAAGCAGTAGTGGATATCTGCACGAAAGAGCTGTTGACGCCGAAAGGTCTGCGCAGTCTGAGTCCGAAGAGCGGTTTATATCATCCGTACTACGGCAGCAACGTGCAAGAACGTGAACGTGCGTTGTACAACGGTATCGTTTGGCCGTCCACCATCACCGCTTACTCGCGCGCATATATGAACATATACAAATACAGCGGCGCAAGCTTCATGGAACGTCTGTTGGTCGGTTTCGAAGCCGAGATGGACGAGCTGTGTATCGGTACGCTGAATGAGTTCTACGAGCCAAACCCGCCTTACAGAGGACGCGGCGGCATGAGTAGCGCACCGAGCGTAGCAGCTGTCATCAGTCTGTTAGATACACTGAAGAAGTATCAGAATTCAGAAGAAAAGGAGGCACAACAATGAAAGCGTTAATGTTCGGTTGGGAGTTTCCCCCTCATATCTTAGGCGGTTTAGGAACAGCCAGCTATGGTCTGACCCGTGGCATGGCTCAACAGCCAGACATGGAGATCACCTTCGTCATTCCCAAACCATGGGGCGACGAGGATCAGTCTTTCCTGCGTATCATTGGCGCCAACAGCGTGCCGGTCGTTTGGAAAGATGTAGATTACAACTACGTTAAACAGCGCATGGAAGGCAGGATGAGTCCTGAGGACTACTACCGTTTCCGTGACGGTATCCGCTATGACTACCGCCGCATCGGCACAGACGACCTCGGTTGCATCGGTTTCTCGGGTCGCTATCCCGATAACTTGATCGAAGAGATCAGTAACTACGAGGCTGTAGCATCCGTGTTGGCGCACACCTTGGATTTCGATATCATCCACAGCCATGATTGGTTGACGTATCCTGCGGGCGTCTTCGCCAAGCAGATCAGCGGCAAGCCACTGGTGATACACGTACACGCTACGGATTTCGACAGAAGTCGCGGTAACGTCAATCCGACGGTTTTCTCGATTGAGAAACGCGGCATGGAGATGGCGGATCACATCATGTGCGTAAGTAACCTGACGCGTAACACGGTCATTGAGAAATACGGCATTGACCCGCGTAAGGTAAGCACCGTACACAATGCCGTAGAGCCGTTGGCTCATCCGGAAGAGTTCACCAAGCCTGAGCGCAAAGACAAACTCGTCACTTTCTTGGGTCGTATCACGATGCAGAAAGGACCGGAGTATTTCGTAGAGGCAGCGGCACGCGTGTTGAGCAAGACCAACGGCGTACGCTTCGTCATGGCGGGTAGCGGCGACAAGATGGCAGAGATGATTGATCTCGTAGCCAAACGCGGTATCGCCGATAAGTTCCACTTCCCGGGCTTCATGCGCGGCAAGCAGGTACAAGAGATGCTCGCTATGAGTGATGTCTATATCATGCCGAGTGTGAGTGAGCCGTTCGGTATCAGTCCGTTGGAGGCTATGCAGGTCGGCTGTCCGTCGATCATCTCCCATCAGTCGGGTTGCGCAGAGATTCTCCAGCACGCGATCAAGACCGATTACTGGGACATCGACGCGATGGCAGATGCTATCTATGCGATCGTCAAGTATCCGGCGCTGTACAAGAGCTTGCATGAACTCGGTATCGCTGAGGTGAACAACATCAAGTGGTCCGACGCAGGATTGAAAGTACGCAGGATCTACGACGGGGTGATCAATCATACGTTGTAATTTACCATTTGGTCATTTACCATTTGGTCATTTATTTAGTTATTTAACCATTTAGTAATTTATAGAATTATGAAAAATATATGTTTTTGCTTCCAGATGCACAGTCCTTACCGTCTGAAGCGATATCGTTTCTTTGAAATCGGTCATGATCATTACTACTACGATGATTTGGCTACGGAGGAACATGTTAACTGGCTTGTACAGACTTCGTATCTGCCGCTTTGCCAAACCATCCGCGACATGATCAACCTGAGTAAGGGTAAGTTCCATTGCTCTATCAGCATCAGCGGAACGATGATTGAGATGTTCGAGCAGTTCAACCCTGAGATGATCGACATCCTTAAGGAGTTGGCAGGTACCAAGTGCGTGGAGTTCCTCGCTACTCCGTACAGCTACACTTTGGCATCGGAGTACGACCAAGACGAGTTCAAGAAACAGCTCAAGCTGCAAGGCGAGTTATTAGAGAGCATCTTCGGGGTAAAAGCTCAGACCGTTTGGAACACCGAGTTGCTGTACACCGACGAGGAGGCATATAACCTGAACAAGATGGGTTACAAAGTGATGATGACCGAAGGAGCCAAGCATGTGATCAGTTGGAAGAGCCCGAACCGCGTATTCCAGTCGGGCGGTGCTCCGAAGATGAAAGTGCTGCTGCGTAACACGAACCTGAGCGATGAACTCAGCTTCCATTTCTCGGATCCGAACTGGGCTAATTTCCCGATGGACGCAGAGAAATATGCAAACCAGCTTCAGGCTCTGCCGGAAGGTGAGGACATCATCAACATCTGGGTTGGCGCCGAGACATTCGGTATTCGTCAGAACGCCGGAACCGGTATCTTCGACTTCCTTAAGGCACTGCCGTACTACGCTATGGAGCGCGAGATCGGCTTTATGACACCTTCGGAGGCTGCGAAGAAATTGTCAGCTGAGGATGTACTGTCGAGCCCGTATCCGTTGACTTGGAGCGGCGAGGCAAAAGACCTGAGCATCTACACCGGTAATGATTTGCAGCAAGAGGCTATCCATAAGCTGTTTGCTGTAGCAGAGCGTGTGCATCTTTGCCAAGACAAAGCGCTGAAGACCAACTGGCTGCGTCTGCAGGATGCTAACTACCTGCATAACATGAACCACATCGACCAAGGCGAGACACAGTACGAATCGGCTTACGATGCGTTCATCAATTATATGAATATCCTGTCCGACTTCCTGCAGACCGTAGAAGAGCAGTATCCGACGACCATCGAGAACGAGGAGTTGAACGAACTGCTCAAGACGATCCGCAACCAAGAAGAGGAGATTCAGGAACTTCAGGCTAAACTGAAGAAGAAAGCGGAGAAGAAAGATTAAATTGCAGATTAAAAGGTATCTCATAGTATTAGTGCTGTTGGCAGCGACCCTTGTGGCCGCTGCCAAAGCTCCGCGTACCAAGACCGTCATACGGACTTGGAACATGCCTTCGTTCAGCGCCGTCGCGGACACCATTCCCTTTGGCACGGATACAGTAAGGCTCAATTATTTCGATATCGACATACAGACACGGTACTCGACGAGCAGTGTCTTCAACGGCAACGTGCTCGTTTCGCCTATCGAGAGCCGTATCGTACAAGAGCGGTTGACGACGATTGATGATCCGCTTGCCTCCTGCTGGCAGGCATATGTGGTGACACCGCAGCAACAACGGTATTTCAATACCACTACACCTTTCTCCACCATCTCCTACAAGCGAGGATTTACCAACGGGCACGAGGAGAACGATGTCAGTTTTCTGTTCACCGGAAATATCAACAGGCGTCTGAACTTAGGCACGGAGATGGAGTATCTGAATTCAGCCGGTCACTATGCCAACACAGCAGGTAAGCTGTTTAGAGGAAGCGTTTGGGGCAGTTATGACGGCAATCACTATAGTATGCACGCCGCATTGAGTTGGAGTCAACTCAGTTCGTTTGACAATGGTGGTGTACAAGACGTAAATGAGTTGAGCGGTAAACTGTCACCGGGCGATATACCGGTACGACTGAACGCTATGACACGGTACCGGTACATCAGCGGATACCTGCATAACCAATATGCTATCACTCGCGAACGAGAGTATATCGATTCGATAGAGGTCAAGGTGGACGGCAAACGTGTGAAGCGGGATACAGTGAAGATACAACATATACCGCTGATTACCTTCTCGCACATCTTCGAGACCAACAACTCCAACAGGCGCTATATAGAGAAAGAGACGGACACCACGTTCTATCCCGTGACGTACTACGACTCGATCAGTACGCATGACACGACGGACGTGCTGACGATACGAAATACCGTTGCTGTCACGTTCTGTGAGGCATACAACACCAAGCTCAAGTTCGGTGCTACGGTCTTTGCCATGAACGAGTGTCAGCGGTTCTTACATGACTCCGAGCCGTACGACAGTGCAGGGGTCTATGACTACCGATGGAAGAACAACACGTTTGTGGGAGGATCGATCCACAAGCACAGCGGAGCCAATGTGCTCTACACCATCGAGGGACAAGTATGTCTGCTGGGTTACAAGATAGGTGAGTTCGATGTACATGGCAAATTAGATACGAAATTCAATGTGGGTGGTAACACCTTATATATAGGCGCGCGTGCATACGCGAAGAGCATAGCTCCGAGTCCGTATTGGCAACGTTTCCGCTCAAACCATGTATGTTGGGATAATAACTTCGGGTTCACTTACCGCTTCCTTGGAGGAGCCACTATCGCTTACCCCACTAAATGGATCAAGCCCAGCATCGATTTCAGTTTTGAGAATCAGACTCATCCGATTTACACTTCCGCAGAGGACTGGAAACCAAGGCAATACGGCGGAAGTGTACAACTTATCACAGGCGATATAGGTCTTGATCTGACCACACCTTGGATTAACTTGGAGAACCGCGTGGTGATCCAACATAGTACCAACGACAGCGTGATGCCGGTACCTCTGGTCATCCTGCAAAACCGCCTCTATTACCACGGCGTATGGTTTAGACGTGCGATGGAGGCACAAATAGGTGTGGATCTGCGTTATTTCACGCGTTACCACTCGCCGGTTCTATGTCCTGCAACGGGTCTTTTTGCTACCCAGCAGGAAGTGAAGACCGGTAATTACCCGTGGATGAGCGTATATGCCAATTTCTACGTACGCTCTATCCGTCTGCGTTTCTTTGCGCAGTATCAACATCTTAACCATCTCTTCATGAAGAAGAGTAATGAGTATCAGGCAATGCCGGGCTACCCCACTAACCACGATGTCTTTAGAGCCGGATTGGCTTGGCACTTTTATAATTAATAATTAATAATTAAGAATTAAGAATTACGTATTAGTCTATAGATATAATGATTGTTACACAGAATTTAAATAAGGTTCTCATATATATGCAGGAGGAGGCAGAGCGGTTATGCAGTTCTGCTATCGAACCGGAGCATATGCTGCTGGCTATCATCCGTTTGGGTGAAGGCTCGGCGTATGACTTGCTGCTCCGTGCCGATTTCCGAGCAGAAGAGGCGAAAGCATCTATTGAGAACAGTATCCGAGGAGAAGAACATCCGGAGAAACTGCTTCGTAACGCACAAGTAGACCGGATTTTACGAATTGCGGAGTCTATCAGCCGCGAATACAAGGCAGAGGTGGTTTGTACCGCTCATGTGCTGTTGGCTATTTTGCGCGAACAGATCAACAAGGCAGCTTCGTATTTAGAAGATGTATGGGGTATCAGTTATGAGCAGTTAGTGGAGATATATGGTCAGCCGCACTATACCTTCCAGACGCCGACTAACGGAGCAAACCCAATGGGAGATGTCAATGATGCTCCTTGGCAACCGCAACAACCGCAACAGAAAGGAAAGAAAAACAGCACTTCCGCACTGGACAAGTACGGAAGGGACTTGACGAAGTTGGCTGAAAACGGCAAACTGGATCCTGTAGTGGGACGCGAAGATGAGATTGAACGCGTGCTACAGATCCTGAGCCGACGCAAGAAGAACAACCCTATCCTCATCGGCGAACCCGGTGTGGGCAAGTCTGCTATAGTGGAAGGCTTAGCGCTGCGGATCATGGCGGATAAGACCGGAGCTCTGCAGGGTAAACGTATCGTGACCCTCGACATTGCCTCTATGGTAGCCGGTACGACGTACCGCGGTCAGTTCGAAGAGCGCATGAAAAACGTCCTTACCGAACTGCGTGAGCACCCGGAGATCATCCTTTTCATCGATGAGATACATACGATCATCGGTGCCGGAAACGCGTCGGGTTCGTTGGATGCAGCTAACATCCTCAAGCCTGCTTTGGCGCGAGGCGAAGTACAGTGCATCGGCGCTACCACCACGGCTGAGTACGCTAAGTCGATAGAGAAAGATGGGGCACTCGAACGCCGATTCCAGAAAGTGACCGTAAGACCGACCACAGGCGATGAGACCTTTAAGATCCTCACGAGGCTTAGCGAACACTATGCGCACTATCATCATGTGATCTACACGCGCGAAGTGCTCAAGGCTTGTGTGGGACTGAGCGAACGATACCTCACCGACCGTTCTTTCCCGGACAAAGCAATCGATGTCATGGACGAAGTAGGCGCACGCAGTCATGCACAACTGAGCAGTCCCAAAGAGACTGACCCTGCATATACTATCACCACCGAAGATGTAGCAGGCGTAGTGAGCATGATGTCCGGTGTACCGGTTCAACGGGTAGCGACCGCCGAGAACGAACGACTCCGTACGATGGGCGATACCTTGAGAAGACGCATCATCGGACAGGACAAAGCCGTGGAGACCGTCGTCAAAGCTATTCAGCGAAGCCGTCTCGGGCTGAGAGACCCCAAACGACCGATAGGCACGTTCTTCTTCTTGGGACAAACGGGTGTCGGTAAGACCTATCTGGCACAATGTCTGGCAGAAGAGCTGTTCGGGAGCAAAGATGCGCTCATACGGTTCGATATGTCCGAATATATGGAGAAACATACGGTGAGTCTGCTCGTGGGTGCTCCTCCGGGATACGTAGCGCACGAAGAAGGGGGTAAACTGACCGAAGCAGTACGGCGCAAACCCTACTCCATCGTGCTCTTTGATGAGATCGAGAAAGCGCATCCGGATATCTTCAATATCCTGCTGCAGGTATTGGACGAAGGCCGTCTTACCGATCGTCAGGGACATATCGTCGATTTCCGCAATACGATCATCGTGCTCACCAGCAACGTCGGAACGAGACAGGTCTTGGAGTTCGGAGGAGGTGTCGGATTCAACTCCGGAGCGATGGATCAGAAAGAGACGAACCGCATGCTGCTCAAAGCGCTGCAGAAACAGTTCCCGCCGGAGTTCGTCAACCGTATCGATAATGTGGTGACTTTTGAGCCGCTCAATAAAGAGACCATCGGTCAAATCGTCCGCATCGAGATCGGTCTGCTGCAACAACGCCTGAAGACGCACGGTCATCAGCTCAGCGTCACACCGGAGGCTGTAGGCGAGATCGTGGAGAAGAGTTACGATACCAAAAACGGTGCACGCCCCGTCAAACGTGCTGTGCAGACCTATCTCGAAGACCCGCTCACAGAGATATTACTGCGCAAACCAAATCAAAAACGTATAACCATAAAAAAAATAGAACAAGTATGACAGTAGAAATTACAGACGCTAACATCAAGGATGTGATTGCGTCAGGCAAACCGGTAGTAGTCGATTTTTGGGCAGCATGGTGCGGTCCATGCAAAATGATGCTGCCTATTTTAGAGGAACTGAGCAACGAGTATGAAGGTAAAGTGGTAGTAGGTAAACTGAATGTAGATGATAACCCTGATACTTGCGAAGAGTACGGTATCATGAATATCCCGACGATGCTCTTCTTCCAGAATGGTGAATTGGTAAATCGCCACGTTGGAGCATGCAGAAAACAGGATTTAGCACAACTTTTTGACAGTTTATTGTAAAAAAACGCAGAAAAATGCGTTTTTATTTGCACATGTCAAAAAAAAGCAGTACCTTTGCACCCTAATTTGCCTATTTGGGCACGTTTTTTGTGTGCTAATAGGCACAGGGAGGGAGTTTAAGCCCCTTCCGGCGGAGGCCGGTTTCCCCGTTTAACGGGGACACCTCCGGGTCCGGTAGCTCAGCTGGATAGAGCAACAGCCTTCTAAGCTGTGGGTCTCGGGTTCGAATCCCGACCGGATCACTTCGCCGAAAGGCGAAAATAGATAAATAGCTAAGTTTATACATGCGTCAATTAAAGATTACAAAATCAATCACCAACCGTGAGTCAGCAAGTCTGGACAAGTATCTGCAAGAGATAGGTCGTGAGGAGCTGATAACTGTTGACCGTGAGGTAGAATTGGCAGGTCGTATCCGTAATGGAGACCGCGCAGCACTGGAGGAACTTGTCCGGAGTAACCTACGCTTTGTAGTGTCTGTAGCCAAGCAATACCAGAACCAAGGATTGAGTCTGCCCGATTTGATTAACGAGGGCAACCTTGGACTGATTAAGGCTGCAGAGAAATTCGACGAGACCCGTGGATTCAAGTTCATCTCCTATGCCGTATGGTGGATTCGTCAATCTATTCTCCAAGCACTCGCCGAGCAAAGCCGTATCGTGCGTCTGCCGCTCAACCAGGTCGGTTCGCTTAACAAGATCAACAAGGCTTATCAGCGTTTCGAGCAAGAACACGAGCGCAAGCCGAGTGCTGAAGAGTTAGCGGAAGAGCTGGACATGCCGGTAGATAAGATCGCGGACACGCTTAAGATGTCGGGTCGTCACGTGAGTGTCGATGCGCCGTTCGTAGAAGGCGAGGACAACAGCCTGATCGATGTGATGGTCAACGAAGATTCTCCGAATGCGGACCGTGGTCTGATTAACGAATCGCTCTCTACCGAGATCAGCCGTGCTTTGGCTACGCTTACTCCGCGTGAAGCGGACATCCTGCGTAAGTTCTTCGGCATCGGCACTCCCGAGAAAACGCTCGAAGAGATCGGCGATGAACTGCACCTCACCCGTGAGCGTGTACGTCAGATCAAAGAGAAAGCAATTCGCAAACTCAATCAAGGCCAACGCAGCCACATTCTCATGACTTACTTAGGTTGATGAAAATGGTAACGCCTCCTTTCCGGAGGCGTTTTTGCTTCTTATAAAGGGTTAGAGGATTAGTGGGTTAGTGGGTTAGTGGGTTAGAGGTTAGAGGTTAGGGGTTAATCGAATAAAGTGGGTTCATCGGATTCGATTTTTCGGAGTATTGCCCGCATCAAGGACTCACGCACCAGACGACTGCGGTTCGTGACGTTATACCGTTCGCAGAAACGCTCCAATGCCCGTTGTTCCTTCTCATTGAGCAAGATCGTGATTCTATTGTTGCGGGGAGCTTTCATCGTTAGAAATAGAGGGTGAACTTAGCACCAAAAGAAATAAAGTTACGACCCGTCTTGTGGGTATAATCATGTCCTTCCACCGTTTCTACGACTTCCACTTTCGCCTGCTGAAAACGAGCGAAGAATACGGCTCCGATTGCAGTCTTGGGATTCAGTTGGTAGCGATACCCCAAATCGAGTCCGGCATAGAGACCACCGGTGATATTAGACTTAGGCACACCGATACCATAACCGATAGAAGCGCCGAAGACCGGTGCATGCTTCTGCTCCAAGATCGGCATACGCAATGCAGCCTGAATAGGCACGAAATGGTATTTATTAGCGCCCATATACATCCCATGATAACCTATTCCACCGCCAATGAAAATATGACGTTCGCCGATATGATGCGAACCTACCATAAAATCAACACTGGCAAAGGCACCCGATTTTTCGTGAGGAAGATAAACGGTACCGGCTCCCACTTCGAGTAGGACGGAGGCTTTCTTGGTAGTCGTTTTCTCCTGCTCTTCGGGCTGTGCCTCCTGCGCAGCTTCTTGCGCATCGTCCGTCAGGATATTTTCGACATCGGCACGCGGATACTGAAAACGCGCACCTCCTTCATCGCGAACAATGACCACTTCTTCGTTCTGAAAGACGATGGTTCCTCGCACGCGTGCGCCTGTACGCAATACTATAGTTTCCGCGTATACGCACGTACACGCAATGAGCAATAAAGCTATGAGGACTATACGATTTTTCATGACGCTATGAATTTGGGTGCAAAGGTACGAAAAAAAATTGATATATGCAAATTTATGCGAACTCAAAATCAATTTGTGCGCGATTTACATCTGCGCGCACCACTTTTACGGTAACCGGATCGCCCAAGGTATAAGACTTCGGGCTTTCGGGAGAAGTATGGTTTTTGTTTTCGCAGACGAGTCGGAAATTCTTCTCATCGTACTGCCAATACTCACCCTGTTCGCCGATGTTGGAGACATGAATCAGTCCTTCGCAGCGCGACTCGTCCAGCTGCACAAACAATCCAAAATCGGTTACGCCGGAGATATGTCCGGACAAGACCTCACCTATATGGTCAGACATCCACATGGCTTGAAAGAGTTTGATGGAGTCCCGTTCGGCTTGTGCTGCTTCCTGCTCGCAAGCGGAGCAATGTTCGCATTTCTCTTCCAGTTCTTCTCGGGTCAAGGTCTCTTTCTTGCCTGTCAGGATATATTTCTCCACGAGCCGATGCACCATCAGGTCGGGGTAACGACGGATCGGCGAGGTGAAATGGGTATAGTGGGTAAAGGCGAGACCGTAGTGACCGATGTTATAGGTCGAATAGACGGCTTTGGCTTGCGCACGGATGGTAAGCAGGTCTATAGCACGCTGCAGGTTCGGGAAGCGTTTTCGGAAGGAAGACACCGCCTCTAATTTCTCTCCATCAGGCAGGTCATGTACGCGATAGACAAACGGTCTGCCGGATCCCACCGCTTTAGCGACCGTGCGGTTAGCTAAGAGCATGAACTCCTCAATGAGATGATGAGCCTCGTTGGGGTGCTCGAAGTAGATCTCCGTCGGATGCCCCTGTTCGTCCAGACGAAAACGCATCTCGTCCTGCTCAATAGTGAGTGCGCCGTTGGCGATACGCTCGGCACGAAGCTTGGATGCGAGGGAGTTAAGAGTACAGACCGCTTCCAGGTGTGACCCAGAGCACAGACCGGCTTCGCCTGACAGACCGGATTTGACTCCAGAGGATAGATTTGCATTCTCGATGATCTGCTGCGCTTCGTCATAGTTGAGACGGGCATTGGAGCGAATGACGGTACGACATATCTTATATTTAAGTACGCGCGCGTCCGCGTCCATGGTAAAGATGACAGACATACAGAGTTTGTCTTCGTTCGGGCGAAGCGAACATTTGTCGTTACACAGTTCCTCGGGCAACATCGGCAGCACGCGATCGACGAGATAGACGGACGTACCGCGTTTATAGGCGTCCTCATCCGTTTTGGTACCCGGGCGGACATAGAAAGAGACATCGGCAATGTGGACACCGATTTGATAGACAGCAGGGCTGTCTGTTTGAAGGTTTGAGACTTCGTCTTTGTTTGAGGCTTCGCCAGTTTGAAGGTTTGAGGCTTCGCCTTGGTTTATTATCTCAAACGAAAGGGCATCATCAAAGTCCTTGGCATCTGCCGGATCGATGGTAAAAGTGAAGACATCTCGCATGTCCCGACGACGTAGTATTTCCGATTGTTCTATCATTTTCTGCTAATTTTAGTAAACAAAATCATAAAATCCGGTGCAAAATTACAAAAATTCTTGCATATGTGCAAAAAAAGTTGTAACTTTGCACGCTTTTTTTCTGAAAATCAAGAAAAGAAAATAAATTAGGAAATAATAAAAATAAAATAATATAGTGTTATGAAAATTAAAGTAAGTCAAGTTAATCAGCCTAACTTCAAAGAGTGCAATATCCATGCGACTCTTCCTGCTGAGCTGAGCAAACTGCAAGAGATTGCCTACAATCTTTGGTGGTGCTGGAATGGAGATGCTAAAGATCTGTTCCGCTACATTGACCTTGATGCATGGCATCGCGCAGGTTCGAACCCGATTATGATGGTCAATACGATCAGTTATGACCGCATGATTGAACTCACGAAGGACAAGAAGTTCCTCAATAAGCTGAATGAGATCTACCTCGATTTCCGCGCCTATATGGATGCTCCGAAGGACAAGAGCAAACCATCTATCGCTTATTTCTCGATGGAGTACGGTCTGACTCATATTCTGAAGATCTATTCGGGTGGTCTGGGTATTCTTGCCGGTGACTATATCAAAGAGGCTTCGGATTGCAACGTTGATATGACGGCTATCGGTTTCCTCTATCGTTACGGTTATTTCACACAGACCCTGAGTCCGGAAGGTCAGCAGATCGCTAACTACGAGGCACAGAACTTCGCTAACCTGCCTATTACGCAGGTGAAAGAGAAGGACGGAAGCAACATGGTTATCGAGGTGCCGTATCCGGATCGTACGGTGAAAGCATACCTCTGGAAGGTAGCCGTAGGACGTATGGATCTGTACCTCTTGGATACTGATAATGAGCTCAATAGCGAGTGGGATCGTCAGATCACCCACCAGCTCTACGGTGGAGACTGGGAGAACCGTATCAAGCAGGAGATTCTGCTCGGTATCGGTGGTATGTTGGCTCTGAAGAAACTCGGTATCAAGAAGGATGTATATCATTGCAACGAGGGTCACGCAGCGCTCATGGGATTGCAGCGTCTGGTGGATCTGGTACAGGAGGAAGGATTGTCGTTCAACGAGGCAAAAGAGGTGGTACGCGCAAGCGGTCTCTATACCTGCCACACGCCGGTTCCTGCCGGTCACGACTATTTCGAGGAGGGTCTGTTCTACAAATACATGAGTTCGTATGCAGAGAAACTCGGTATCGAGTGGAATGACCTGATCGGTATGGGTCGTACGAACCCCGATGATCATAACGAGAAGTTCTCGATGTCTGTCTTTGCCCTCAACACCTGCCAAGAGGCAAACGGTGTATCGTGGTTGCACGGCGAGGTATCGAGGAAGATGTTCGCTCCCGTTTGGCCGGGTTACTATCCGGAGGAGCTGCATGTGGGCTATGTCACCAACGGTGTGCATATGCCGACATGGGCTGCATCGGAGTGGAAGGATATCTACCGCAAGTACCTGCCCGAAGGATGGTATAACGATCAGTCCAATATGGATATGTGGAAGCCGTATGCAGATATTCCGGATGAGATCATCTGGGGTGCACGTATGAGCTTGAAACGCAAGATGATGCAATATATCAAGGAGCAGTTCCGTGAGGACTGGATGAAGAACCAAGGAGACCCGGGACGTATCATCGAGGCGCTGAACGAGATGAACCCGAACCACCTTGTGATCGGTTTCGGTCGTCGTTTTGCTACCTACAAACGTGCTCACCTGCTCTTCACCGATCTGGAGCGTCTGGATAAGTTGGTAAACAACCCGAACTACCCTGTTCTGTTCCTGTTCACCGGTAAGGCACACCCTGCTGACGGTGGTGGTCAAGGTCTGATCAAGCGTATCGTCGAGATCAGCCGTATGCCGCAGTTCCTCGGTAAGATCATCTTCTTGGAGAACTACGATATGCGTCTGGCTAAGCGTCTGATCTCCGGTGTGGATATCTGGCTGAACACGCCTACTCGTCCGCTGGAGGCTTCCGGTACGTCGGGTGAGAAAGCGCAGATGAACGGTGTGCTCAACTTCTCCGTTAAGGACGGTTGGTGGTACGAGGGTTACGTAGAGAAAGCAGGTTGGTATCTGACCGAGAAACGCACCTACGAGAACCAAGCTCACCAAGATCAGCTCGATGCAGCTACTATCTACTCGCTCTTGGAGCGTGAGATCATCCCGCTGTATTACGCTAAGAACAGCAAGGGTTACAGCCCTGAGTGGATCCAGTATATCAAGAACTCCGTAACGAAGATCACTCCGCGTTTCACCATGAAACGTATGATCGATGACTACTTCGCTAAGTTCTATAACAAGCTCGCTAAACGTCATGCCCTCCTTGAGGCAGACCACTACAAGATCGCTAAATCCATCGCTCATTGGAAAGAGAATGTAGCTGCGCACTGGGATGAGATTGAGGTAGTCAAGATCCAAGGCGCGGAGAACAACTTCATGAACCTCAACGTAGGTGACAAGTTCAAAGTAGCCGTAGAGCTTGATACGAAAGGTCTGAACGACAAGGGTATCGGCGTAGAGCTCGTAGCTATCCGTACTTCGACCCACAACAACGACAAGCTCTATGAGGTTGAGCCGCTGAAGTTGGTGAAGAGCGAAGGAAGCCACTTGTTCTTCGAACTGACCTACCAGCTCGACTATGCCGGAGGAATGAAGTTCGGTCTGCGTATGTATCCGCAGCATGAGCTCCTTCCGCACAGAATGGACTTCTGCTACGTTCGCTGGCTCTAATGAAACAAAATATAGTTAACTTTAGTACCGGTACGAGATGTGCCGGTACTATTTTTTCGCCTTTTAGTGACCAAACACCCTCGGATATGAGCAGTATCGGTTCCAGTATGAACTCCGCCTCCGTCCGCCGTGCGCCTATCGCTTCCGGAGGGTCAGGTTGGACTTCCAAACCGGACGCCGGAGGCACTTCCTTATCTCGTAATAGCACTCCTATCGGCGAACCATGGGTGCTTTTCCTCTTGGCTTTACTGTTCGGGGCATGGAGAGGATCTCACCGTAAAAAAGCCTTAGCGGCTGTTCTCTTTTGCGCTACGGGCTTGCAGGCAGGCCTTAGCTCCTTGTCTATCCGTCCTGCCGCAGCGGGGCAGACAGTGTCCGTGCTGCCCACTGTCGCTTCCTTGCCGGACGGGATGGTGTCCATCTGCTGGAGTGCGTACTACGACGCCGAAGCAGAAAACGCAATAGAGGATATCCGTTTCCAAGCGGATGCAGAGACAGGCATCAATGCAGTGCGTTTTACGGCGCCATCTGCTCCCGGGACGTATTATATCAAGGCACTCATGCAGACCGGTCGTTTCTGCGGTGGGTCGATGGACAGCTACGTCATTTGCCCCTTCACCGTCTATCCCGCGGATGCGGATATCGTCCTCAGACGCGATGCGCAAGAGAGCGGTACACGCATCGACATCCGTGACGGAGGAGCTATGCAGGCATATGGCGCCATGCGCTTCAACCGCGAAACGCTGAACGATGAGGACCTGAGCGAATACGAGCGGTATAACTACTTCATTTCCTTTCCTTTCGATGTGCAGGTGGCGGATATCTACGGCATCGGCGAAGTGGGCACGCATTGGCGCATCTTCTTCTACGACGGCAAAGGGCGCGCAGAGGAAGGCTATTTTGCCGAACGAACGGACAACTGGGTCATGATCGACGACACGGACTCGATCCTTCATGCCGGGCAAGGCTATCTGCTCCAACTGAACGCCCTGCAGATGGCGGAGACGAATGAAGCCATCTGGAGCAACCACACCGATGTAGCCACGCTCTATTTTCCGGCACTGTCGAAGATCACTGGCGTGACCCTTACCAACGAGACTATTCCTGCGCTCAGCGATGCCTATCAATGTACCATCGACCTCTCTTCAAGCCTCGGCAGCGAAGCAGACCGACGGACGAAAGACAGCTATTGGCGGTGCATCGGTGTGCCGGGTTTTGACACTCCTGCAGGCATCAGCGGTCTGCCCTATCTGTACGAATGGAATATGTCCGACAACTCGCTCAAAGTCGTCTCCTGCGAAGCATACACGTTCCTGCCGACACACGCTTATCTTGTGCAGAACGGCGGCGAGATCGTTTGGACGAACATCTCCAAACCCGTCCGCGGCATCGTAGCGCAACATGAGAACCGACACCGAGAATTTCGTTTGGAGTTGCTGCAAGACGGCGAGACAGCCGACCACACCTATGTGCGGCTGACGGAAAACGAACAGGTCACCAATGCTTTCGATTTCGGACATGACCTCAGCAAGGAACTCAATGCCGGACAGCCGAATATCTATACGCTAATCGGCTACGAACGTTTGGCTGCCAACTGTCTGCCGGACAGCAGCAAAAGTGTGACGATCCCTCTTGGTGTTGAGATCCCTGTGGACGGAACGTACATCTTTGCCTTGCCCGATGGAAACCAAGATAGGCAGGTGGTATTGTCCGATACCCGGACAGGCACACGAACCCACCTGACTTCCAACAGCAGCTATTCCGTGACCATGACCGCAGGAACGCATGACGATCGTTTTGTCTTGGAGATCTCCGTCCCCTCCTCCACTCCGACCGCACTTATCCCTCTCGCAACTCCTGACCAACCCACCAAGATCCTCCAAAACGGTCAGATCTTCATCCTTCGCGGAGACAAGACTTACACCTTCACGGGACAAGAGGTAAAATAATATTCAAACTGTACGTGCACGTCCGCAATGGTAACGAGATGGTAACGACATGCGAACGGGAATGACTGCTAAATAGAGGCTTAATACCTGCAAAATTTGCGCAAAAAAGCAACAAAAAAGCCTCTTTTCTTGCATATGTCAAAAAAAAGCAGTAATTTTGTGCGCTAATTTGGTATATTATGCTTTTAAACATACTAAAATCGAAGATTCATCGGGTGCAAGTGACAGAGGCGAACTTGGAGTATATCGGTTCGATCACGATTGACGAGGCACTGATGGAAGCGGCGAACATCTACGCCGGTGAACGCGTGCAGGTGGTGGATAACACCAACGGCGCACGGTTGGAGACCTATGTCATCCCGGGTAAACGAGGAAGCGGATGCATCTGCATCAACGGGGCAGCCGCCCATCTGGTGAAGGTGGGAGACACCGTCATCATCATGGCGTATGCGCTGATGGACGAAAACGAAGCACGTTCGTTTAAGCCGAGTATAGTGTTTCCGGGAGAGGGAAACACGTTAAAGAGTTAAAATGGTTGCTGCGCAACGTTAAAGAGTTAAAATGGTCGCTATGCGACGTTAAAGAGTTAGATGGCATTTTTTGAATTACATAGCGAAGCGAAGGGTGTCGGCGCACGAGCAGGTGTGCTGCACACGGATCATGGGGATATACTGACCCCTATTTTCATGCCGGTAGGTACTGTGGGCACCGTGAAAGGTGTGCAGCGTAAGGAGTTGGAAGACGACATCAAAGCGCAGATCATCCTTGGCAACACGTACCATCTCTTCCTTCGTCCGGGCACCGAGATCCTCCGCAAAGCCGGTGGTTTGCATCGTTTTGAGGGCTGGAACAGACCCATCTTAACGGACTCCGGCGGTTTTCAGGTCTTCAGTCTGACCGACATCCGCAAGATGAACGAAGAGGGTGTGCGTTTCAGCAGTCACATCGACGGACGCAAACTGCTCTTCACGCCGGAGAGCGTGATGGACATAGAGCGTGAGATAGGCGCAGACATCATGATGGCTTTTGACGAGTGCTGTCCGGGTACGGCGGACAAGAAATACGCCAAGGACTCGATGGATAGGACGCATAGATGGTTAGACCGTTGCATCGCTCGCTTTGACGGGACGGAAGACTTATACGGCTACAAGCAACACCTGTTCCCTATCGTGCAGGGCTGCACGTATTCAGATCTGCGCCAAGAGGCATGCAAGCGGCTAAGGGACTTGGATCGCGACGGTTACGCTATCGGCGGTTTGGCTGTGGGCGAACCGACCGAAGTCATGTACGACATGATTGAGGTATGCAACGACATCCTGCCGCAGGACAAACCGCGTTACCTGATGGGTGTGGGCACGCCTTGGAACATCCTCGAAGCTATCGAACGAGGCGTGGACATGTTCGATTGCGTGATGCCGACGAGGAACGGTCGTAACGGCATGATCTTCACATGGCAGGGTGTGATGAACCTGCGCAATAAGAAATGGGAGGACGACTTCACGGAACTCGATCCTTGCGGCACCTCGTATGTCGATCACGCATACACACGTGCGTACGCAAGACATTTAATACACGCGCAAGAGATGCTCGGTCTGGAGATCCTCTCGATCCACAACCTCGCTTTCTACCTCGATCTCGTGACGAAAGCACGGGAACATATTTTGGCAGGGGATTTTAGTAGTTGGAAGGCTTCTGTTTTGCCGAACATCATGCAACGACTGTGAAACGGTTAGATTGGTACATAGTAAAGAAGTTCTTGGGAACGTTTTTCTTCTCCATCGTGTTGGTGCTATCCATCGCGATTGTCTTTGATTTGACGGAGAAGATGGACGATTTCTTCGAGGAACAAGTGCCCTTCCGCGAGATTATCCTCGATTACTATCTGCCTTTTCTACCCTATTATATGAACATGTTCAGTTCGCTGTTCATCTTCATTTACGTCATTTTCTTTACCAGTAAGTTAGCCGGTAACTCGGAGATCATCGCCATGCATGCCACGGGTATGAGTTACCACCGGATGATGCGTCCCTATGCGTTCTCTGCGGCAGTGCTTTTTCTGCTCGGCATCTATTTAGGAGGCTGGGTGATCCCCAAGAGCTCGGAACGAATGCTCAACTTCACGGACAAGTACATCGACCATTTCACAAGCGATCATGCCCGTAACATGCAGTTGGAGGTCGAACCCGGCACGGTGCTCTTCATCGAGTCTTTCCAACGCCGCAGTAACATCGGTTACCGTTGCTCCATCGAGCATTTCAACGGAAAGAGCCTCAGCTCGCGAACGATCGCAGACCGCATCTATTACGACTCGCTCTATAACTGGCATCTGGACAACTACACGCAGCGTACGTTCACGGGTCTGAAAGAGGAGATGACGCAAGGCGAACGAATGGATATCGTCATGCCCATCACGCCGGATGAGATGTTCGTGACGGCGATGCAGGCACAACAGATGACGACGCCGGAGTTGCGTCATTACATGGAGAGGCAGCGCGAACGTGGTAGCGGTAACGTCAAAGCCTTCGAAGTGGAGTACCACAAGCGTTGGGCAAGTCCTGTCGGTGCGTTTATCATGACGCTCTTAGGAGTGACGATGTCGAGCCGCAAAGTGCGCGGAGGTATGGGTAAAAACCTCGGTATGGGTATCGTCCTGACGGCAGGATATATACTCTTCTCCACCGTCAGTACGACTTTCTCTGTCAACAACGTCATGTCGTCCTTCTCGGCAGCATGGCTCCCGAACTTCGTCTTCCTCGCTATCTCTATCCCTCTATACATCCGAGCAAGCAAGTAAATTGCTAAGTCGAAATAGCAAAATGTCAGAAATCGGGGACGGTTTCTGATATTTTGTAAAATGGAGTGCTCATTTTGAAGAAATTTATCATTTTATGTTCCATTTATTTGCAGGTTTCCCAAAAAGGCAGTACCTTTGCACCGTTTTTCGATGACACCTGATACGAATGTACGAAGGAACAATGTATGATGTAAGATGTACAATGTACAATTTACAATGTACAAAGGACGAAGTACAACGTATTATTGATGCGAACGAAAAACAGGTATTATCTGTTTAAAAAAGAAAGGACTAACTATGAAAAAGATGTTGAACAAAGTTAGTTTGGTATTGGTACTCGTTTGCAGCCTGTTCGCAGGCGTAAACATGGCGGACGCCGCAAAGAACGATGATGAATTGCGTGTACGTTTCCGCGAGAACACATTAGTAGTAACCTCAACTGAGATGGAAGAAGCCCGGCTCTACTCTATGCAGGGCAAACTGCTTCAGAAAGAAAAAGGCCACTTCGTCGAATTTGAATTAGACCGTGGTACATACCGTTTGTATGCAAAGGTCAAAGGTCAAACAGTGAGCCGCAAGATTGAGTTGCGGTAAAAGCAAGAAGGACTCCTATTCGGGAGTCCTTCTCTTTTATGTCTCCCGATGCAAAACGAACAAAAAGCACTCAAAAAAGACAAATTTAGCAGAAAATTGTCCAAAAACTTGCGTATGTCAAAAAAAAGCAGTACCTTTGCGCGATAATTTTGTGAATATGTGCGCGGGATGCGCACGCAATACGATATTTAAAGTATGCAAAACATTCGAAATATAGCAATCATTGCGCATGTGGACCACGGAAAAACGACCTTGGTCGATAAGATGCTTTATACGGCTAATGTGGTAAAGCAGCAGTCCGCCTTCAGCGAGCAGCCGAAGGAGTTGATCTTGGACAACAACGACCTCGAGCGTGAGCGTGGAATCACTATTCTTGCCAAGAACGTAGCCATCGACTACAAAGGCACTAAAATCAATATTATTGACACTCCGGGGCACGCGGACTTCGGCGGCGAGGTAGAGCGTGTGTTGAACATGGCGGACGGCGTACTGCTGCTCGTTGATGCGTTCGAGGGCGCGATGCCGCAGACCCGTTTTGTGCTGCAAAAAGCACTGGAACTCGGACTCAAACCGATCGTGGTGATCAATAAAGTGGACAAACTGAACTGCCGTCCGGACGAGGTACAAGAAGAGGTGTTCGACCTCATGTGTAACCTCAACGCTACCGATGACCAGTTGGATTTCCAGACGCTGTACGGCTCGGCTAAACAGGGATGGATGTCGCGGGACTGGAGGAAGCCGACGACGGACTTGACCGACCTCATGGACGCTATCATCGAGTATATCCCTGCTCCGGAGGACAACCCGGGTACACCGCAGATGCTCGTCACCTCGCTGGACTACAACAGCTACGTCGGACGAATATGTATCGGTCGTGTACACCGCGGTGAGTTCAAGGACGGACAGGCAGTCACGCTGGCTAAGAAAGACGGTACGATGGTCAAGACGAAGATCAAAGAGCTGCATACGTTCTCGGGTATGGGACACGTGAAGACCGATGTGGTCAAGAACGGTGACATCTGCGCCATGATCGGTATTGACGGCTTTGAGATCGGCGACACGATCTGCGATGCAGAGAACCCCGAACCGCTTAAACCGATTGCTATCGACGAGCCGACGATGAGCATGACCTTCTGCATCAACGACAGTCCTTTCTTCGGACAGGACGGTAAGTTCGTTACCTCCCGTCATATCCAAGACCGTCTGAACAAAGAGCTGGAGAAGAACCTCGCTCTGCGTGTAGAGAAAGGTGCTGAAGAGAGCAGTTGGCGCGTGTTCGGACGTGGTGTGCTGCATCTGTCGGTGCTCATCGAGACCATGCGTCGTGAGGGATACGAGCTGCAAGTGGGTCAGCCGCAAGTGATCATCAAAGAGATTGACGGCGTCAAGTGCGAGCCGGTAGAGTCTCTGACGGTCAACACGCCCGAAGAGTGCTCGGGTAAGATCATCGAGTTCGTCTCTACCCACAAAGGTGAGATGACGAAGATGGAGATGGTCAACGACCGTGTACACCTTGAGTTCACGATCCCGAGCCGCGGCATCATGGGTATGCGTACCTATGTGATGAACGTCTCTGCCGGAGAAGCCATCATGGCACACCGTTTCCTCGAGTATCAGCCGTGGAAAGGCGAGATCGTGAAGCGTAACAACGGTTCGCTCATCGCTATGGAAGCCGGAACAGCTTATGCGTACGCGCTGGACAAACTGCAAGACCGCGGTAAGTTCTTCATCGACCCGCAGGAAGAGGTCTATGCCGGACAGGTAGTGGGTGAGAATGCCAAAGAAGGCGACATCGTCATCAACGTGACCAAATCCAAGAAACTGACGAACATGCGTTCCAAATCCGCGGATGACAAAGCCGTGCTGCCGCCTCCTGTACGCATGAGCCTCGAAGAGGCACTCGAATACATCAAAGAGGATGAGTACGTAGAGGTTACTCCGCACGCTATGCGAATCCGTAAGATCATCCTCGACGAACTCGAGCGCAAACGCGCTGGAAGAGCGTGAGCGAACTATATACACTAGACGCACTAGACGCTCTAGATCGACTAGACGCACTAGACGCACTAGATCAACTAGACAGACTAGATAAACTAGATAAAACAAATATATTATGAAAATTGAACAATCTGAATTGAAAGACCTGAAGGCAGTAGTAACGCTGACTATTGAGCCTGCTGACTATCAGGAAGAAGTAGCAAAACAACTGAAAGAAGTACGCCACAAAGCACAGATGCCGGGCTTCCGTCCGGGTATGGTGCCTGCCGGTTTGGTAAAGAAGATGTACGGTAAGGGCATCTTAGCTGATGTGCTGAACAAGAAAGTGGGCGAAGGCCTGCAGAAGCACATCGAGGACAACAAACTGGCTATCTTAGGCGATCCTCTGCCCAACGCAGAGCAGGGTCACGTAGATCTCGATCACGAGGAGACCTTCACCTTCGCTTTCGACATCGCTGTAGCACCGGAGTTCGACGCTAAGCTGAACGGTAAGAACAAACTGCCGGAGTACACCATCGAGGCAACCAAAGAGATGGTGGACAAGCAGGTAGAGGCGTATGCTAACCGCTTTGGAGAGTACATCCCCGAGGACAAAGAGAAAGGTACGAAAGCCGAAGTAAAACCCTGCGCAGTGGACGCTGAGTTGTTCGCAAAAGTATATGGTGCAGATGCTCCGAAGGACGAGAAAGCTTTCCGTGCACGCATCAAAGAGGATATCGAGCGCAGCTTAGCTGAGGAGTCCAAATACCGCTTCGGTGTGGATGTCAAAGCCGCTGTGATGAAGAAGATGGAGAAGATCGAGTTCCCGGTTGATTTCCTCAAACGTTGGGTATTGGAGACCAACGAGAAAATGACGCAGGAGGAGCTGGACAAAGACTTCGATAAGATGCTCGACGAGCTCAAATGGCACCTCGCGAAAGATCAACTCATGAAAGAGTACAAGATCGACGTGCAGAAAGAGGAAGTAGAAGCATTTGCAAAACGTATTGCCCAGATGCAGTTCATGCAGTACGGTCTGATGAACGTACAGGAGGATATGCTCGCTAACTACGCTCAGGAGATGCTCAAGAACGAAGACCAACTGCGTAACATCGTTGAGCGCGTCGTTGAAGACAAGATCTTCGCTGCTATCAAGGGCATCGTGAAGGTTGAGCCGAAGACGGTTAGCCAAGAGGAGTTTGATAAACTGTTTAAGTAACTAGGACATTCTAGGTCAACCTAGGTCTACCTATGACTAAGATTCATTTCATAGCTATCGGTGGCGCGGCAATGCATAATTTGGCATTGGCCGTTGCCTCCAAAGCGGGATACCAAGTGACGGGTTCGGATGACGAGATCTTCGATCCGGCGCTTACTCACCTGCGCGATGCAGGTCTGCTGCCGGACAAGATGGGCTGGTATCCGGAGCGTATCACACCGGATATAGATGCTATCATCTTAGGCATGCATGCCCGTGAGGACAATCCGGAATTGGTGCGTGCACGAGAGTTAGGAATCAAGATATACTCGTTCCCCGAGTACCTCTACGAGCAAACGAAAGACAAGATTCGCATCGTAGTGGGCGGCTCGCACGGCAAGACCACTACTACCTCGATGATCCTCTATGTCCTCAACCGTCTCGGCATCGAAGCCGACTACATGGTAGGTGCACAGATAGAGGGTTTTGAGCGAATGGTTCGCCTGTCGGACACCGCCAAATACGCGGTCTTTGAGGGCGATGAGTACCTCACTTCCCCGCTTGACCTGCGCTCTAAATTCCTGTGGTATCACCCGCATGTAGCTATCCTGACGGGTATAGCGTGGGATCATATCAATGTTTTCCCCACTTTCCCGCAATACGTGGACACTTTCCGTAAGTTCGTCCACACCATCGAGCCCGACGGCTCATTCATCTATTTCAAAGGCGATGAGAACCTCTGCCTCCTAGCAGAGGAATTAAAAATTAAAAATTTAAAATTAAAAATTGTTCCTTACGACGCATACGATGGAAATGTAGCGATGCAGGTCTTCGGCAAACATAACATGCAGAACCTGCAGGCAGCTATGTTAGCCTGTCATTGCATCGGCGTAACGCCGGATGATTTCTACCGCGAGATCAGTACGTTCACCGGCGCTTCTAACCGTCTGGAGAAGATTTGCGAGACCGGCAACTCAGTGGCATACAAAGATTTTGCGCACAGTCCCTCCAAACTGAAAGCGACTATCAATGCCGTTCGTGAGCGTTACCCCGAGAAGAAACTCATCGCTTGCATGGAACTGCATACCTTCAGCAGTCTGATGGCGGATTTTCTGCCGCAATACAAAGATTGCATGAAGGAAGCTGACATCGCCTATGTCTATTTTAACCCGAAAGTCATTGAGCACAAGCGTCTGACCCCGATCACCGCCGAAGAGGTAAGAAATGCGTTTGGCACGAAAAATGTGGAGGTATTCACGGAGTCCGAAGCGCTGCAGAAACAATTACGCAACCTCGAGTATAAGAATACGGCGCTATTAATGATGTCCTCTGGTACTTTTGATGGCGTGAATATTAAGGAGTTTGCAAACGAATTACTACATGGATAAGCAACAAAGACGCGATTATTTGTATATGCGCATGGCGCGGACGTGGGCGGAGAATAGTTACTGCGTGCGTCGCAAGGTAGGTGCGCTGCTGGTGAAGAACCAGATGATCATTTCAGACGGGTATAACGGTACACCGTCCGGATTTGAGAACATCTGCGAGGACGAGAACAACGTCTCCAAACCGTACGTACTGCACGCCGAGGCCAACGCGCTGACCAAGGTAGCACGATCCAACAACTCCTCCGATGGAGCTACCCTCTATGTCACCGCCTCACCTTGCCTCGAATGCTCCAAACTGATCATTCAGTCGGGTATCAAACGGGTCGTGTACGGCGAAGAGTACCGTATCATGGACGGCGTGGAACTGCTCAAAAGAGCCGGTATCGAAGTGCAGTTCCTCAATGACAAAAACGAATAACGTGATCACGTCATAACGAAAGGATTAGTATGAAAAAGTATATTCTTCCTACTCTGACCGTTATAGCGGTTGCGCTGGGTATCTTCATTGGCTCTGCCTTGACCCAGAAAGCGAACGCACAACGTATCATCTATCAGAACGGTCAGTGGTCTATCGAACCCACCAAAGTGGACCGTTTGCTGGAACTCATGGAGTCTGCCTATGTGGACGAGATCAACGTGGACAGCATCACCGATGAGGTGATGTCCGAACTCGTGCAGAAACTCGACCCGCATAGCTCCTATATCCCCAAAGAAGATCTGGAGATGGTCAACTCCGAGTTAGCCGGTTCGTTCTCCGGCATCGGCGTTCAGTTCACTATCCAGCAGGACACCGTACGCATCGTAGCGGTGATAGCAGGCGGACCGAGTGAAGGCGTCGGCGTGTTAGCCGGAGACAAACTGGTCGAAGTGGATGACAGTACGTTCACAGGTAAGAAGATGAACAACGAGAAGGTGATGAAGACCCTGCGCGGACCGAAAGGCACAAAAGTCAAATTAGGCATCCTGCGTGCAGGCACGTCCGAAATGCTCCATTTCACTATCACCCGTGGAGACATACCCGTGAACTCCGTGGATGCGAAGTTCATCATCGAGAGCAAGGGACAGAAGATCGGTTTCGTACGCGTCAATAAGTTCGGAGAGACCACCTATCGCGAGTTTCTGACGGCTTTAGCCGAACTCAAAGTACAAGGTGCTACACGCTATATCGTGGATCTGCGCGAGAACAGCGGCGGTTATATGGATCAAGCAATCCGTATGGCAAACGAGTTCCTCCAACGCGGAGAGATGATCGTCTATGCCGAAGGCCGTGCGTACCCGCGTTACGAAGCGAAAGCCGATGGTAGCGGACGCTTCAAAGACGTGCCGCTCACCGTCCTTATCGATGATTTCTCGGCATCTGCATCGGAGATCTTCTCCGGCGCTATGCAGGATAACGACCGTGCTACGATCATCGGTCGCCGTTCGTTCGGTAAGGGTCTCGTGCAGCAACAGATGCCGTTTAGCGACGGCAGTGCCGTACGGCTCACGGTGGCGCGGTACTACACCCCTTCGGGTCGCTGCATTCAGAAACCCTATACGCTCGGAGAGCAGAAAGACTATGAGAAAGAGCTCCTTGAGCGTTTCGAGCACGGCGAGCAGTTCTCGGCGGATAGCATCCACCTCAACGACACCACCACTTATCGCACCAAGAAAGGACGTATCGTTCATGGCGGCGGAGGTATCATGCCGGACATCTTCGTCGGACGCGACACCACGCTCAACACCCCTTGGTACAACAAGTGCGTCAATCTCGCTTTCACCTACCAGTTTGCGTACCAATATACGGACAAACACCGCAAGGAGTTAGCGAAATACAAAGACTGGCAGTCCCTTGAGCAATACCTCAATAGCCGGAATATCCTGCGCGAGTTCGTGGCTTTTGCTGCCGAGAAAGATGTAGCGCCGAACGAGGAACAGATCGCCAAATCGAAGCCGCTCATCACGCGTCTTCTGAACGCCTATATCGTTCGGGATGTCTTGGGTGATGAGGGTTTCTTCCCGCTCTTCGAGCGAGACGACGAAATCACCAAGAAAGCAATAGAGGTTCTCAGCAAATGAGAACCTCTATTTTTTCAATCCGCCAATATTGGCGGATTATCACAGTGCCTTCAGCGCTGCTTGTACGTAGCGGTAGAACTTCTGCACGGTGGCGATGTTCACACGCTCATCAGGGCTGTGCGGATGCTCGATAGTCGGACCGAACGAGATCATCTCCATGCCCTCGTATTTGGAACCGATGATACCGCACTCCAAACCGGCATGAATAGTGACGATACGCGGCTCGGTGCCAAACTCCTTCTCATACGTCTCTTTCATCGTCTTGAGCAGACCGCTCTTGAAGTTCGGTTTCCAACCCGGATAAGCACCGTCAAACTTCACCTCTGCGCCTGCTAACGAGAACGCCGACTGAATGACGGAAGCCAACTCTTCCTTGCGGCTCTCTACGCTCGAACGAGCGAGACAAATGACCTTGACGGTATTCTCTTTGGTCTCGATGATAGCGAGGTTATTACTGGTCTCTACGATGTCCGGCATCTCGGGAATGACGCGATAGACGCCATGCGGACAGAGCGTGATAGCATGGATCAGGAAATCCTGTACATCCTCCGGCATCTCCATCTTCGGGCACTCTACCTCCTCAGCCGTGAAATGCAGATCGGTCTCCACACCGTCGTACTCACGCAGCCAGAGATCCTCGTAACGATCAACCAGATCTTGTACGTCCTGATAACTCTCTTCAGGAATAGTGATGACTGCCGATGCCTCACGCGGGATAGCATTACGCATGTTACCGCCTTCCACACACGCCAAACGTGCCTCGAAATTAGCGACCGCATCCTTGAGGAAACGGAACAGCAACTTGATCGCATTCGCTCTCTGCAGATGGATATCGCAACCCGAGTGACCGCCTTTGCAACCTTTCAGCGTCACTTTCAGCGCTATATCACCCTCTTCGGTCTCTACCGGCTGATACGCGAACGTAGCCTCCGCATCGATACCTCCGGCGCAACCCACGTATAACTCACCTTCCGTCTCGGAATCCAAGTTCAGCAGGTATTTGCCTTTCAACCAACCGCTCTTCAGATCATTAGCGCCGTACATACCGGTCTCCTCATCGATCGTGAAGAATGCCTCCAAAGGCGGATGAACGGCGTTCTTGTCCGCAAGGATTGCCATCGCGGTAGCTACACCGATACCATTGTCCGCACCAAGGGTCGTGCCATCAGCCGTAACCCACTGTCCGTTGTCCTCGATATATGCCTCAATCGGGTCTTTCTCAAAATCGAACTGCTTATCGCTGTTCTTCTGTGGTACCATATCCATGTGTCCCTGCAGGATGACACCCGGGTGATTCTCATACCCTGCCGAAGCCGGTTTACGAATCAGCACATTGCCGATCTCGTCCTGAAGGGTCTCCAAACCGAGACTCTTTCCGTAATTCACTAAGAAATCCGCAATCTCTTTGCGTTTACCGCTCGGACGCGGAATCTGCGTAAGGCTGTAGAAACTGCTCCACAAACCTTTGGGTTCTAAGTTTTTCATATTATTCGCTTTTTTGATTATTTTCTAGTTGCTCTAGTCTCTCTAGTTGCTCTAGATGCTCTAGTTGCTCTAGTCTCTCTAGTCCACCGTCATCTCTCCGCATAGATCTTTGCCCAACAGCTCTCGTGCCTGCTCGGGACGTTCGCCAAGGAGCAGCATCATCTTCGTCAGCAGAGCTTCGGTGGTGATATCGTATCCCGAGAGCACACCGGCTTTCATCAGATTGAGCGACACCGCATATAGTCCCATCTCCACAGAACCGGTGTTGCATTGCGTCTTATTGACGATGATGATACCTCTGTCCACAGCCGCTTTCAGCTCACGGTAGAGCCATTTATCGGTCGGGGCATTACCGGCTCCGAAAGTCTCCAAGACCACACCTTTCAATCCGCGCGTACGCAGTAGCGCACGTACTACCGACTGCTGAATACCCGGAAACAGCTTAAGCACCGCTACGTTGGTATCAAACGAATCATGGAGTTTCAGCGGCAGTCGCGGATCGTTATAATGCACTAAATGAGGCTGGTACGTGATATGCACACCTGCCTTAGCCAACGCCGGATAGTTATAACTGTTAAACGCCGAGAAATGCTCTGCATTGCGTTTGGTCGTACGGTTAGCGCGGAACAGACGATCCTCGAAATAGATAGTCACCTCGGGTACGATGGCATTGCCGTCCTCATCTTTGGCAGCAGCGATCTCTATTGCTGTCAGCAGGTTCTCTTTCGCATCGCTGCGCAGCACACCCACCGGCAACTGACTACCCGTGAACACCACCGGCTTGCCTAAGTTCTCCAACATAAACGACAGTGCCGAAGCCGAATAACTCATGGTATCCGTTCCGTGCAGTACGACAAATCCGTCGTATTCATCGTAATGCGCAACCACCATCTGCGCCATCTTTCGCCAACTGTCAGGACCTATATCTGACGAATCGATAAGCGGCGTAAAGGCCTGAATATCAACCTTTACATCGCTGGCAAACAGTTCCGGCATAAAGGCCTTGAACGTCTCTATGTCAGCCGGTACCAACGCGTTCGTCCCTTTCTGACGAACCATCGTAATCGTACCACCGGTAGATATCAAAAGTACTTTGCTCATTGCTTTCACTTCATTTTGCAGCTGCAAAGGTACAAAAATATTTTGACATATGCAAATTTTGACGTTTTTTTTTATGTATTTCCGTAAAAAGAGAGGATTATTTGCGTATATGCAAAAAAAGTCGTACCTTTGCACCATAAATTTTTACGACTATGCAAACGATCAAACTGAACAACGGCGTGGAGATGCCGCTTTTGGGTTACGGAGTGTTTCAAGTACCGCCTCAAGAGGCGGAGCGTTGCGTGAGCGATGCGCTGCAAGTGGGCTATCGGCTGATTGATACCGCACAAGCGTACGGCAACGAAGAAGGTGTCGGACAAGCCATCATTCAATCCGGTATTCCGCGCGACGAGATCTTCATCGTCACCAAAGTATGGATCACCAATGCCGGAGAAGAGCGTGCCGTCAAGAGTATTGAAGCTTCGCTTCGTCGACTCCAAACGGACTACGTGGACTTGCTCCTTATTCACCAAGCGTACGGAGATGTCTTCGGCTCGTGGCGGGCTATGGAGAAAGCCTATCAGGACGGCAAAACCCGTGCTATCGGTATCAGCAATTTTCAGTCTTGCCGGTTCTATGATTTTGCATCGTCGGTAACGGTCAAACCGGCGGTTAACCAACTCCAGTGCTGCGTCTTGTCCCAGCAAAACGGCATCCTGCCGGAGATGGAGCGCTACGACACCAAGATGATGGCGTGGGGTCCTCTCGGTCAAGGCACGCAGGACTTGCTCACGAACCCCGTTCTGACTCGCATAGGTGCGCAGTATGGCAAGTCAGCCGCGCAAGTGGCACTCCGCTGGCTCATCCAGCGCGGCATCGTAGCGATACCCAAATCGTCCCGCAAAGAGCGTATGGCGGAGAACTTCGACATCTTTGACTTCACCCTATCCGATGCCGACATGTCCTCTATCACGCCGCTCAATCAGTCCGACACCGGTTTCCGTGATTTCGGTGATCCCGACTACCTCCGCCGCATCATCGCCATGTTCCCCAATGTGTGATAGTATTCACAAATCCCATAGGCTCAAACCAATGAAAATCGCTCCCACCGAGCGATTTTTCTTGTTAATGTGCATAAAAATTCATAAAATTTTAAAATTTTTGCCAAAATGTTTCTGTATATGGAAACTTTTTTGTACCTTTGCACCCGATTTCGAAAATGAATAACCTCATGGTAGAGCAAAAGCCAAAATTTGAAGTACTATATTCCGAAGAAGCGGATGCCTTTTTGGATGCGCAAACAAGTAAGGTGCGCGCAAAGATATTGTATAATATCCAGAAAGCATCCTATACCAATGATCCAAAGTTATTTAAGAAATTAGAAAACACGGAAATATGGGAGTTTCGGACACTATTTGATAATATACAATATCGTTTATTGGCATTCTGGGATAAAAGAAACGGACAAAATACCTTAGTCATTGCTACGCATGGTTTTGTTAAGAAATCCCAGAAAACACCACTGCAGGAGATTCATCATGCAGAGAGTATAAAAGAAATATATTTTAATCAGAAATAATCAGGAGGACGTAATATGAAATTCTACACACAAGAGCAAATGGTAAACAAGCATGTTGGAGCCAAAGGAACTCCGGCACGCGAGGAGTATGATGAGCAGGTAGAGTTAATGCTCGTTGGCGAAGCTATTCGTAAAGCGCGCCAAGCTAAATCGTTGTCTCAGGAGCAATTAGGTGAGATTGTGGGCGTTCAAAAGGCACAAATCTCCCGTCTTGAAAATGGAAAGAACCTTACGTTGGCTTCTATCTGCAAACTCTTTAAGGCCTTAGGTCAACAAGTGTCCTTGGAAATCCCGTCTATTGGCAGAGTAGCGCTTTGTTAAAACGGCGTTGTCGCTATTCTCCTTTAAACGCTCAAACATACGGACAAAACACCATCAAAACACATTGGAAAAGTAAAATAATATATAATCTAATGAGGGCGATGAATAAAACAATTTTTAAATCCTGCATTTCTTTGATGTTAGGAATCCTATTTTATTACTATTCAGCAAATGGATTGGACTATCTTCCGCCCCTGTTGTATTGGATATTAGTTGCATTACAGTTATCAGCTTATTTCGAGATTATGAGTATACTTTGGACCAATACAAGTTCATTCTGTAAATCTAACTATGGCTGGTATTATCCCCTGTTTCTAACTATATTGTATCTTGTTCCATCATTATTTGTTATTATTAAACATTTTCTGGAGTAATACTAATTCCATGAAGAAATTAAAAGAAAGTGACAACTTGAGGTGACCCCAAAAAAGAGATTAATGCACTCTATTGAGTGAACTTAAGTCATTACCGAAAAAGAAGACGCAAGTCCGTTTGTAGGAAATCAGCAAGAGGAATACCCTCGTTCCCTACAACGAAAGCTTGCAACGGCTTGTATTTGTTATTAAAGAGATGAAGTCCGGCATTGGTGCGGGCGTTATTACTTTTCACCTCAATCGCGACGATAGACAGCCCACGCTGAAGAATAAAATCCACCTCAGCGTTATTCTCCCGCCAGTAATAAACTTGCATGCGGTGTTTTTCTGCCTGCGAAAGCAGATAACTGCCTACTGCCGATTCTACTTGGCGCCCCCATAAGGCAGCATCGGTTCGGACGGTAGCAAAAGTAGTTTGGTTATATACATTCATTAGGGCGTTATCAAACACCTGCAGTTTCGGCGTGCTGCTATATTTACGTGCCTTATCGCGAGCATATTTCTGCAATCCTGATACCAAGTTGGCTTCCGAGAGCAGTTGCAAATAGTTGGCTAACGTGGTGGCGTTGCCTGCCTCCTGCAGGTTGCCTAACATTTTCCGGAACGATAATTCTTCTCCGGAATAGGCACAGCATATCGTGAATAACTGACGCAGCAAGGCGGGTTTATAGATATTGCTGGTTTGCAGAACATCTTTATTGATGGATGCCTCTAAAATGGCATTCTCAACATAGTTCCGCCATCTGTCTTCATCTGTTATCATCTCCGCAGCTCCGGGGTAGCCGCCATAATAGATATAGGTGTCGAGATCCCAACCGAACGCCTCGTGCATCTCGGAGTAGGTCCAATGAGTCATTCGAATGAGCTCAAATCGTCCGGCTAAGGACTCTGTAAGACCATTCATAATCATTAGACGGGAAGAACCTAAGAGCACAAGTTTAATAGGTAGATGATTAAATGTATCGAGATCCCATTCTTTTTTGACTCGTTCAGACCAATTGGGAATTTTCTGAACCTCATCAATGACTACGATCAGTTGGGCCAGCCCTTGAGACTGCACCATCAGTCTGGCTGACTGCCATTTTTCCGCCAGCCATTCATCGGAAGCAAAGATATTATCTGCCGAAAAGAACAGATGAGGAATGTCAATCTGCTCCATAGCTTGGGATACCATCGTTGTTTTTCCTACCTGACGAGGTCCAACGATCACTTGAATGAACTTTCTCGGCTCTTTTAGCCTTTCTATAAGTTCCTTAATTTCAGCTCTTTGTATCATATTAACCAAAAATGTTCAAAAGTCGGACAAAAAATGTTCAGTTGGTGAATCATTTAATATTTCGGCTGCAAAGGTACAACTTTTTTCGCAAATATGCAAATAAATTTGAAGAAAAATCACTCAATGAGGGATATTTAGCTATTTTATCTATTAACCCAATAAAACAAAGTTGTGTGACTTTTATTAGATTTCGTTATCTAATTAGACCATTTTACGAAAAACACAGAAAAAATGCGATTTTTTGCATTTTATTTGCACAAGTCAAAAAAAAGCAGTAATTTTGTTGCCGATTTTCTATTGCATCGCTCTGAGAAATGAGCGCATACATAGAATAAAAAAGGTGCAAACGTGCACTTATTAAAATATACAAAGGGTTTTGCTCTTATTCCCGCCTTTTAGACATCTGGTAAAATTATCGTCCAAGAATTGTATAACTCTTTAAGTGATGTGCAAAAAATGCGTGCCCTAATGAGGAATATGTTTATTGGTTAATATCATTAAAATATAATTAAATAATGAAAAGAATTATTTTGAGTTTGAGCATCGCTTTGGCAGGAGTGCTGAACATGCAAGCGGAGAAGAAAGATTTTCCGGTTGATTTTAGTATTGACGGATTCGATTATCAGATTGTTAAGGATCACGGTGGCAATCTGTTGTCGGTTTGGGTAGCAGATGACGAAGAACCGTACAAAACAGGAACTGTGACGATTCCTACTTCCTTTTTACACAATGGTAAGAACTGTGTGGTCACGGCAATCAACTATTATTGGCCCACGGAAAACGGAATCACCAAACTGATTGTTCCTATTGGTATTGATTCTATCCTAAATTCAGCGTTTTTTTATTGTTCTGCGTTGCAAGAGGTTGATATTCAGTATGTAAAGTATATTGGTGATTATGCTTTCTATGGCACGTCTATCAAACAATTGGATCTGTCCGGCGCGTATTTGAAACAGCTGGGGCAAGGAGCTTTCGACCAGAATAAGCAGATGACCAAACTGACCATTTCGGCGCCACAATTGAAGGAACTACCGGATTTTGCTTTCGCTATGTGTGAGAAGCTGTCAGACATCTCTCTCGGTTTATATATCACGAAACTCGGCAGACAGGCTTTTGCAATCAATCCTGCTCTTACTACCATCACACTTCCTGCTTCCATCATATCGTTAGGCGATGAGGTGTTCTACAATGATGAGAATCTCAAAGAAATAAAGGTCTTGGCACTGAACCCTCCGACCTGTACTACCAAGACCTTTGACGGCTTGGATAAGTCTAAAATCAAAGTGATTGTTCCTATTGGCAGGGCATCGGCTTACAAGAACGCCACCGGTTGGAAGGATATGAATATCTCAGACGGCACGCAAGCAGTGGAACAAGTAGAAGCTTCTCAAGATCCATCTTCCAAAACCATCGAGAACGGCCAGATACTTATCCGCAAAGACGATAAAATCTATACTTTAACGGGAAATGAAGTACGATAAACAACATATTTATTAGAAAAAAATCGGCATACATTTGCGTATGTCGATTTTTTGTTGTACCTTTGCAGCCACAATTAAGAAAGAAGGAAGGAGATAGACAGAAAAACAACGCAGATTAGTAGAGCCGTAACATTCTACTTTCTCAGTAATCCCCCAATAATACATTCAATCGAGCAGTCTCGCTGGAATGCGAGGCTGCTCTTTTTCTATATAAAACCCAATTATTCAACATCAAACAACAATGACCAAAAAAAAGATTTTAATGCACTCTTTATCGAGTGGTTCAAGTGCCTGTTAGACGAAGCTTGCACAAGTACTGAAGTAGAGGAAATCCTTGATTGGATTGATCACAATCATTTCTTTATGGACGACGCCCAGAAGGACGCCGTCCGTATTTTCTATGATCGGCTCAATGGACTTCCAAAACAAACGAAGCGTACATCCGATTTTTTCGGTATAGACTCGAAAACAGTATATAATTATACCAAAAAAATGAGGACTAAATGACGATTGTGGAAAATTTCCCGAGTTTCTATTTTAAAAAGCAGTACCTTTGCACCGGATTTCCAAAACAAGGCTGGCGCCAGCCATAATTTATAAACCCGCGATGACGAATCGTACATGGACTCAATCGTCCATCAATCGTACCTCGTCAATCGTCAAATCGTCAATTAAAATTATGGCAACTAAAAAGAACTTGACCCTCTCCCAGCACGAAGGTCAACCCCATCTCAAACCGTACTGCCAAGCAGCCAAAGAGGCGGCAGAACGC
>ONMU01000003.1 GCA_900319035.1 uncultured Bacteroidales bacterium
CGATATCCGGGAACTGCTTGAACACAGCGTCCAAATCAACGAAATTACCACAATCGACATTCGCAAACTCAGGACGACGACCCACAATAGCCTCAATGCCGTCCAAGACATCAATGGAAGAGTTGCTCAGGTTATCCACGATAGTCACATCGTAGCCCTGCTGCATCAACTCCACCGTAGTATGCGAACCTATATAACCGGTTCCACCGGTAACAAGTATTCTACTCATAAGATTTCAGAATTCAGAATTCAGATTTCAGAATAATTTAGCCGGGTACTCACCTTTCGCGATGAGTTGGTTGATTTTCATTACAACCTGCGGACGATCCTCTGCGTACGTTACACCAAACCACTTAGAAGGAGTGTCAAGCACCGTACACGTAGCTTTGCCGGCAGAGATCAGGTCGTTCACCAAGGTCGGGATATAATACTCCGACTTCAGTTCCTGTCCTTTAGCTGCCAAGAATGCACGGAATCCTTCCTCCGAATAGCGGAAATACTCCGGTGTGAAGCCCCACATATTCATCGAAACCGGTGTATGCGGGTCAAGCGGAGTGTCCACACCGTCCTCGGTGAAGACGATCTGTCCGTTCTTCTCCTCAATCTTCGTACGCTCTACCACATCCGTCAGATGGCCTTCGGCATTGGTTGTACAAACACCACGACTTACTGCTCCGTTCTCGCTGAGGGTATTGCATACACGGTAACCCACCATACAGTATTTGTCCTCCGTTCCTTCTACCGAACGCAGATAGTCTGCGAGCACTTGGAAGGACTCTTTTCCGTAGAAATCATCGGCATTGATGACTGCAAAAGGCTCTTTGATCAGATCCTTACCCATGAGCACCGCGTGGTTAGTACCCCATGGTTTAGCGCGTTCGGGGTTGTAAGTGCAACCTTCCGGCACTTTGTCAATCGACTGAAAGCACACTTCACAGGTCACCTTGTCAGCATACTTGGACAGCACTTTCTCACGAAAATCAGCCTCGAAATCCTTACGGATCACAAACACTATTTTACCAAACCCTGCACGCAGTGCGTCAAACACACTGTAGTCCATGATGGTCTCACCATTGGGTCCCAGACCATCTAACTGTTTCAATCCTCCATAACGGCTGCCCATACCTGCAGCCAAAATAAACAATGTTGGTTTCATACTATATATGATTTTTAAAATTACAAATTTTATTCATTAACAATGATCGTTCTTCCGTCTTTCTTCTTATGTCTGAACCAAAGACCGTACACCTCTGAGCAGTTACCGGCGGTAATGAAAGCTTTGATCTTGTTATTGCGGATAAAAGCCATGACGGACGAGAACTCGTCTTGCGTCAAGAGCGTCTGGATCTCTATATGTTCCTCGCCGCTGTAACCGCCTTGTATCTTATATAACGAACACCCGCGCACGAGCGTTTCTACTATATATGCGCGTACGCGTTCCGGTTCCGCACTGACGATGCAGACACGTTTGCGTTTGTTGAGCGAGGCGGTGAAATAGTCTATTGCCAGACCGTTGATCCATGTACCGATGATACCTATTACGACCATACGGAAGTCATTGATCAGGAATGCAGAGCAGCAGATGATGACGCCGCCAATAGCCACCGACGAACCAATATCGAAATGCAGATACTTATTAACGATCTTACCGAGTATATCGAGTCCTCCGGTAGAGGCATTGATGCGGAACATAAACGCTTGACAGGCACTCAGTAAAAGCACAAAGCAGATGAGGTCAAACCATATATCGCCCATACCCATACCTCCGCTCATGACGCTGTCACGTATCTGCTCCAACACTTCGCCGGAACGGCTCAGGAGATAAGGATGACCGTTAGCATCCATGACCGTTTGACCTGCTTGGAGTTGCGTCAAGATATCGGGGTTATTGATCACATGGTGAGTAAAATTCGTACTCGGATAGATACGATCCCACACCTGTGTCAGAGGACCCAAGATCATCGCCGTATAGACCGTTTTGGCACCAAACTCATTCCCGATAAGCAGGAAAGCCAGCAGCAACAGAAAGGCGTTGATTCCCATTACCCAATACGAGAACGTATCTGCGTCGCCGCCCATTAAGGTATTGAGAACGATCGAGAGACCCGATAATGAACCGACAATCAGGTGACTCGGCATGAGAAAATAATACACTGCCGCTGCTCCGAGACTCATTCCGACAGTCATCATTGCCAATTCGCGCCAAAACTTAGCGGTTCCCAAAGCATGCCAAAAAGCGCTACCTAATTCGTGCCAATAGGCGCGTGTGAAATATTGGTCTATGTGTTCCATTTTATTAGTATTAGTCGTTGGTCATTAACCTTTTACCACCAAACGAGCCGTGCGACGGGTCGTTTGGCTAAGCATGATCGTACGTCCGGCTTTCGCGCGCTCCAAGACATCCGGTGTCGTTCCACGGATAGTGAGCAGCGAGAGGCCGTCGTTATAACTGACGTTGAAATGTTTCTGCAACTCTTCAATAGCCGCAGGCACAAAGCGTGTGTTATCTACACAAACGGAGATCGTCACGGCAGAAGACTGAATAAGCGACACCTTGAGGCGATGACGATGGATGACATCGAAGATCTCGCTCAGACTCTCCTCCAAAACGAAAGAGAAATCCTTGGCGCGCATGGTAATAAGGATCTGATTCTTGCGCCAGATATATACCGGCACATCGATCGGTCCGACACCATCTTCGGCTATCCGCGAACCTTCTGCTGAGGGATCACCGAAAGGTCTGACATACAAAGGAATTCCTTTGTTCTGAAGCGGACGAATACTCTTCGGGTGAATGACCTGCGCTCCGGAGTACGCTAACTCCACAGCGTCTTGGTATCGCAAGGAAGGAATAAGCACGGTGTCGGGTTCAATACGCGGATCGGCATTGAGGATACCCGGCACATCTTTCCAGATAGTAACGGAGTCCGCATCCAGATAGTTACCTAATAACGCAGCGGTGTAGTCTGAACCTTCACGACCAAGGGTAGTTCGCTTGCCATCTTCTGTTCCGCCAATGAAACCCTGTGTGACTACCACCTGCGGACGGCGAGGTCTATTCCACCCTGCCCTAATAGTCTCAGCGCTGATCGAATCATCCACTTTAGCTTCACGCCACGTGTTATCCGTACGCAGCAGTTTAGGCATGTTCCACCATTCCACCGGCAGTCCCTGTTTGAGCAGATAGACCGCGACGATCTGAGTAGAAAGGATCTCTCCCATGGAGACCACTTGGTCGTAGTTCTCATCGAAAGAGAGCGCAGGGTCATAAGGGATCTCACCCTGCAGACGGATGTCCACACCGGGTTGAAGCTTCAGCTCCTTCATGATCGCCACATGAAAATCAATGACATCGACCCATTGGTTAAGCGCGGCTTCTTCTTTTCCGGCATCAAGAAACTCCACTACACGCTCTAAAGCGTTGGTCGTCTTGCCCATCGCCGAAATGACAACCATCAGATCAGTGGGCGTTTGGTCATTCAAGGCCAAACGGACAATCTTCTCCACGTTCCGGACACCTGCTGCGTCCTTCACCGATGCGCCACCAAATTTATAAACTCTCATTCAATTAACAATTATCAATTTACAATTATCAAAGGTCTTACTCATTAGACGCTTTGTGAATTGTGAATTGTGAATTGTACATTACAGATTCGCCATACGTATAGCCGTATAAGCGCCTTCGATACCTTTGTTGCCCAATTTACCGCCACAACGATCGAGAGCCTGCTGACGGTTCAGAACCGTAAGCACCGAGAATATAACCGGCACTTTGCCCTGCACATTCAAAGCCGCAACGCCTTGCGTCACACTCTGGCAGACATAGTCGAAATGCGGCGTGTCTCCTTGGATCACACAGCCGATGACAATCACCGCGTCCACGCGTTCTTCTTTCATCAGACGCGCTGCGCCAAACGTCAACTCCACGGCTCCCGGAACATGAATCACGTCGATATTCTCCTTGAGCACACCATGATGTACGAACGTGTCAATAGCACCTTGCGCCATGGAGTACGTGATCTCGCTATTCCAATCTGCTACTACAATAGCATAGCGCTGACGTCCGAGAACGTCAGCGCTTGGAATTTGACTTGCGTCGTATGTAGACAAATCAGTTGTCATAATTCAATTTACAATATACGATATATGATGTATTAATGATTAACGCAGAAACCTTCTTCCTTTTATCCCTTCATACATCCTTCGTACATCGTACATTTGTCCTTCGTACATTAATATTTACTCCGCTACTTCGATATATTTATCGATATCCTGAGCCTCAGCGCTCTGCGGATAATTTGCTTTGATAGCCTTGAAAGCCTTGAGAGCTTTAGCTTTCTCGCCCTCATGCAGATAAACGATACCTGCTTTCTTGAGGCTCATCGGAGCAATAAGCTCATTGCCGGACTCAGCCGCAGCCTCAAAAGACTTAGCTGCCTTGCCGTACTCACCAAGCTCTACATAAGCGTCACCCAGCAACTGACGAGCAGCCGGATCGATATTGAGATCGTCAGCCGAGAACTTCTTCAGATACTCAGCTGCCTGCTCGTACTCACCCTTCTCATAGTAGCAGATACCTGCGTAGAGAGCTGCGAGCTCACCCTGCTGATTGCTGTACTCATCAGCAATTGCTGCAAAACCAATGCACTCAGCGCCGTCACCATTGAGAGCTTTCTCATAGTCACCTGCCATGAAATAAGCAGCTGCTTTCGCATTCTCGTTACTTGCCTCATGAGCCTTCGGCTTGATCACATACGTGTTCACAGCGATCACAGCGCATACAACAACTGCGATGCAGCAAACTACCAACGAGATGAGTTTGGAATTCTCCTCGATCCATTTACCTGCGCCCGTAAGCGCCTCATTTACTTCCTGTAATTGTTCGTCCTGTTTAACGAACTCTTCTTTCTTTTTTGCCATTTTATTGTTAGTTTTTATTATTTCCAATAATACTTTTCCGGCACGTCTCAACGCACGTTCCATGAAAAAGCGTGCAAAGTTACAACTTTTTTTGCATATATGCAAGAAAAAGGCACAAAAAAAGCGTCCTGCATAACTTTTTTACTCGAGAAAACTCCTGAGAATAGGATTTGAGGCCTGCTTTTTCCTCTGTAATCCGGCCACCTCATCGCTACCCGGGGATTAGGAATGTAAACTAATCCAATGCACGGGGTTTCGGCGTAGAGTACCGGCACGCCATTAGTCAAGCATTTGCACTCGGTATAATGTATTTGTTGAGTTTTCCGGTTCCTATTGTGTTATGCAGGACGCCGAAATCGGTTTTTATTTCAAATCTTCCTTATCTACTTCTATGCCAGCCTATGGTGAAGACGACACGGTGGGCATCATCGTTGAGATGATACGGTGTCGCTTGCTCGTGGGCATAGACATTCTTACGCGTATGGTGGTATTGGTACGCAGCTTGGATGAAGAAATGTCTTCCTCTATACCCCACTGCTCCGGATATATATTGCTGCCAACGAGTGTATTGATAATACGCATCTTGGCGATTTAGAGTCGGGTCAATGGAGAACACCGGATCAGAGTTCTTAAAGGTGCTCTCATACGCGTATCCAAGGTTGATATATATTCCTCCGACAGGCACGATCTCCACTCCGGCACGCAGGGAATGCATGGTCGGAATCTTCTTAAAGGTCCGCAAATCGTACTGCAACGAGATCAGCGCATAATGGGTGATCTGGAAAGCAACCGAGGCGCTCAGACGAAAAGGCATATGAAAATCCGACGGATGATCGGTCAATCTGGGTGCATCTGACCACAGCAAAGTATCGGTCTGCGCATCAAACGTGCCTTCGGTAATGATATTCACAGCTCCGAAAGAAGGCGTCTGCAACGCCAAACCGAAGCGGAGCCATGAAGCCGGACGCGCAATCAGACCCGTGGAGAAACTGCAGGCAGCTCCGTTCAACATAACGGTAGAACGGTTACGGTTATAGTAAGCCTGTTGCTGCACGTTCACTTCATCAAAATACTCTATATAATCCGCCTCCGAAGTGAGCGAGAACGAATGAATACGTAGTCCCAAACCCCAATAAATGCGGTCAGAGACATTCATCGCCCAATCAAAGGCATATTCGTTCACACTACCTCCTTCGCTCAGCTTCAGATAGTTATCCGTATTATAGCGGTCTGCACAGAAAGGTATTCCCATATTTCCTTCTGCTTCTGCGAAGAGCGCTCCCATAGAAGGCATTGTACTCCCTTCGAAACGCATAGAGCGGTTAAACGTGTGTTGACGACTGTACGACAACATGAAATTATGGAACAGCACACCTTCCGTCCTTCCGGTCGGCATACTGAAGACCACCGAGGCCTGAGGCGCCATGAAGAACGACAAACGACCGGCGTTTGAGGTAGCTTTGGAGTACGCATAATCGAACGTAAGGGTCGTCTCTGTACGACGATAGAGACCCAAACCGCCTGTGTTGTCCAATACCGCCGAAGGATCACCTCCAATAGCCATCATCGCACCGCCCATACCGACATACCGAGCCGTTCCCATGATCGTACGTTCGCTCAAACGGACGTAGTCTTGGGAGAAGAGATAGCCTCCTCCAACTCCTCCTAAAAGAGGAGCGACCAGTACTAATATCAGGAATAGACGTTTTCTCATCGTTTGATTTTGACGGTAATGGTGGTGTCTTGGACGTTCAGGTATTCGAGGCGAGGCGTAGTTTCAGTAGTTTGTGTCGTTGGTGTAGTGGAGATAGTTTGCGTAGTTTGAGTATCCCAAACGTGCTTCTCCGGCCAATAATAGGCATCATCGACCGGCAAGGACTGCAGGGTCGAGCAAGCCGCCAACACGACTGCTACCACACACACTATGAACCACTTACCTTTCATCTTTCAACATCACACTTTCCTAAACCCGATGATCTCACGAACCTCTTCGATCGTCTTCTCAGCACGAGCAGACGCAGCCTCAGCTCCCTGACGCATGATACGATCTAACAGCGCATCGTCCGAAGCATAAGCGATGATCTTCTCACGAATCGGTGCAAGCAGTTTGTTAGCATCAGCTGCCATCTGCTTTTTCATGTCGCCGTAACGGATCTGCATATGATTGTAGAGGTCGTTGTAATACTCCGTTGCCTCTTTGCCGCAAAGCAGTTCGCAGAGCGTGAAGAGGTTCTGAATGACCTCGGGTTTCTCTTGGTTCTCCTGCGTCGGACCTTGATCAGTCACGGCACGCATGATCTTCTTGGTCACCGTCTTCTCGTCGTCGCAGAGGTAGAGACAGTTGCCTTCGGACTTACCCATCTTACCTGTTCCGTCCAAACCGGGCACTTTCACTGCCTTGTCAGCGAAATAGAAAGAAGCCGGCTCTTTGAAATACTCGACGTTATAGATGCGGTTGAAACGGCGCGCAAAGAGACGAGCCATCTCCATGTTCTGCTCCTGATCCTTACCCACCGGCACTTTGTCCGCTTTGTGCATCAGAATATCCGCAGCCATCAGACAAGGGTACGTCAGCAGACCGGCATTCACATTATCCGGCTGTTTGCGCACTTTCTCCTTAAAGGAGGTCACGCGCTCCAACTCACCCAGATAGGCGTTCATGTTCAGATACAGATACAGTTCCAAGACTTGTTTGACATCGCTCTGCACGTAAATAGGTGCTTTCTCGGGATCAATACCGCAAGCGAGGTACTCGCTCAGAATGGTCTTGACCGATTTACGGATGTTCTCCGGCGTCGGATGTGTGGTCAACGAATGCCAGTCGGCTATGAAAAACATGCAGTCATACTCGTCCTGCATCTTCACAAAACTCTTGACGGCTCCGAAATAATTACCCAAATGCAAATTTCCCGTCGGACGTATACCACTAATAACTCTCTCCATGATTTTAATTGGTTTCAATCGGTAACTGACGATAAATAGGCTGCGCTAAAGCAGTCAGCGTAGTGGTGTTGGAGACTCCCGGGATCTCTTGGATCTTCGTGTTCAGAAGCGTCAAGAGGTGCTCGTTATCATGCGCGAACACTTTGATGAGCAAACCGAAAGCGCCCAATGTATATTGCGCCTCCACCACCTCGGGGATTTTCTCCAATGCGTCAATCACTTGGTTATACATCGATGCTTTCTCCATCGTGATTCCGATGTACACACAAAGCTGATAGCCCAACATTTTCGGCTGTACTTGGTAACTCGATCCGGTGATGACTCCATTGTCAAACATCTTCTGAACACGCTGATGTACAGCAGCTCGGCTCACTCCGCATTGCTCCGCTACTTCCTTGAACGGAATACGCGCACTTTGGGTGATAATCTTCAGAATTTTACGGTCTAAAGCGTCTATCTTTTCCATTTTCTATAGTAAAAAGATTAAATTTCGGTGCAAAATTACTGTTTTTTTTTGATATATGCAAATTTTTTTGTACTTTTGCAGCAAATTTCATAACAAAATGACACTTGAAGAATATATTTCTGTTCATTCGACCCCTGAAAACGAGGTTTTGGAGTCCATTGTACGTGACACACATATCCATATATTGAACCCGCACATGTTGAGCGGGCACGTACAGGGGCGCGTGCTAAGCATGATCAGTCACATGATCCGCCCGAACCGTATTCTCGAACTCGGCACCTTCACCGGTTATTCGGCGCTCTGTTTGGCAGAAGGACTGTCCGAAGAAGGCGAACTGGTTACCATCGAGCATAATGATGAGCTGGAGGACACGATCCGCCGCAATCTCGCCAAGTCTCCCCTCTCCTCCAAGATCCGCCTCATCATCGGCGATGCGAAAGAATATCTGTCAGGCGAAGCCGGTCTCTTCGACCTCGTCTTCATCGATGCGGACAAACGGGAGTACTGCGCATATCTGGACTTGGTCTATCCGTTGATTCCCGTCGGCGGGTTCATCTTGGCGGACAACACCCTTTGGGACGGACACATCATCGACCCTGCGTACGACAAGGACAAACAGACCCTCGGACTACGGGCGTTCAACGACCGTTTAGCAGCTGACGAGCGGTTTGAGAAAGTCATCCTGCCGCTCCGAGATGGACTGACACTCATCCGAAAAATTCAATAAAATGACCTCAACTCTTGCATATTTGCAAAAAAAGTTGTACCTTTGCAGAAAATTTTTGGAAGTTCACTTCTAAAATGATTAATAACCCTTAAAATACACTGTACTATGAACATGACAATTAATGCCGTTAATTTCGAGATGGCAGAGAAACTCGAACAGTTTATTGAGAAGAAAATGAATCGTTTTGAGCGTCACCTGAACGCCGACGACAAAGTAGAGATCCGCATGTCGGTTATCAAGCCGCAGACCAACGACAACAAGGAGGTAAAGATCCGCATTGCCGGTTTGTTTGCAGAGAAGACCGCTGACAGCTTCGAGGAAGGTATCGATGCTTGCCTTGCTGCTCTCGAAGGACAGTTGGAGCGCCGCAAGAACGCATAATCACCAAAACACATAAAACCGAAGCCTAACGGATAAATGGCGCTATACTTATGAAATACAGGCTTTCTCTCCTTATAGGCTGCCTTGCAGTCCTGTTAGGTGTATTTACTTTCGTTGCTTGCAACAAGAAAGACAAGAACGCCCCCGAGTCCGGATATTCTATCGTCGGTACGTGGAAACACACCGAGTACTCGGAGTACTATGGTCAGGAGACAACCACTATCCGTTTCAACGAGGATGGAACAGGTTCTATGACGTACTCAAGCGATGAGGGATCGAGTACATATAATCTTAGTTACAGTTACAATCAGACTACCTGTATAGGTAATATGATGATGATCTACACGGAACCGGGGTACGGAACGAATTATTACCCGATGAAATTCAAAGTGCAATGGTATGGAGCTAACGCCGCTCTAATATATGTTGCGGATGAAGACTATTATTACGGAGATATTGACTGGGAAGAAATGGGCGTTTTCGAGCGTCAGTAAGTGGTCATGGATAGCGCTGTCGGTTCTTACGGCAGCGCTAATCATAAAAAGCATCTATTTTCGTCAGATGCTCGGAATGGATGACTCGCTCAGCGTCTGGCAAACGGTAACTGCTTATATTGCGGTTACCGCAGTTGCTTTAGGATTAGGTCTCATCGCTTGGTCTTCTTGGAAATGGTCGGCATTGCTGCTACTCATTCTGACGGATCTGTGGTTTATTGCAGGAATATGGTACTACTGCGCAAACACCATTTGGCTCAATTGGCACGCACTCTGCACGGTTTCCGAACTGCATGGTTTCGAATCCTCTATACGCGCGTATCTGAGTTGGTCACAACTTCTTCTTCCACTAACCACCTTCCTCTCATGGGCTGTCCTTCGGCGTATACCTTATAGACACGCGGATGAGCGCGCGCGTTTAGGCGTTCTCAGCATCGCACTATGTGGTTGCCTTTGTGCTGCAGGAGGAAGACTCCTTTTTCCGATGGACGAACATACGCAACTTCGTTCGTTTCACGCCGAGCAGACTTATTTCATTTGTACGCATAGCCCTCTTGCACAAATCGGACTCATCGGTTATGAGGCGGCTAAAGATGGTCTTTTCCGCTGGCACGCTACTCGTCCGTTCACTCCTCGCGAGCAGGAGATCATGGACTCTATCTACCACGATTCTGTTCCGCCTCATGCACCGGAGGGGCATCTGGTCTATATCCTTGTGGAGAGTTTGGAGACTTGGGCTTTGGAGGCAACAGATATAAACGGCTCGTCCGTTTGTCCGCATTTGAATGCCTATATACAAACGCACCCTGTGCTCTATGTCCCGGGCATTGAGACACTGCAGAAATACGGACGCAGCGGAGACGGACAACTGATCGTCCAAACAGGTCTGCTTCCTATCTCATCCGGAGTAGCATGTAAGCAATTCGGCACAAATACTTACCCGAACCTTGCTCATTTCTACTCCCACGGCATCGTCATCAACCCTTACCATGTTCCCGTTTGGAACCAACGTGTAGTCACTTATTCGTATGGTTTCCAGCGTTTGATTAGTCCAAGGAGGTTGCATAACGAGAAAGACCGTTTCGTCATGCAACGCACACGTGGACATCTGATAGAGGCTTCCGAACCAACGGTTGTCTTGGCGCTAACGATCGACACTCATGCGCCTTTCCAAACATCGCGAGATAGTCTGACGCTGGACGACCGTTACTCTTCCACGGAGAAAGACTACCTCTGTAGCGCACATTATACCGACCGTCAAATAGGTCAGTTTTTAGCATGGTCAGACACCGCCTCTGTCATGCAAAATGCTACCATCGTCATTACCGCCGACCATAATCATTTCCCGCGCACGAACGGGCATGGTTTGTGTCCCCTCATCCTCTCTTCGCCGCGCATCAAGGAGTCGGTTTTCTTTCCTCACGCCCTGCAAATGGATATCTTCCCGACCGTCCTTCACGCTATCGGACAAGACGACTACATGTGGCGTGGTTTCGGCATCGACTTGCTCTCCCCTAACGCCCCGTCTTTGCTACAATCCCGTCCTATAACCCTCGAAGAGGCCTATTCCCTCTCCGACAAACTGATCCAAACCAACTATTTCGCACAATAATTTGTATAAATAATAGATGTATGTTATTTGAAATACAAAATCAAATTAATTAACCATAAAAAACAACTACAATGAAACGAATTTCTTTAAATTGGGCAACCTTTTTGATGAGTGTTGCATTTGTAACTATCAGTTTCCTTTTTCCGTCATGTAAAAAAGGAGATAAAATTAACGAAGATTTAGCTATCGCGCCGAAAAACATGACCGGTAAAACACTAAAAGTAGATGGTGTCAAAATTAATTTCTCAAGCAACACCTCTGCTACTATTGTTGATTACATCGGAACAGCAAAACGTTCATCTGTTTCTTACAACCGAACATCTGAAGTAGAAGCAGATTTAAGTTTCTCTTATCTCTCCGAAGACAGCTACTCTACTTCGGAGAGATCTTATAGGCTCACACTCTCCTTTGCTGATAAAACAGGAGGAGTTGCAAATGGTAGTTATGACTACTCGCTTACTATAGCTAAAGGGTCGAAATACCAAACACACTCTTCCGGTACCTCATCCGTTAAAAATGGCATTTTCACTATTACGGAATAACCTTTCCGAGTCCTTCCGGCTATACAAAATGCGCTGCTCCATGAGGGCAGCGCATTTTTTGGGGAATAAGTTTCGGTGATTCGTTATTTCACTTCATTTCCCTGTAATGTATATCTCTTATCACCACGGAGAATAATCACTTGACCGTCTTTGACGACTTTGTAACTACTTCGAGTTCGCTCTCCTGACACTTGCTCCACATCTTGCGTATTTATCGGCAGAATCGGATTAAACTCCTTCCATTCATCCTCTGCTTTATATGCTTGCCACGATGACAAACAGGAAAGTAAAGAGTTTCTTTTGCATAATTATTTTGTTTTATGATTAGGAAAGTGCGGTTTTAATACACAAATATATCTTTGATAGTAAGTTGCTTAACCGGACCAAGTGTTTTGAGAAACTTCATATCCAGTTCCTTTGGGTTTCCTAGTATCATGTAGCGGTTAGCGCGGTTAGCAACATGCTCTTTCTGGAATTGCACCACATCCGCTAACGTAAGTTTCTGTACCTCCTGATATACATCTTCGTAGATATCATGATCCCATCCAAGGTCTTCGAAAGCGATATACGACCATATTGCACCATCACGGACATAGCGGCGTTGTTCAATTTGCTTGATAAGAGCATCTTTGGCATTGTCAAAAGCGGCCTGAGAGAGAGGCATATTACTGCATATCTCGTCAAATGTCACAATACAATCTTTCAGTTTGTCATTTTGGGACACGATACCTTTATCTATATAGTTACACTCGCCCTTATGGTCCGCCATTATATAACCTGCCCATGAAGTATAGCATAACGCACGCGACTCGCGCATTTCTTGGAAAACGATTCCTCCCATAGAACCGTCGAAGTACTCATTGAACAATTTAATAATAGCGATATCTTTGGGATTATAGACCTCTCCCCAGTTAGCATATGCGCTCATCATCATATTATTTGCATTATAGGGCACAACAATCACTTCATTACTATTGACCTGCTGACGCTCCACTCGTTTGGGCTGAATACGCTTGGAGGCATCTGCCTGGGCTAAGAATTTTGAGGATGCCAACATCGACTTTACTTCTGCTTCAGGAAGCGGTCCATAATAGACAACGCGCTCAATCGCAGGCACCAATGCACGCACGCGAGCAAGCAAATCAGCAGACTGCATCTTCTTCATATCTTTAGGAAGCACCGTACGCATCTTCTGTGTCTCTGCTCCATACATACCGTATTGATTCATATAGTAGGAACATGTCCATTGGTCCTTTTTAGCATCTTCATGCTGCTTGATACAATCGTTTACCAACTCTTTCAATACCTCATTATCGGGTTGAGCAGTCAGCACATGGTCTTCCATCAGCTTCAAAGCCGCCGGTAGAGACTCTTTGAGTCCATAGAGATAGAATAGACTCTCGTTCTCTTCACTAATGACAAAGGCTTCTGCCGCTTCACTGTATAATGCTTTTTGGTACTGCTCTGTGGTAAGTTTGTCCGTTCCGAGATAACTAAGCATATTGGCAGCAAAACTAAGATATTTGTCTTGATCCGTTCCTTTATTGGTCAATAGCACCAGTTTGCTCAAATCATTCTCCGTGTTCTGACGATAAAGCAACTCCACTCCGTTAGGCAATATGCTACGACTAAGATCCTTATTAAAATCCAAGAATTGCGGTTTACTGCGCTCAGAAGGAGATACCATGAGCCGATCATAGAACTCTGATGTAGCTTCTCGGTTCATCTCAATAGGCGTTATGGCTGGCTTCTCCATCTTTGGAGGATTAGCATGCTCGTTATGCTCTTTGAGCACACAAACGTAACTATCATCGAAATAGGTATTGGCCACACGCACCACATCATCCTTCGTCACTTTCTGTTTGCGCGCCAAATCATTCACGATATCCTCATACGGAATCTGATAGATATGCGCTGTCATGAACTTCTGCACGCGTGCAAAGTTAGATTGCAATTGAACTAACTCTGCACGTTTTTTATTCCGAACAATAGCCGCTAATAGATCTTCCGAAAACTCTCCTTTCTTCAGTTTTTCTATCTCAGCCAACAGGATCTGACGAACTTCCTCCAATGTCTGTTTCTCTTTGGGGCTTCCTTTGATTATATATGTGGAATAATCCCCACCCTTGTTTAGATTCGAATACGAAGAAAGCAACATCTGCTTTTGATCAATATCGACATCAAACAATCCGCACTTGTCGTTTTTCAATACATAGTCCATTACAACCAATGCGTCTATATCCTTATGTTTAATGTTCGGCATTTTCCATGCGAGCCATACCTCTGGTGCCTCCTTGCCATAAACGACCGTATCTTTGTGCTCCTTCAGCGCCGGTTGCTCATAATGAATAGGTTCTGGTATGGCCTTGGCCTCCCATTTACCAAAATACGCATCAATCACTTTGATCGCATTATCAAAATCAAAATCACCGGATAGGCAGATAGCTACATTATTCGGACGATAATAAGTGTCGTAGAACTTACGGATATTTTTGATGCTCGGACTCTTTAGGTCTTCTTGTGTTCCTAATACGGTATGTTGACGGTATGGGATAGCAGGATACAAAGCCTGATCAATCGCTAATGAGACCTTAAGATAGTCTTCTGTAGAATACATATTAAATTCCTCATAGACCGCTTCCAACTCCGTATGGAAACCTCGGATAACAAGATCACGAAAACGGTCGGACTCTATCATTGCCCATCTATTCAGTTCCGAGGATGGGATCACTTCTATATAACATGTATATTCAGTTCCCGTAAAAGCATTTACATCGGTGGCTCCTATACCTGCCATCAGTTTGTCAAACTCGCTTGCGACTGCGATTTTAGAACTTTCATACGAGAATGAGTCGATCTGGTGATAGATTGCCTTGCGTTGCTCCGGATCTATAGTGTGCCCATATACCTCATATAGAGAATCAATAGCAAGCAGATTAGGCAACTCTTTGGCATAGTTCGTAGTACCGTATTGTTTGGTACCCTTGAACATGATATGCTCCTGATAATGTGCCAAGCCGGTAGATTCTAACGGGTCATTCTGACTACCGGCTCGCACAGCAATGAAGGTTTGAATCTGCGGTTTCTCCTTGTTCTGGGTCAGATAGACCGTCAATCCGTTTTCCAACTTGTAGATACGTGCCTGCATAGGGTCACCTTCTACCGTTTGATACTTGTACTCTTTAGCCTGCACAGACAAAGCCAAGCACGCTACTAACGCAAAAAAGATCTTTTTCATATGATTTTAAGTTTTATTAATACACTTCGTATGACCAAGTCCAGCGTTTGGGTTTGGGGAGGTTTAACTCGGTGCGATTAAGATTCAGAAAATCATGCACCTCCATATTCCATTCTCCCTCCAAGATGAACTTCTCTCCGGTTCGCAGGGTGACGATCTCAGTAGGTTCGTTGGATTTGTTATTCACATAACTAACCCATTTCTCGATGTCATCGCCTTTGAAACGCAAAGTGCAATCCTTGTCCTTGTACGTAAACTGCTTCGTGGTCTCGTCCCAACTGAACTCCTTCGTGGGCATCAACTCATATTTAGACGGAAGACGTTTTTTGGTCTTATAAAACATGATAAAACAGTAAACTGCCATAACGACTGTTACCGTAAAAAGCAAAATCGGTATTATAGCTAATTCTTCCTCTTGGTAAACGGACGACAATATATACACAATCAACACGGGCATTAAAGGGCAAAGCCACATCATTAGTCCATAAAACATTGATCTTTGACGAGCCGATTTCTCAAGCTCTTCTGCACTTTTAGTGCAGGTAAATGTAGTGGTTTTCATAATTATTTTAATTGATTAATTATCTCGAATAGGAATATTTAACACGCACCTTGGTGAACATCGAGGTGCTTTCGTTTTGTATGGTTCCCGGTTCCCAAAGAGTCGGGTTATTCTCTATACTCTCCTTCAACAGGTCGTACAGCAACTCAATTTCCCTTCGGTCGAGAGGAGCTCCTCGGTAGTTTTGCGTACAGGACGAAGCCCCCTTTCCAACTTGAAGCACCTTGCCATTCGCATCTACCTCCACAAAGAAATCCGCCCAACACTCCAACGAAGTCCAACTCTTCTGCTTCCACAACTTGGAATCCGTAATACGGACGTTCTTGCGCAGGTATTTATTCAGCGCTTTCTCTTTACCCGGATACGAAGGCTGCACGAACTCGGTCGTCGGATTTCCCTGCTTGTCATAATAGATACAGATATCATCTTTGTCCTCATTTTTAACAGGTATGGACATCATTTTCAGTCGTCCGTCGGGGTAATAATGCCACACAGTATCCCAAGCTGCGCCTTTTCGGTTCTTGAGCCGAACCATTTCCATCTTGGGCACTTCGTTCGCATCATAATGGATCGTGCGGCTGACCGTATCGTTGACGAACTGCTCGGTATAGCATTTCTTGTTATTCTTATAATAGGTAAACCATCCTTCTTTGATTTTCTTGCCAAAATCATTCTCCATATAACTCTGACGAGCGATCAGCTCTCTACTCTTTTTATCGAAGCAACAGAGAACCGTTGTATCGCCGTGCTCCTCTACCGTTCCAACGAATGAACAGGTATCTGTCGAAACGAACGAATAAAGGCGGGTATCGATCCAACGGATACCACTATAGGTGGTGTAAGAAGATTGCATATTATACATCGGAAGCGTATCGCTGCTACTCATATACTCCATCGGGTTATAGGTCACATAGCGGAAGACGGAGGATTGAACCGGATGTCCGTTAATCGTAGCCGGAGACCAAAGAGGTTCGTCCTTAAAGTCCATATGGGTCAGAAACGTACCATCTTTAGCAAACACAGAGGCAGAGCATGTTCCGACTGTATCTACCGTAACATGGAGTGCAAACACTTCGTGGGTGAATAACCTATTATAGCGGAAACTCTTATTGAAACAAGCATCGAATTTCTCCGGCTCATCAAGAAGCATAGCCTCCACTAACTCTCCATCGCTACCATCCTCATTATAGACAGACCGCACTTCCTGAGGAGTACCGAAATGCTCATTACGAATGCTGACCTTGCCGGACGGATAAAACTGCATCTCCGTAATATCCTTATTATTTTTGAATAGATAGATACGCTCCTTTTTTCCCTCAGCATCATACCAAATGACCCGTTTCAGAAAACCACTAACAATAATCTCGCTGCAATACGGAATAAAATTTTGCAAATACACCTGCTCGCCTTCTAAAGCCAACGAGTTTTCGGCAGCATTATAGAGATACCTCTCTCTCTTGATGAAACTTCGCTTCCCTTCATCCTTATATAACACGAACATGGTATCTTCTCTCATATGGATTTCTGCTGTGATCGTTGAGTGCTCATAGACATGCGCGTTTATGAATCCCAAGTTCGGGCTGATTATCATACCATTAGGTGCCAAAATGGGTTTGGAATCTTTCTCACGCTTCACAGGGAACACCTCACCGTCCGTAAACGATCCCATTTTCCGCTTCTCTTGCGTCTCTTGCTTCACTTCCGGCTTTGTGGTCATTGTTTTTTGAGACACTGGTTTCGATTGTTTCTTGGCAGACGATTTATCATCGTCCAATTTAAAACTAATCGGCAAAGTATACCTTGTTCTCACCGGCTCATTTCTTTGCTTTCCCGGTTTCCATTTCGGCATCATTTTAATGACGCGAATAGCTTCTCTGTCCAAGGACAAATCTCCGCCAGATATGGCTGCTCTAACGTCAGTAATAGATCCGTCTTTCTCCACAATAAACTGACAAACAACCCGACCGTAAATGCCGTTTTCCTTCGCAATAGACGGGTACTTCACGTTTTCCGCTAAAAAAGCACGAAGCGAATTTGCTCCACCGGGGAATTCCGGCATTTGCTCCACTACCTTATAAATGACATCTTCTTTATCGGCAACCTGTTGTGCAATCAAAAGGTCATTCTTTTCAGCTTCCTTTGCTGCCAAACTGTCTTGCGGAGAAACCTCCTGTGCCGTTACCATCATCGGCATCAGAATGATCAGAAAAAATAAAAGTTTTTTCATGTTGATATTAAAAGTTAAAAGTTACAAAATCGCCTCGATCGTTCGCTGTCTGATTCACCGTCTCAACAGCTTTCCGATTTCGGCTGCAAATTTACAAATATTTTTTGACATATGCAAACATTACGTCAAAATTTTGTAAAATTCCTCTCTTTGAGGGCGTGGAAAGGATGAGAGGGTGAGCGGATGAGAGGATGAGAGGGAAAGGGCGTTGAGGGGATACGTGCGGCGGGAACGGAGAGGACGAGGATTAATGGGCACGAAGGAGACGTCCTCGGGTGTCGGGAGGGAGGGCTCTGCGGTGGGTTGCGCGGCGAGGGAAGGCTCGGCGAGACTGCGCCGAGAAGTGGACAGCACAGTGTGGGGACGATCGGCAGGAAGGGACTCCGCGCTTACGCACGGAGCACTCAACAAAGACTGCTCAGAAGTGGGTTGCTGGGCATCAATGGTAGCGGTTTCTACGGCTTGTTGGGTGGCGGATTTGAGGTCGCGGAAGATGGAGACGTAGACGTATTGATAGAAACGGGTATAGGGTTTGAGACCGGGTTCCGGTTTTGCACCACCTTTGACTACGTGGAAATAATGATGGAAGAAACGGAGTCTCCATTCGATGCCTTCCGGTGAGTAGTCGTGTTCGAGAGCGTGAGCGAGTTTTTGGGCGGTTTTGATGAGTTCGCGGTTAGCGATACAGGCTGCTGACCACGTCTTGGGGAAATGGTACGTATAGAGTTGGTGCAAGCCGCCAAAACGCGGCACACGGCGGACGATGATGTGCTTGCGGTATTTTTGGCCTATTTTGTGGGAATTCATCATTCCGCAGTAATAATTGATGCCATCAATGGGATATAAATAGCGAACACCACGGGCGTGAACCTTGGAAACCGCGGGAGAAGGCACCTCTTGGAAAAGGGTGCTTGTTAAAGTTAAAAATATGGTTGTTTTTAGATGCTTTGGCATTGGCTGTAAATCGTTGTATATGTGATTATTATGGTTGTATTATAATTAGCATGGTCTAGGATGCCTCCTTTCCGGTCTCGATCCGCTCTGTATCCGGTCTCGGGCAGAGCCCTTGAAGTGGGTTAGTGGGTGAGAGGGTTAGAGGATGAGAGGAATCCTGAAATCGGGTGCAAAGATACGCATTTTTTTTGATATATGCAAATTTTGGGGCTTGGAAAAGTCAGAATAATGAGATTTTCGGGGCGGAAAGGGGATTTGGAGGTGTTTTAGTCGGGATCAGATCCCGACGCAAGGGACAAAGAAGAGCGGCAAATACTATTTGCCTGTAAAAGAAGAAAGAGGAAAAAGGGAACAAGGCGGGGGAAAACTGCCGCAAATATGCGACAGAAATGAAAAATGAAAAATGAAAAATGAAAAAACAATCGGCAATTAGGTACGTTTTTTTTATTATTTTAATAAAAAGTTTGCATATGTCAAATAATTTTAGTACCTTTGCACCCTCAAATGTTTTGAACGATAAAAAACAACATTATATGGAATTAAGTGAACAAGAAATTGTACGCCGACAGAGTTTGCAGACGATGCGCGAAATGGGCATCGATCCCTACCCTGCGGCTGAGTATGAAGTAACCGGTTATTCAACCGAAATCAAAGCCGGATTTGTAGATGACGACAATGTACAAAGGGACAAAGTACAATGTACAAAGGAATGGCATACAGGAGACACCGTGCGTATTGCCGGACGACTGATGTCCAAACGTATCATGGGCAAGGCTTCTTTCATCGAGATCCAAGACTCCAAAGGACGTATTCAAGTGTATGTATCGAGAGATGACATACAAGCACCTGTAGCCGAAGGCGAACAGCCGACGACTGTAGAGCAACAGATGTACAACGTGGTATTCAAGAAACTGCTCGATATCGGCGATTTCATCGGTATCGAGGGATTCGTTTTCCGCACACAGATGGGCGAGATCTCCGTACATGCCAAGAAACTGACGGTGCTTGCCAAGAGTCTTCGTCCGCTGCCGATCGTGAAATACAAAGATGGTGTAGCTTATGACGGATTCAATGATCCGGAGCAGCGTTACCGTCAGCGTTACGTGGACCTCGTGGTGAACGATGGTGTCAAAGACACGTTCCTCAAACGCGCTACTATCCTGCGCACCATGCGTCAGGTGTTTGACGAGGCAGGTTATACCGAGGTAGAGACCCCGATCCTGCAGCAGATAGCCGGAGGTGCTTCGGCTCGTCCGTTCATCACGCATCATAATTCGCTCGACGTAGATATGTACCTACGTATTGCGACAGAGCTCTATCTAAAGCGACTGATCGTCGGTGGTTTTGAGGGTGTGTATGAGATCGGCCGTAACTTCCGCAACGAGGGAATGGACCGCAGCCACAACCCTGAGTTTACCTGCATGGAGCTCTATGTACAGTACAAAGACTACAACTGGATGATGAGCTTCACGGAGCAGCTGTTGGAGAAGATCGCGATAGCTGTGAACGGCACGACCAAAGTGCAGATAGGCGACCATGAGGTGGATTTCAAAGCTCCATACCGCCGTCTGCCTATTCTGGATGCCATCAAAGAGAAGACCGGTCTGGATTTGGCTTCGATGAGCGAGGACGAGATCCGCGTTGAGGCAAAGAAACTCGGTGTGGAAGATACCGAGCACATGGGCAAAGGTAAGCTCATTGACGAGATCTTCGGCGAGACTTGCGAGGGTTCGTTCATTCAGCCGACTTTCATAACCGATTACCCTGTTGAGATGAGCCCGCTGACGAAGATGCACCGCTCCAAACCCGGTCTGACCGAGCGTTTTGAGCTGATGGTGAACGGCAAAGAGTTAGCAAACGCTTATTCGGAGCTGAACGACCCGATTGACCAATACAACCGTTTCGTAGAGCAGATGAAGCTTGCGGACAAGGGTGACGACGAAGCTATGGTCATTGATCACGACTTCATGCGCGCGTTAGAATATGGTATGCCGCCGACCTCGGGTATCGGTATCGGTATCGACCGTCTGGCTATCCTCATGACCGGACAGCCAACCATCCAAGAGGTTCTGCTCTTCCCGACGATGAAACCGGAAGTCAATTAAAGTACAAAGGGACAAAGTACAAAGTACAAAGGATATGTATAGAAAAGTAGCCATTTTGGGTTCGGGATCATGGGCAACAGCTTTAGCTAAGATCGTGATGCAAAACCAAAGCGAGATCAACTGGTTTATCCGCCGTCAAGAGGTGATCGACGAGTTTATCTCAACCGGCAAGAACCCTTCCTATTTAGGAGCCGCGGAGTTTGACGTGAGCCGTATTCATTTCTCGGCGGACATCAACCAGACCGTAGCTCAGTCGGACGTACTGATCTTAGCGATCCCTTCTCCATACGTGAAGCAGTCGCTCAATAAGATCCGTCGGGACATGACGCATAAGGTGGTTATCTCCGCTGTCAAAGGTATGATTCCGGAGGAGAACATCATCATCACGGACTACCTGCACGACCGTTTCGGCATTGCTATGGAGCAGTTGGGCGTCATAGCCGGTCCGTGTCACGCAGAGGAGATCGCATTGGAGCGTCTGAGCTATTTGACCATCGGATGCGAGAACCGTCAGAACGCCGAGGTGTGGGCAAAACTATTCGAGACGCAGTACGTACATACTACTATCTCGAGTGACGTGACCGGTCTGGAGTACAGCTCGGTGATGAAGAATATCTACGCGATTGCAGCCGGTATGTGTCAAGCGCTTCACTACGGCGATAACTTCCAAGCCGTACTGCTGTCAAACGCTATTCAGGAGATTCAGCGTTTTGCGACAGCGATGAACAACGTGCCTCGTGACATCACCGCCTCGGGTTATTTGGGCGATGTGCTCGTCACCGGTTATTCGCAGTTCAGCCGTAACAGGCAGTTCGGTCAGATGCTGGGTCTGGGCTATTCGGTCAAGGCTGCGCAGATGGAGATGGAGATGATCGCGGAGGGTTATTATGCCACCAAAGCAATCTACATGGCGAACCAACGGATGCGCGTGTCGCTGCCTATCGTAGATGCCATGTACGAGATCCTGTACAACCGTCAGAAAGCGAAACCGATAATCAAGTCATTAACAACTAAATTACAATAATATGCAAATCTGTCTTAAAAATGCAGCCTCTTTTGTGGACGCTGCTGTCTTGAAACAACTGGAGTCGAAAACCGAAGCCGCTAACTTGCTGTTGGAAAACGGACAGGGAGCCGGTAATGATTACATCGGATGGGTCCATCTGCCCTCCTCTATCACGGATGAGTTTTTAGCAGAAGTACAGGCATCGGCAGATGAACTTCGCCGTCGTTGCGAGGTAGTGATCGTAGCCGGTATCGGTGGTTCGTATCTGGGCGCACGAGCTGTCAACGAAGCTTTGGCTTCGTCTTTCGATGCGTTTGTAGCCAAAGACCGCAAGAACCCGTACGTGGTGTACGCAGGTAACAACATCGGTGAGGATTACTTGGCTGAGTTGATGGAGTTCCTTGCTGACAAACAGTTCGGTATCATCAATATCTCCAAGTCGGGTACCACAACCGAGACCGCTTTGGCATTCCGTCTCTTGAAGACCATGCTGGAGAAACAAGTGGGCAAAGAGGAAGCACGCAAACGTATCGTAGCCGTTACCGACCGTGCGAAAGGTGCTCTCCGCAGCCTCGCGACCAAAGAGGGTTACAAGACTTTCGTCATCCCTGATAATGTCGGTGGACGTTTCTCTGTTCTCACGCCGGTAGGTCTGCTGCCGATAGCAGTAGCAGGTGGCGACATCAAAGCGCTGGTGAAGGGAGCACAGGATATGGAGAAAGCCACGGACATCAAAGTACCGTACGCAGAGAACCCGGCTTGCCAGTATGCAGCTATGCGTAACGCCCTCTATCAGAGCGGTAAGAAGATCGAGATCCTCGTGAACTTCAACCCTAAACTGCACTATTTCTCGGAGTGGTGGAAACAGCTCTACGGCGAGTCCGAGGGTAAGGACCACAAGGCTATTTTCCCGGCTTCCGTAGATTTCACGACCGATCTTCACTCAATGGGTCAATGGATCCAAGACGGTGAGCGTACGATCTTCGAGACCGTGATCTCTATTGAGAAAGCCAACAAGACCGTTCTCGTGCCGATGGACGAAGAGAACCTCGACGGACTCAACTTCCTCGCCGGCAAACGGGTCGATGAGGTCAACAAGATGGCTGAGCTCGGTACGCAACTCGCTCACGTGGACGGCGGTGTACCGAATATCCATATTACGTTCGAGAAGATTGACGAGTACAACATCGGTCAGTTCATCTATTTCTTCGAGCGTGGATGCGGTATTTCCGGCTATGTACTGGGTGTCAATCCGTTCAATCAGCCGGGCGTAGAAGCATACAAGAAGAACATGTTCGCTCTGCTCGACAAACCCGGATACGAGGCTGAGAGCAAAGCAATCAAAGAAAGGCTTGGAAAATGAAAAAGATCATTTGTGTTGCGTTAGTGAGCATGTTCTGTCTCACCGCATTTGCACGCGGCAAACAGCCGGTATCCTTCACTAAGATGCCGGAAGTGCTGCAAACGGAGATCCTGAAGAACTTCACCGAGGATCAGGTACAACTGATCACCAGTGAGAAAACAATGCCGAGACATCATAAGTTCGTCTTCCATCTGGCTGACGGTACGAAGCTCGAATATATGTCTATCGGCAAAAAGAAACTCAAGATCCAGTTCCGCGAGATCACTAACCCTGCCGGTATCAAACAGGAGTTCGTGCCGGAGAACATACAGAGTTATATTCAGGAGACTTTCCCCAATGCGACCATCACGTCGTATGAAAAGGAGACCATGAATCAAACCATCGAACTGAATCAGGACATGGTTTTGATCTTCAATAAGAGTGGAAAATTCATCCGCATCGACTGATTAACGAAGGAACGAAACGCCGACTAATCGGTCATAACGTGCGCCGAAAGGACGCCAATAGACATACACGGCATATTCGTTCTCAGTCTGCCAATAACTACCATCCACACGTTGGGTGGTAGTTGTTTTTTTATTGGAGATTTGGGATTTGGGTACAAACCAATACTGATAATCGTAGCCGCCCTGCTTCACCAACGAAGCGAGCCAGTAACACTTGGTTTCCGGGTCGTACTGCATCCTGTTCCGAAGCCCCATCTCATTATTGAAAAGGTCTCCGCCTACATAGAGCGCGCCATCAAACCAAGGCTGCTCCATCGGCAGCGTCCAGTGTACCCACATGTACTCCGCCTCTACATCGCTGTCCTGCGTACGCTCGGCGTTGACTAAGAAACGTCCATCAGCGTCCGCACTATTGAACATATACCCGTTTGTGCGCAGTTCGTCCGCAAAGAGCATTGCGTGATAGTCGCCCATCTCATAATAGACACGGTCAATACCCGTTCCGGCAAAATAGGTCGAGAACGCATCGAAATGACGATACTCATTACCGCCCTCAAAGATCAGATCTTTGCATTGCTGGTATTTGAGCCGGTTGCGCTCGATATACGTAGGACGGGAGAGCCAAACCTCATTGTCCGTACGGTTGTTCTGTTGTACCAACACGTGCATCTCATTCGGGTCCTTGAGATCGATAGCCGCCGTATTGAGACTAAGATCCATCTGCTGGTAACGCCCGTTGATCTCTATATCCGTATGACTATAGACGTTCGCCTCTACTTTGACAGCCGGTTCTACTACACTACACTGTATCTCGGCGATCTTGTTCTCCGGATCACCGTCCTCATAGACCGTCAGCAGATAATTACCGCTTTTGGTGATCACCATCTCGGGGTTTGGGAAGGCGAACCGGTAATGGGTATATTCGCGGCTCGTATTGATGGAATGCTCATAGTCGGTGATGTCCTGCGTAGTGAACCCGCGCAGATACTCACCGGAGAGAATGTCGCTCTCCTTGGACCAATTGGCGTTCATATGCTTCACCGAAAACGTATAGAAATGTACGTCATGACTCATCTCGTCGAACGAAATATGGAGCACATTTTCGGGATCAGATCCGTCCAATTCGTTCTCCATGAGCGTCAGACACGTACGCGCGACGCGCAACGTGCGCACGCGTTCATTATAGATATGCGTGTGGGTTTGCGCGCTTATCCCAAGCGTTAGGGATAAAAAAATCACTATTAATGCACTTTTTTTCACAAAATATTTGCGTATGTCAAAAAAATGTAGTACCTTTGCACCCGTTTTCAAAAATAATGCCACTTTGGCTCAGTTGGTAGAGCAACGCATTCGTAATGCGTAGGTCCCCGGTTCGAGTCCGGGAAGTGGCTCTGGAAAAAACGTCCTTCGGGGCGTTTTTTTCACTTCCAGGGCCTCGAAGCCGGGGGTTCTTATCTCGCTTCGCTCGAACGATTAATGTGACTTGGTCACATTTTTCGAGTCCGGGAAGTGGCTCTCAAAAGAAGAATCACCCTCATGGTGGTTCTTTTTTTGACCACTTTTCCGGACGAGCAGAGTCCACTACCCTTTATTTCAAAAAACGCTTACGCAACAACTGAATATCATCCGGAGCGAGGAAGAGCTGCTCGTGCAGATAATTGATCATTCCTCCGAACTCCTCGTCGATGAGATCAAGTGTGCGTATAAAATTAGGTGTCGAGACGCCCATGAAAGCAAGGATCACCTCTTTCTCAGCCTCTCCTCCGCCACGAGCATCGATCTCTGCGTTCAGTTTGGCTACCAGATCGCGGTACGCCGCGTTGGACAAATCAAAATCCTCAATGACCGCCTCTCTCTCCACACCTAAGGCAAAGAGCAGATAAGCGGCACCCCACCCTGTCCGGTCTTTCCCTTGGAAGCAATGCCACAAGATACCTCCGTCCTCGGGCGCCTCGATGATCAGACGCAGGTACGTAGCGTACTGCAACTGAGAGAACTCGCTTCGTATTAAAGACGGGTACATATTTCGTGCCATTTTTTGCACTTCGGGATAAAAAGAGTAATTAACGATGTGCGATTCCAAGTCCAAAAACGCCTCTTGGGGTATCGGTTGCTCGGTCAGACGCTCTGCGCTCAAGTCAATGGTCGGCAACAGATGATGCTCTGCGCCAACGACCTCCTGATCCGGCAAAGCCTCCGCCTCGCCTATAGACCGGAAATCAAAGATCTTAGCAAGGTTATACTCCTCGTGCAGACGGGTGAGGTCGGCTTTAGAAGCATCGTGCAGATGAGCGGTACGAAGCAGACGGTGAGGTTTGATCTCCCGTCCTCCGGCTCCTACCAGCCCACCTAAATCACGCGCGTTAACGATATTATCAAATAAAACTTCCATTAGAATACTTCATCTATCAAACGTACAAACTCGCGATACGCAAAGGTGTCGGACAGTTCGCTCAATGCATCCGCCAAACCGCGGTAATGCCATGCGTGCGACTCTTTGTCCTTGACGTGGAAGATAGACCATAGAGCATCGCCTTTGATCTGATAATCACGCCATATAGCACGCATGTTACTCAGTTTATCTCCCATCGCTACGATCTTCGCATCATGCGGAGCCGCCTTGAGACGGTCAATCGCCGCCTGTTTGCGTGCATGCCACGTAGCCGCTTCATCGCCTTTTTCGGCATCGAAGAGCTCACCGTTGATCTGATCGCTCTCGGCATGAACCAGATGTGCTATCCGTTCGCCGAACTCAGCACGCAGTTGGTCCACCGTCACGTCGGTATCTTCGATCGTGTCATGCAAAGCCGCAGCAGCGAGGAGCTCCTGATCCGGAGTGATGGACGCTACGATCTCCACCGCCTCCATGGGATGAACGATATACGGAAATCCCTTTCCGCGACGCTCTGTATTATGATGCGCCTTGACAGCAAAGATAATCGCGCGGTCAAGCAGATCGGTTTCTAAATATTTATTTGCCATTAGGCTTTTTCCTTTCCATTTTCAGCTTATAAAAGTCTTTGTAAAGTCTTTGCAAAGTCTTAGATAAGTCTTTCAACTTTCAACTATCCACTTAATAAATCGTGCCCTCCAACATAGCTCGGAACTGCGGCATCGGGCATTTGGTATCACGCTCTACAATCAGCGTTTTGAGACCCGCGTAGATCTTCACCTCTTTCATCACCTTCTCCATGTCGGCATCTTTGCCGAAATACTCCTGAGCAAAACCATCCCAGAAACGGGCAGCAGTAGCATTCGTCATATGATTGACCTCCATGGTCCAACTCTCGTCGTTCAGACAGCAGCACAGATAGACCATGCCGATGTCAAACATCGGATAGCCGTAACAGAAATCGCCGAGGTCGATGAAATAAGGCGTACGTACTCCGTCCTTCTCGGTAAAAATACCGTTACCGAACTGCAAATCGCCGTGGATAGCAGTGTCCGCATCCGGGGCTGCAGCTATGAAATCATGGATCTTCTGTTTCTGCTCGTCGGTGAAGAAGGGGTTGTCTGCCAACATCTTATAGAGCCGATCCTTCACGTTCTCGAACTGTGTCGTATCCACGTGCACAGAGTGCAGTTTCTTACAGAGCTGCGCAAACTCTTTTCCGTACTCTTCTGCGAGCTCCGGATGATCGCCACAGGCACGCGAGTACGATTTCTTACCCTCAATACGGCGGAAACGGATACCCACCTGTTTGCCGTCGGTCACCAGATCACCGGGTTCGGGTGTCGGAATACCCATCGCATACACTTTCTGCGCTACCTCCAACTCCAACTTAGCTGCCTCGAAATTGCGGAAGTACAACTTGAGCATGATATTGGGGTCTGTTTTATGATTATAACTCGCACCATTGGCTCCTTCGCCGGTACGTACATAGTCATTCAAATCAATGAGTTTTGGTTCCATAATTGTTTCTTCTTTTTAGGGTTAAGCATTTAGTTGGCTCATGAACGGCAGGTTAGAAGCCAATTGATAGGTCAGCTCCGCCAAAGCCGCGTTCTGGGTATTGTGACCGTTGATGGCATCAAACATCCGTTCGAGACCGATCTTACCACCGCCGGTAGAGAGGATACAGACGATACAGATGTTCTGCAAGCCCACGGCAGAAGAGATGATATCAAGATCCGTGTTTCCGAGTTGGTAACGCGCCAGACGATAGGCGTCTTCTTCGTATTTGTGGATCAGACGGCTGACGTCTCCCAGCGTCTTGCAGCCCAAGGCTACCAACACACGCAAGTAGCGGATGAGCGGCGCATCCTGTATCTCTGCCTGATTGATAGCAGCAATACGTTTATTGAGTTGCTCAAACGGCTCTGCCTGCAGATACGAACGGAAGGTATCGCCGTCCAAGAGGACATCGTCCAATTTGCCGTTCTGCACCAATTGGTGTACCCTGCGACGGTAGTCGGTGATCTCCGAACGAATACGGCTGAACTCATCGTCCGCCAACTCCAACAGTCCCGCCAAACGGTTCATGCGACGCATGTACATACGTGGGATCTCGATGCCGGATTTATAACCGGTATCGTGATTGATAGCCGCCCACGCGTGCTGCAAAGTGGTACGCAGTTGTAACTCAAAACGGAAGTGATAACCGGGCACGCGGCAGATATAATGCAGCGAGTTATAGCCGAAACTATCGAGTTGGTGCAACATTCGTTTATCCACTGAGTTATTCCAATCCACCTCGAACAACTGCTCCGTCATGGCTGCAATACGGTCCACATCATCGGTATAGAAAGTGATGATACGTGCGCCCACTAAATCGGTGACTTCATCCAGCGTAGCGTACTTGCCTCCCTTGAGCGCCAATTTACCCGCCAAGGACTCCTCGGTCTTCACACGCGCCTCTACGGCGGTGACGATGAGTCCGTTGCGATTCAGCGCCTCACGAAGAGTAGCAAGCACCTGTTCTTTGAGTTTCTCCAATTCAGGAAGCGACTCGCGGAACTCCTCCAATAACATTTCGGAATGCAGATCCATAGGAATTATTATTGGATTTCAAACAGGCTGATAAAACCGGTCATCATGAATACCTGACGAATGTCTGCATTGATATTCCGTACAATGACTTTAGATCCGTGCGAAGCAGCCTCTTTGCGGATAGAGAGGAAGATTCGCAAACCCGAAGAGGAGATATACTCCAATTCAGAGCAATCGAGGACGATTTCTTTTTTCTCCGCTACCATCAGCGGCTTAACTTCCTCCGCTGTAGTTACTGCTGCCGCTGTGTCCAAACGACCACTAAACGTTGCAATCAACTGATTGCCGTTTTCCTTAATTTCTGTTTTCATATAGTTTTAATTATCAATTATCTACTTTCACTTTTCACTTTTCAATTTCTTAACGAGTGTCAAGACATTCTTGTCATCTTCGCGTACATACTGCACCTCGTCCATGAGCTGACGAACGAGATGAATACCCAAACCGCCGATAGCCCGTTCCTCTGCCGGAAGGCTCAGATCGGGTTCGGATTTCTGAGTCGGATCAAAAGGTATGCCACTATCGGAGATGGTAAACGTCAACTGCTCTCCTTCCGGTGTGCAGCTACGGACAAACTCGACAAACACTTTGCCGTTATTGGTATCCGGGTACGCATATAGCATCACGTTACTTACCGCTTCCTCCAAGGCAAGGTTAACCGGCATGTTCAACTCTTCGGGCAGCTTCAGATTATCAATCCACTCTGCCAAGGTCGGAATCTGCTGTATATCATTGCGCATGACGAGAGCCGGAATCTGGTAACGGAGAGCCAACATGGTGATATCATCGCTCTGCTCCGCGTCTTTCACAAACGCCTGTATTTCCGCGCGCATGTTATCCACTATTTTACGCGGGGAAAGGGTATTCATCTTCTCCAACGCTACGAACATCCGCTCGTCTCCGAACAGATCATGATGCGCATTCTCCGCCTCCGTCAGACCGTCCGTATAGAGGAACAGCGTGTCATTATAGTGCAGCTTCGTCTTCTGCGCTACATAGTCATAATCACGTGTCACACCTAAAGGCAGGTTCGGCTTCACCGGCAACAGACGCGGAGTGACATCCGAATGAGGCAAGCAAACGGGTGCATTATGCCCGGCGTTGCAGTAATCCAACTCACCACTGGCAGTATTCAAAACGCCCAAGAACAAGGTAACAAACATATTCTGCTCGTTTTGCTCAGCCAGCGAATCGTTCATCTGTTTAACGATCTCCGCTGCCCTCTCCTCATGCGCGGTGACATTACGGAAAAGCGAACGGATAGTTGCCATCACTAACGATGCCGGTACACCCTTTCCGCTCACATCACCCACACAGAAGAATAGTTTATCGTGGCGCACATAGAAATCATACAGATCACCACCTACCTCTTTCGCCGGATGAACAATACCATATATATTAAGGTCCAAACGATCCAAGAAAGGCGGGAAGACTTTGGGCAACATAGCCATCTGGATAGTCTGCGCTACCTCCAACTCATCCTCCATACGCTGATTCAGAGCTTTCGATTCCAGCAGACGATGCAGATTACGGGAAGAATGCCAAACAATAAAGATCAGGACACCTAAACCAAGAATCATCAGCAAACCAACGATACGACCGATGCGGTTCAGGCTTCTAAAGAGCTCATCGTCCGGAATGATAACCTCTATATGCCAGCCTGTTGCACCTATCTCTTGGTGGAAGATATTATATTTATCCCCCGCCGTCGTATCGACATCGGAAACGATATTCTCTCCTTTGCTGGAACGGATAGAGGAATAACTATTGGGGTATATCTCCAGATTAGCCGACAGGTCTTTGAGATACTCCAAGGACAGATCGACGCACACCACCGCAACAACCTTGCCGTTCTTGTCATGCACCGGGCAGGAACAACTGACCACCATCTCTTGCGAACCCGAATCATCCAAATACGGCTCACTCCACCAACAGCTGTCAATCACCAGACCGTTCTGAAACCACTCCATCTGAGTATAGTCATGCTCGGCGCTGCCTATATTCCGGGTAAAGATACTGTCTTCAGAAATACGACTGCTGCAGATCTCATAGTACCGACCTTTCTTCGGGAAATAGTCCGGCACGAAAGCGACAGCGAGACTCGTATTGGAACGAAGTGTGCTGACTGCCAAACGAGTAGCCGGATAGATAGCATCCGGATCGTCCAGACTCTTCTCAGCCAGCTTCGCCAAAGCCTTGGCAGCCGTCTCCAACTCGATAGTACGCAACTCAATCTCCAACTCCGCCTTGCGCAACTCAGCTCGCGCCAAATCCTGCGCCTCTTGACGGATAGCATGACGGCTTGTGAAATACATGGTGCAAGAGATAGCCTCAAGCGCCAATGCCGCTACTACAATGATCCAAATTCCAGATTTTCCTTTCATAATTATAACCTTTGCGTCTGCAAAGGTACAACAAAAATTGCACATACGCAAATTTTCGAGTATTTTTTAACAAATAAAATAAAATTTTATCTATTTTTTTACATAAATAGCCACTACGCTTGTAAAAGACGAAATTTTTCGGCAAAACAAGGAAAGACTATTTAATATCCTAAACAAGCCAAACCAAATCATGGCGATTAAACTAAGATTTACCTTCACTTTTCAATCATTACCTTCCATTTCTTGGTCACTTAAGGCACAAAATGAAGAAAATTTGCATTATTATTCCGAAAAACTTGCATATGTCCAATTTTTGTTGTACCTTTGCACGATTTTTTGATTACAATGCGTAAAAACGGATTTATTATATTATTATTTGCAGTATTGCTGACCGGTTGCGGAGATTACCAGCGTTTGCTCAAGTCGCGTGACCCAGAGGAGAAATATCAGGCGGCTTTGATGTATTTCAACGACAAGCAGTACGTCAAGGCGCAAACGCTCTTGGATGATGTATCCTCTTACTACAAAGGCACCGAGCGTTCCGAGGACGTGTTAGCCTATTTGGCACGCAGTTACATGGGTCAGAAATCATACGATGCAGCGACCGATTATTATCAGGCATATGTCCGCAACTATCCCAAGGGTAAGTACGCCACCGAAGCGTATTTCCAGATAGGTCACTGTCAGTACCTCAACTCGCCGGATGCCCGTTTGGATCAGGATATCACGCAGAAAGCGATAGAAGCCTATACCCTCTTTGTGGAGCTGTATCCGGAGAGTCCCTACTCTGCGCAAGCCTATGAGGAGATGAGCGAACTATACGATAAGTTGGCTTACAAAGAGTTAAAAAGCGCTCAGTTATACTACAATTTGGGTACGTATTTGGGCAACAACTATCTTAGCAGCGAGATCGTAGCCCGCAATGCGCTCAAGAACTATCCGAGCAACTCGTATCAAGAGGAGTTCAACTGGATTGTGATGCAAGCTAAATATCAGCAAATGGTTCATTCCATGGAGGATAAGAAAGCCGAGCGTGCTCGTGACGCACAAGATGAGTACTATAACTTCATCACCGAATATCCGGACTCCAAGCACCGGAAAGAGGTGGAAAAAATGAAGCAGAAGATTGATAAGATATTGAGAAATCAAGGTTGATGAGTCGTTCAACCGAAAGAAAATACGATAATTGAAATTGAAAATATATTATGGATTACAAAAATTCAAAAGCACCTAAAAACACTGTCACACGTGACATCAACCAGCTTACCGAACCGGTAGGAAACGTGTACGAGACAGTAGCTATCATTGCCAAACGCGCAAATCAGATCAGTACCGGCATCAAGAGAGAGCTGGATGCCAAGCTGCAGGACTTCTCTATTCCGCAAGACTCACTGGATGAGACGTTTGAGAACAAAGAGCAAATCGAGATCAGCCGTCAGTACGAGCGTCTGCCGAAACCGACGCTGATGGCTACTCAAGAGTTCATCGACGGCGAGCTCGTTTATCGTTCCGGCAACAAGGACGAAGCGCTGAAGTAATGAGCTTACAAGGCAAACACATACTGGTCGGCATCAGTGGTGGCATTGCGGCGTATAAGATACCGGAACTGATTCGTTCGCTGGTCAAAGTGGGCGCAGAAGTGAGAGTAACTACTACCCGTCACGCACTGGAGTTTGTCACCGAGTTAACCCTGCAAACCGTTTCGGGCAGCAGGGTTTATTCGGATGTGTTTGCAGCTATCAACGAACATGCAACCGAACATATCTCCCTACCCGATTGGTGCGATGCAATGATCGTAGCTCCTGCGACCGCCAATGTGCTTTGCAAGATGGCGGCAGGCATAGCGGACGATGCGCTGACGACCACCATCTGTTCTTGCGCAGCCCGCAAACCTATCGTGGTAGCGCCTGCGATGAACGATAAGATGTGGGAGAACCCTGCCATGCAAAACGCCGTAACGACTATCCGCCAATGGGAGAACGTGACGGTCGTTGAGCCTGCCGAAGGTCCCTTAGCTTGCGGTACGAGCGGCAAAGGGCGCATGCGGGAGATCGATGAGTTGCAAGAGGCATTAGAGTACGCTCTGACGCCCAAGACGCTATCCGGCAAGCACGTTCTTATCACAGCCGGTGGCACGCAGGAGAAGATTGATCCTGTGCGGTTTATCAGCAATTACTCCACCGGCAAGATGGGCATCGCTCTTGCGCATGCTTGCGCGCGCAGAGGAGCGGATGTCACATTGGTCTGCGGTGCTGTAAGCGCACTCCTTATCAATCCTTTCGGTACTATCCATCGCATAGACGCACTCTCGGCACAAAGCATGTACGAGGCTTGCACGGTGGTTTGGCCGAAAGCAGATATCGCTATTCTCTGCGCAGCCGTTGCGGACTTTACTCCGGTGGATACGGCAGACCAGAAAATCAAGAAACAAGAAGGTCAGACCGAACTATCACTACGTCTGACCACTACCCATGATATCGCCAAGACCTTAGGCGAGACCAAACGCGATGATCAGATCTTGGTCGGTTTTGCTTTAGAGACGGAGCATGAAAAAGAGAATGCGCTCCGAAAATTGGAGCGCAAACATCTCGATGCGATAATACTCAATTCTTTACGGGATCAGGGAGCAGGCTTCGGCGCAGATACCAACATCGTTACTATCATGCAATCCAACGGCACTGTAACCTCCCTTCCCCTTCAGTCTAAATCGGTTATTTCCGAAGGAATCCTAAAAGCCCTTTTTTCTTAGGCTCTTCGATTTCTGCCTCTTCTTCTTTCGATTCTTCAGGCACAAACGCCGGACGCTCTTCGATTGTACCTAATTCATTCTGTACATACGTAATAACATCCTGTAGGCTTTCTGTAAAGTGAGTAAAGTCCTCTTTGTAGAGGAAAAGCTTGTGTTTCTCGAACGACGGAGCGTCTTCGCCCTCGTTCTGACGACGCTTACTCTCTGTGATGCAGAGGTAAAGATCATTGTTACGAGCCTTGCGTACATCTAAGTAATAGATGCGCTTTCCAGCCTTGACTGAACGGCTGTAAACGATCTCTTGATCGCGTCTTTCTTCATTAATTTTGTCCATTTTTACAAATTTTATATAAAAATCGGCTGCAAAATTACAAAAAATCTTGCACATATGCAAATTTTTTTGTATCTTTGCACAAATTTTTTTTTGCGCGCATTATGCGCGCCTACGCACGAACTATATATTTACTGTTTATGATCAATAGAACGATGGTTAGAACGCGTGTTGTCCAAACGCTGTTCGCTTACTACCAAAATCCGGACAAAACTACCATTTCCGCACGCAAGGAGTTGAACAAATCCTTCGCCGACACGTATGACTTGTATTTCGTGTTGTTGGATTTTGCCAATGAGTTAACGGCATACGCTCAGCGTCAGTTGGAGGAGCAGATGACTCGCGCACGCGCTACGCACTCGTCCTGGACTCCGAATCGCCGCTTTATACAAAACCGATTTGCGCAGCAGTTGTTCGACAACCGTATTTTACGCGCGCGCATCCAAGAGCAACGTTTGGTCTGGGATAGCGGAATGACTGCCGTTTCCGAGATCTATCGTCAGTTGACGGAGAGCGATTTCTATCGCGAATACATGGAAGCGGATACTTGCACCTACGAGGACGACAAACGTATTTGGCGTATGATTTACCAACATCTGCTCTTCGGCAGCGAGGCACTCCAAGAGGCGCTGGACGAGATGGAGGTAGTGTTGGATAAATCGAACTGGACGGTGGATGCGGATGTCGTCGTCAGCTATATCGTCAAGACCATCAAGCGTTTCAATGAAGACAGCGACCCGAGCACACCGCTTTTGGAGATGTTCGATGACGAGAGCGAACTCCAGTTTGCCAATTCCCTGTTGGAGCACGCTATTTCGCATCACGACGAGTACGAAGAGCTCATCAATTCGCACCTGAAAGGCTGGGAAGCTGACCGTATTGCGTATATGGATCGCATCATCATCGGAACAGCTTTGGCGGAGATCCTCAACTTCGAGGAGATACCTTTGACCGTTTCGCTCAACGAGTATATTGAGCTCGCTAAGGAGTATTCGGGAGATAAGAGTTACATGTTCATCAATGGTATCCTCTCCGAGGTGCTTCGGGACATGAAGTACAACGGCACTTTCTTCAAAGCGCTCGGAGTGAAATGAATTAAAAATTAAGAATTAAAAATTAAAAATATTATACATTATGTTAAATTTCATTTTATTGCAGGCTGAAATGGCCGCAGAAGGACAAGGTCAAAACCAGTGGTCGTTCTGGATCATGATGATCCTCATTTTCGTAGTTTTCTATTTCTTCATGATTCGTCCTCAGACCAAGCGTCAAAAGGAGTTGCAGAAACAACGTGAGAGCATGAAAAAAGGTGACAAAGTAGTGACCGCAGGAGGTATTTACGGTGAGATCAAGGAAGTACAAGAGACCACTTTCATCATCACCATCGCTAAAGATGTGACCATCAAAGTAAGCAAAGAGAGCGTCTTCGCTGACGCTGCTGAAGTTGCAACTGACGAGAAAAAATGAAACGCGATATCCTGACATTCCTGCTATTTCTCCTACTGGCGGCTATGCTCTGGTACGGACATGCTATGCAATCGGTGCGTAACACGGTCGTACCCGTACTGATCCAGTATACCGGTAAGCCGGGGACCATCGGTCTGGGAGGAGCAGGATTGCCGGATACCGTGATGATTGAAGTTAGAGATGCCGGATACAGGCTCAATACGTATCACAGCGATCCTTTACATCTATCGATTGATCTGAGGCAATATATCCATGGTGAGAAAGGTACGATTCGTGTTCCTTCCGATGCACTGAGACGTAGTATCAGCGATATCTTGCAAGGCACAAGTCATCTGATTGACACCAAGCCGGAAGAGTTGGTTTGCTCGTATTACACGGAGCGTGAAAAGACAGTGAACATTGTTTTTGCCGGTTCGTTGGAGACAGCAGACGAGTATCAGCTGATTGATAAGCCCCAATTGAGTCCCTCCAAAACCAAGATCTATGGTTCCGAGAAAGCGCTCAACGCGATAGATACGCTTTATACGCAGCCGACAGAACTGTCCGGACTAAGCGACACGGCATCCTACCGCATTGCATTAGCTATCCCCGCAGGCATGCGTGCCGAGACTGACAGCATCGACTTGCGCGTACTGACAGAGCGGTTCACAGAGAAGAAATTCACGATCCCTCTACGCGCTATCAATGCACCGGAAGGCTATATACTACGCTTGTTCCCGGAAGAGGTGGAGGTCAGTATTCGTGTCGGCATCAATCATTTTGCGAAAGTGAAACCGCAAGACATTCAAGCCAGTTGTGTGTATTCGCCGAATCGTACCGACAAACTGGATGTAGAGTTGCATTATACCAATCCGCACATCACGGCAGCTTGGGCTTACCCCGGTGTAGTGGAGTTTTTATTGATAGAAAAATAACAATATGAAGAAAATTCAAATGGTTGACCTGCAGTCACAATACGCGAAAATCAAGCAGGATATAGACGCAGGTATTCAGGAGGTGATTGACACAGCCGCTTTCGTTAAAGGCAAGAAAGTCACCGAGTTCCAGCATCATCTGGAGCAGTACACCGGTGCTAAACATGTGATCAACGTCGGTAATGGTACCGATGCGTTGCAAATAGCGCTTATGGGACTTGGTCTGAAGCCCGGAGATGAAGTGATCACTCCGACTTTTACCTTCATCGCCACCGCAGAGGTGGTAGCTTTGTTAGGTTTGACGCCGGTTGTAGTGGACGTGGATTGGAACACCATGAATATGGACATCGAGTCCGTACGCCGTGCTATCACTCCGCGTACCAAAGCGATCGTGCCGGTACACCTCTTCGGTCAATGCGCCGACATGGAAGCGATCATGGAGCTTGCTAACGAGCACCACCTCTACGTAGTAGAAGATGCCTGCCAAGCTATCGGAGCCAAATACACGTTTGCTAACGGAGAGACCAAACAAGCCGGTACTATCGGTCACATCGGATGTACCTCTTTCTTCCCCTCCAAGAACCTCGGTTGCTACGGTGACGGAGGCGCTATCTTCACCAACGATGACGAACTCGCAGACCGCATGACCGCTATCGCAAACCATGGTTGCCGCGTACGCTACCATCATGATGAGATAGGTGTCAACAGCCGTCTGGATAGTATTCAGGCTGCCATTTTGGACGCCAAACTACCCCATTTGGACGAGTATATCGCTGCGCGTCAGAAAGCCGCAGCTTATTATGACAAGGTGTTTGCCAACTGCGAACAGCTATTAATCCCGGGGCGTCAACCGCATTCGACACATGTATTCCACCAATATACGCTTCGCGTAGTGGGCGCAGATCGCGATAAGTTACGGGAAGGTTTGGCTGAACGCGGTATTCCTGCTATGATCTACTACCCCGTCCCTCTGCATCAGCAGAAAGCCTATCTCGACCCGCGTTACAAAGACGGCGACTTCCCTGTAGCCGAGCGTCTGGCTGATTGCGTACTGTCACTGCCTATGCATACAGAATTGGATGAAGAGCAGTTGGAGTACATTACGAGTAACGTACTCGAATTGATTCGTTAAACTGTTAAATCGTTAAACTGTTAAATCGTTAAACTGTTAAATCGTTATGCAATCCATCGGACTAAATCAAACACTGACGCAAACGACTAAGTTGTCTCCTGCGCAGATTCAGGTGATTCGTATGCTCGAATTGCCGTCCATCGAATTGGGTCAACGTATCAATGAGGAGTTGCAGGAAAACCCGGCACTCGAAGAAGGACACGAAGAAAAGGAGGAATGGACCAATGATTTGTCGATGGATGAGGAGGGTTACATGCCGGACGACGGATTAGATGACGGTCGTCAGCGTGACCCGCTGCAGAATGAAGATTTCAACTATGAGCAATACGTCTCTGACGACGAGACACCTTCATATATGCTACGTCAGCAATACAGTCCTGCGGACGAAGACCGACGTGAGGTGCCTATCATCGGCGGAAGTAGCTTGATAGAGGAACTCAAAGCGCAGATATACCTCACCAAGATGACTAAGCCGCAGCGCCACATAGCCAAATGGGTGCTCGGTAATATTGATGATGACGGCTATCTGCGTCGTACAACGGAACAATTAGTGGACGATCTGATGTTCCAAGAACAGCTGACCGTAACGGATGCAGAGATGGAAGATATAGTTCGCCAGATCAAACAGTTTGACCCTCCCGGCATCGCCAGCGCTAACCTACAAGAGTGTCTGCTGACTCAACTGAGCCGCAAGCCGCAGACGGAGACTGTCCAATTGGCACAGACTATCTTGAGCGAGTATTTTGAGGCGTTCTCCAAGCATCATTTCGATAAGATCATCCAGAAGATCGGTTGCACGGATGAGCAGTTCCAAGCAGCGGTTCAAGAGATCGTACACCTCAACCAGAAACCCGCCAATGCCTTTACCGGCTCGGTCTATGAGACCCAGCGTCAGACCGTTATTCCGGATTTCACGATTGAGGAACGCGATGAGGAGCTGTACGTAGTGCTAAACACCGGAGACATTCCGGAGTTGCATGTCAGCCGCGAGTACAGCGATATGTTAGAGGACTACTCCGCTATGCCGCAGACCGCTGAGAACAAGCAGGCAGCTCAGTTCATCAAACAGAAACTGGATTCCGCACGATGGTTCATTGACGCCATCAAACAGCGCAACGAGACGCTCATGAAAACGATGACCGCGATCCTCAAAGCGCAATATGACTTCTTCCTCGACGGTGAGGAGACGAGCCTCAAGCCGATGGTGTTGCAAGACATAGCAGACCGTACCGGATACGATGTTTCCACCATCTCGCGTGTGAGCAACAGTAAGTATGTCGAGACGCGGTTTGGTATCTATCCGCTCAAGTATTTCTTCTCGGAGGCAATGACCAATGCCGAAGGAGACGAGATCTCCACACGTGAGATCAAGAAGATCCTGCAGGAACTGGTGGACGCAGAGGACAAACATGCTCCGCTGACCGACGAACAATTAGTGGAGGCGCTGGGCAACAACGGTTATCCGATTGCCCGACGTACCGTAGCTAAATACCGCGATGTATTAGGTATCCCCGTAGCGCGGTTACGTAAGACCCTATGAATAGACTGACAGAAATAGTATCCAAAGCGCTGAGTGTGCTACTCTACCCGCTTTTCGTACCTACGTACGGCGTAGCGCTGTTCTGCTATGCTATCTCTATTCATGTGTGTCCCCTTCCTCCCGTTTGGTACGGGGTAGCAATCATCGGCACGCTGGTACTGACCTGCCTGCTGCCTATGTCCGCTATCTGGATACTCATTCGCAAAGGAGAAGTGAGCGATATACAGATAGCCGACGCCCAACAGCGTACCGTTCCCTATCTATATACGATCTTCGGATTTGGATGTTGGAGCTATCTGCTGATCTCCGTTCTCCACGCACCGATGTTCCTGAGTCTGGTAGCAGTAGGGGCTACGGTAGCGATCGGCTTGGTCGCACTCATCAACCGATACTGGAAAATAAGCGCACACCTCACCGGTATGGGCGGACTCTTCGGCGGACTGATGAGTTACTGTCTTGGTTTAGGAGCAATCCCCACATGGGGTACTATTTGCCTATGGGGCGCTGTATCCTTAGCTCTTATGTACGCGCGGGTACGCCTGGACGCACATACGCCTACGCAGGTATGCGCAGGCTGGTTGCTCGGTATCGTTTGTACGTTTCTTCCCTTTTATATCTATTCGTATGTGGCATAAACTCCGTATCCATATCACCCTTCTCTGTCTGGCAGTAACGACCTGCCTTCAGGCGCAGCGCTTGAGCGATCAAGCCTCTATCTCGCTGCTTACCTGTACACCGGGCGAAGAACTCTATGAACGGTACGGACACACGGGACTGAGAGTCTGCGATCCGGTCAACGATATAGATATCACTTTCAACTATGGTATCTTCGATTTCAATGTGGATCATTTCTATTGGAAGTTCGTCAAAGGGGAGACTTGGTATGAATTAGGAGCAAGCGATACCTATTGGTTCCAATATAGCTATGCGGCAGAGCAACGTCCTGTCTATGAGCAGGTTCTGAACCTCACGCCGGAACAGAGGGAAGCTATTTGGCAGGCTCTGCTGACGAACTATCAGCCTCAGAACCGCTCTTATCTCTATAACTTTGTATTCGATAACTGTGCTACCCGTCCTTATGTCTTGATTGCCAAGACTCTGGGTGATAGTATTGTTTCTGATTATAGCGGCTATACCGGTATCTCTTACCGCCGTTTCCTGCGTCATTACACCGGTGGACTCTCATGGGCGAATGCAGGTATCAACCTGCTCTTCGGTCCCAAAGCGGACGAGCCCATGACTTCCGATCAACGACTCTTCCTGCCTGAAGAACTGATGTTCTTCCTGCAAGGCGCACATCTCGCAGACGGTACACCCTTAGTTAGTACCGGTTCCATCGCTCCGTTTGTCATTGCAGGCACTCCTTGGTACGCCTCATGGCCGGTCGGATTAGCGGCTTATTTCATCATCGTACTGCTGTTCAGCATCTATGACCGTCGTCGGGGACGATGGTCATGGGGAGTAGAATTGGTAGCAGCAATCCCTTACGTCCTGCTGCTCGCGGTAGTGACGTTCCTTACCTTTTTTTCCTGTCACCCGCTCGTTGGGTTCGGGTATCGTTTACTCATTATTCCTTTGACACACTTATGCGCAAGAATTATTTATATAGTACGTTAATCGCCTGTCTCTTCCTCTCTGCGATCTATGCTATGCCGCGTTTGACGGTAGTAGCGGTAGTAGATGGTTTGACAGCAGAGAATCTCGCTACCCTGCGTCCTTATTGGCAGCAGGGAGGACTGCGTACGCTGAGCGAAGAGGCTTTTCAGACCACGGTCACTTATCCGCACCTCGTCTATGGAGGCAACGAAACGACCGCAACCCTCATCACCGGTGTAACGCCCGACAGGCATGGTTATTCGATGGATGCTTACTATGAGCGTCGTGATCGCAAGCAACACACGATGTTGGAGGACGCCAATGTACATGGTATCGGTACTGACCGACAACTCTCTCCGCACTCGTTGCTCTCTATCACCATGACCGATAAACTACGTCTACTCTATCCAGCAGCGAAGATCTATGCCATCGGTATTCAGCCGGAGGCAACTGTTCTATTGGCAGGTCATGCAGCTAACGCAGCCTGCTGGTTAGATCCCGCTTCGCAACAATGGACAGCGACAGCTGCTTATACAGAAGGACTGCCTACCGCTGCTTTTGAGCAGAACCAGAACGGACGTATAGTTACCTTAGCTGCTCACACTTGGACACCGCGTATGGACATCCTTACCTACACTTGTCCTACGCAGCAGGAACGCAAGAAAGGGTTCTCGTACGAAGCCAAAGAGGTGTTGCTCCATGCGCCGGAAGCGAACACGCTCGTCATTGAGTTGGCTTTAGCGATGCAGCAGACCGAGTCCTTAGGTACGGACGCTACGCCGGATCTCGTCATGCTCCATCTCAACACCCTCAGTCCGCAGGCGATCTCGGATCGTATAGCGTCAGCAGAACAAGAAGATATGTACCTGCGTCTGAATCAAGACCTCGGTTTCCTGATGGAGCAACTTGACCGACGCATCGGACGAACGAACTATCAGATTCTCGTAGTCGGAAGACCGGTCTTAGGTATCGCACCGGAGACGCTGAGTACTATCCATATGCCGGTCAAGCAGTTCAATGTCGATCGTGCGTCAGCTCTTACGGGCACGTATCTCATGGCGCTCTACGGGCATGAGCGATGGGTAGATGGAGGTCACGGACAGTCGATCTATCTCAACCGGACGCTTATTGAGCAGAAACGACTCAGTCTGGAGACCTTGCAACGTCAGGTAGCCAACTTCCTCATGGAGTTCGAAGGTGTCCAGATAGCGATGCCGGGATACGAAGCGATGCGCTACCCGATGCTCAGTACTACGCTTTGCAAAAAACATACAGGAGACGTCGTCTTTATGCTTCAACCGGGCTGGCAACTGATGCAGAACGACAAGCAGGTCACCGATCATGTCATTGATGACAACCCTGCCTCGCCGGTGATGCTATGGAGCGGTACGATTCGTCCGATGCCGCAAACCACCCTCACAGCAACAGACGTAGCAAATCTGATTTTTTAATAAAAATCTCAAATGTCAAATATAAAATCTAAAATACTATTATGTTATTGTACGAAATCAAAGTGAATTATGAGCGCCAGACGGGAGAAGACAACCCTGGTAAAGTAAAAGAGACCTATCTGGTAGAAGGCGTTAACTGCGCTGATGTAGAGAACCATCTGATGGATGAGATCAAACCTTTCATCTTCGGTGATTGCGAAGTAGCGAGCTGCAAGAAAGTGCAGTATTTTGACATCTTCCCGAACGAAGGAGGCGAATTTTGGTACAAAGGCCGTGTGGAACTGATCACGGTAGATGGAGACAAAGAGACACGCAAGGCGGTTTCCGTTCTTGTGCAGGCTACTCTGTTGGACGATGCGGTACATGCGCTCAAGCAGTTCCTCAGTTCGCTTGACTGCGAGATCATCTCCATCGCGAAAACACCGATTATGGACATCTTACGTGCTGTTAACTAATGCCGCTTCAATTTGACATACGGGCTATCATCAAGAGCAAAGCACCCAAAGCTCGGATACCGGATTTCCTCATCCGCTATCTGGAGCGCATCGTGCATATCAAGCAGATGAACGCGTTCCTGCGCAAGCATACGACCGAACGCAACTACGACTTCATCCGTCTGGTGATAGATGAAGAACTCGGCTGCTCGGCTTCCATCGAAGGAACGGAGAATATCCCTACAGACGGACGGCCTGTCATCTTTGTTTCGAATCATCCACTCGGAGGTCTGGACGGAATGATCATTGCTCAGATGATTCATGAGGCACGGTCAAACAGTGCGAAACGCGAACTGAAAGTGATTGTCAATGAGTTGCTGATGTACATGGAGCCTATTAACGAACTATGGGCTCCGGTCAATAAGGTCGGCAGACTGACACGCGAGCAAGCCGCAGAGCAGCAACGGATGTGGGAGTCCGAAACGGATGTGCTCACCTTCCCTGCCGGAGCTTGCAGCCGTCTGCAGCGCATTGATGGCAAATGGCAGATTCAAGATCTGGTGTGGCAGAAGAACTTTGTACAGCGTGCGAGGGAATACAAACGCGACATTGTGCCCATCTATTTCGAGGGACATAACAGCCGTTTCTTCTACGCGTTAGCTTACATCCGCAAACTGCTACATATCAAACTCAATATCGAGATGTTGTACCTCGTGGACGAGATGTACGGCGCGCACGGCAAGCATTTCCGAGTGCATGTTTTACCGCCTATTCCCTACTCCACTTTTGACAACAGTCGAACCCCCATACAATGGGCTCAATACGTAAAATCAATTGTTTATGCAACCAATAATACCACCTGTTGAAACAGCTCTGTTAATGAGCGAATTGGAAGGACACCTGCTTCGCCCGTCCAATAAGGCGGACAACTTGATTTATGACATTACGGCACATGAGTGCCCCAATGTGATGCGTGAGATTGCACGTCTGCGTGAGATCAGTTACCGCGAAGGAGGAGGTTCTACCGGAAATGAGATGGACATGGACGACATGGATACCATGGCTCGTCCGTACCATCAGTTGATCGTTTGGGATCCCGAGAACCGGCAGATCGTGGGAGGCTATCGTTACCTGCTCGGCTCGGAAGCCGAGATACGAGACGGTCAGCCGTACATCACCTCGGCGCATCTCTTCCACTATTCGGAGCGCTTCATCCGTGAGTTCCTGCCGTACTCCGTTGAGTTCGGTAGAGCTTTCGTACAGCCTATGTATCAGAAACGGGAAATGGGTGTGAAAGCGCTCTTTGCCTTGGATAATATATGGGACGGAATAGGCGCACTCCTCTATAATCATCCGGAGATTCGCTATCTGTTCGGTAAGGTGACGATCTATCCCGACTACAACTCTACCGCACGAGAGTTGATCTACAACTATCTCGATCGGTTCCATCGGGGCGATCGTACGCTGTTTGCGCCGTACCACGAGGAGAAAGTGCAAGCTATTCCTACGCCCTTTGAGGGAGATGATCTCCTTGAGAACTACCATCTGCTGCAACACGCCGTACGGGAGCAGGGTACGGTTATTCCGCCGATGTTCACCGCCTATCTCAACATCACAGACCATCTGATGTTCATGGGCAACGCCATCAATGATGAGCTGTCTAATGTATATGAGACAGGAATCATGGTGAGTATGGACACCGTCTATGCAGAGAAAAAAGAACGTTACATGGCTCCTTACGAACAATGGATTCAATCGCAGAACAAATAAATTCCGTACGCGCGCATATACCTGCTGACGTAACACTCGTTTGCGTCAGTAAGTTTCAACCCATAGAGGCTATACGTCAGGCTTACGAAGCCGGAGAACGTCATTTCGGGGAAAGCCGCGTGCAGGAACTCAAAATGAAGAGTACTCAACTGCCCTCCGATATACATTGGCATTTTATCGGACATCTGCAGACCAATAAAGTACGTGACTTGCTTAAACTGCGTCCATACCTCATTCAGTCGGTGGACTCCGAACATCTGCTTTGTGCTATCAACGAAGAAGCAGCCAAACTCGGTATCGTGCAAGACGTGCTTTTGGAAGTACATGTAGCCCGCGAAGAAACCAAGACAGGCTTTACACCGGAAGAGATAACCAACATCTTCCCTTCTCTTAACCGTTACGCCCACATCCGTTGCTGCGGTCTGATGACGATGGCAACGAATACGGATGACGAGACCGAGATCCGTCGGTGCTTCATGGAAGCGAAAGCAATCCTTTCAACTTTAAACTTTCAACATTCAACTTTAAGTATGGGCATGTCCGATGACTACCGTATAGCCATCGACTGCGGGTCTAACATGGTTCGTATCGGTTCTACTATCTTCGGAGAAAGAAATCTGTCTAAGGCGAAGCCGGTCTTACCCAAAGCGGTTTTCTTCGACCAAGATGGTGTTCTTTTCAACTCGATGCCTTACCATGCTCAATCATGGGAATGGTCGATGAACAAACACGGTCTGCCGTTCACCGCCGAACAGACCTACCGCAACGAAGGTCGAACCGGTGCATCGGTCATCAACGAGGCTTACCATCTGATTCACGGCGTAGAAGCACCGCAAGAACTGATCGAAGCGGTGTACACCGATAAATCCAATCATTTCAACGAACTGACGGGAGGTCAGTTGCCCGAACTAATCCCGGGTGTCCGCGAGGTACTGCAATACCTGCATGAGAGCGGCGTACAGTGCTGGGTAGTAACCGGTTCGGGTCAACGCTCGTTGCTGAGCAAACTGCACGACACGTTCCCCGGTATCTTCTCCGGCATCATCACCGCTTTTGATGTCACCCACGGCAAACCCGATCCGGAGCCTTACTTGAAAGCTTGGGAACGTTCCGGCTTTGCCAAAGAGGAATGCGCCGTAGTGGAGAATGCACCGCTCGGCGTACGGGCAGGTAAAGCCGCAGGATTATTCACCATCGCCGTGAACACCGGTATTCTGCCCGATGAGGCACTCTGGGCAGAAAAAGCCGACCGCGTATTTCCAAACATGACTGAATTACTACACTTTTTCAAACAATGAGCACACCCAAACCCTACGCTCTCGTCACCGGCGCTTCGTCCGGCTTAGGACTTGAGTTCGCCAAACAGTTAGCCGAACGCGGGTATAACCTGCTAATCGTCAGCAATGTAGAAGAGATCCATGAAGCAGCTTCAAAGCTGAAATCTCAATTCTCAAATACCAAATACCAGACTGAGGTGATCAGTTTGGTTCTTGATCTTGGGCAGCAGTCCTCCGCGCGCGAACTATATGAATACGCGCACGCGCACGATATAGAGGTGGAGGTATTGGTCAACAATGCCGGAGTTTATCATGACCGCGACATCCTCGATGACAGTGAAGGCTTCACTTCGCTCATTATGAATCTGCATATGTACACTCCGGCGATGCTCTGTTACCTCTTCGGTCAAGATATGCGTTCCCGCCGCAAGGGATATATCCTCAACGTCTGCTCGGTGACCTCGAAGATGGCAGCGCAGCGACTCGGTACTTACGGTAGTACCAAGGCGTTCCTCTCCCATTTCACCCGCGCGCTGCATATCGAGCTGCGCCAATACGGTGTACACGTGACCGATGTCAGCCCGGGAGCGGTGGATACAGGGCTCTACTCTATCCCGCCGATATTCACCAAGATTGGTAAATGCTTAGGCATCATCGTTAGTCCTCAGACATTAGTCCGCCGTGCGCTGCGTGCATTATTCTGGGGTTGGAGTAAAACGACCGTTCCAAGAATCTTCTGGACCTTCCTTTGCTTCATCATTCTGCTTATCCCGACCTGCGTACTACGCCTCATCCGACGACTCGGATGGTTCTGATGATTCCTACGGTCGAATATATCCAGAAGCGTTTTGACGAATTCAATGTCCGCTATTTCGGCGGACAGTTACCTCCTGTGCCTGTCAAACTGAGTCATGCGAAAGGGTTCTTGGGCAAGATGTGCTATACGCGCCGCAAGCAAGGACTCTTCCGCGGCTATAAGAACGAAGATTTTCAGCTGCGGATCAATGTGCGTATCGACCTGCCTGAGACGGTAGTGGAGGATACTATACTGCATGAGATGATCCATTATTTCATTGCTTACAACAATTACCATGACACCTCCACACACGGTCAGCTCTTCCGTCGTGAGATGGTTCGTATCAATGCCGAAGGCGCGCATCATATTACGATCTCGCACCGCCTCAATGAGACCGAGCAAGCTCAAGCTCATCTCCATAAAGGGCGCATCGTAGCCCTCGTGCATTTTGAGGACGGTCAAACGGGTGTCAAGGTCGTCCCTAAACAGATCAAGCATATTCTCTATTGGCACAAGGCAGCGTTGCGTCATTTTCCTATTGATGCCATCAACTGGTATTATACGGACGACGGGTACTTCGCCAAGTACCCGTCCTCTATCGCTCTGAGAGTCTTTCTGATCTCAGATCCGGCTGAACTGCCTCTTACGAACGCCCATCGGCTGTTGGTCACCGACCGGCAGGTTCGTCTTCAAGTTAATCCAAGAAATAATCTACGGTGGTAACCACGCGTACGTGTTTTACCCACGGCTGATACTGGTCGTTCTCCACGGAGAACTGACCTTGGCTTGCTCTGCGGATCGAACCCAACGAGCACTGCGCATCATCAGCGAACTTCTGAGCCACTGCACGAGCGTTCTGCGTAGCCTCTTCAATCATCGAAGGCTTGAGTTCCGGCAGACCGTTGTACTGATAGTCGAGATTCCATTGCTCGGTCTTCACGATAATACCCTCTTTGAGCAACTCAGCCTCTTTGCCTTGGCTCTCTACAACCAGCTTCACTTTGTTTGTCGAAACGATAAGCGAGGTATTGAGGGTATATTTATACTCCGGACGATGGTTGCCGTAGTAATCCGACCAGTTGTCATGTACATTGATAGAACCCTGACGGATGTCCGCTTCCTCAAAACCGAGTGCCAACAGATGTTTCTTCACGCGTGCGGTCACTTGCTCCAAACGCTCGTAGAGCGCAGGCAGATCATTACCGCTCCATGCGTACGAAAGCGGCCAAACGGCATAGTCGGCTTCCACCTCACGCGTACTCAGACCTTTGACCGTTACCGCACGGTCTTTGTTAGCAAAACGGGTAATACCACAATAAATGAACAGTCCTCCGAAGAAGAGTCCCAAGGCAATCAAGCCTCCTGCAAAAACATTGTTTTTCATAATTTTATATCCTTTCTCATTGCGCCAAACAGCGCTCTATTTGTTCTTCCATTCGTTGCCGGAACACCGCTATCGGTCCGAGATCTTTGATGTCGCGCAGATTGCGAACGCGCTGTCGAACGGACGCTACACCGTGCTTCGCCATCTTTTCTACGGAAGGAGTGATCGCTTGTTGCAGATGATCCAAGTTCACGTCGTACAGGATACAGGCGTGTACCACGGTGCCGGTAGAGGTGGTATAACAAGCGGTGCCTGCTACTTTCCGATCGGCTACCAACACATCATTGTGCGCTGTCGTCACCGCCTCGTACCCCATCGTCCGCAATGCGCACGAGAGTTTCTCCAAAAACCAATCAAAGACCTCTTGGTTATGTACGTTCGGCGAGATGACAGAGACCATCAGATTGCCTTCATCGGCATAGACACAGCCTCCTCCGCTCTTTCGCTGCACAACAGCTATTCCGTGCTCACGGCAATATGCTTCGTTCACCTCCGTCTCGACGCATTGATGCTTGCCATAGATCACCGTCGGAGCCACTATCCATGTGAACCCCGTCGGCTCACTGATGGTCTTCACCATCTCTGCCTCCATTGCCAAGTACTCAGCGAGAGAGAGACCCTCGGGACGATGCACAATCATTGTCTTTTGACCTTTTGTAAAGCATTTTAACATACCGGTTCCGTCAGTTCGACACCGCGACAGAAACGACGTTTGATGTCACGGTCGTCACCTAAATAAATATATCGTTCCAGACGCTGCTCCAAAGTGTAGTTGTCATAATTGAGGTATTTGTCATCCACGAGCAGCGCATCGAACTCATAGCCGGGCTCGAACGAACCGACCTTGCCGAAGAACGAACCACCGCCTTTGGTAGCCAAATAGAACACCTCGCTCAGACTCAGGAACGTCATCTCGCCTTTCGTCTGCGCATAATTGAGTTTCGACACCTGAATAGCGTATTGCATCACACGCAGCATCGACAGATGATGTCCTGCCGACACATCCGTTCCGAGTGCTACGTTAATACCTGCGTTGAGGAACTTACGGATCGGAGCCAAACCGGACGAGAGGTTGCTATTCGACATCGGGCAGTGTACCACATACACGCCGTTCTTGCGCATCAGTTCCATCTCTTCGCCATCCGTGTAGCAGCAATGCGCCATCAGCGTCGGCGTCTGACCGAACAGACCGTATTTATTATAGGCATCGCCGTAACAAGTGGAATCGGGCTCCAACTCCTTCACCCAATCTATCTCAGAGCGGTTCTCCGAGAGGTGTGATTGAACCGGCAGACCGGTCTCAGCCGCATATTCGCCTAAGGCGCGCAGCATCTTATCCGAGCAGGACGGTACAAATCGCGGAGTGATGATCGGCTGTACTCGTCCGTCTCCATGCTCGTCGAGGTGCTCTTTCAACATACGCATACCGTCCAACAGCTCGGCAGTCGTGTTCTGCAGGGTCTCGGGGCTGTTACGGTTCATGCCGACCAGACCCACATACGCACCCATACCGGCTTGGATGAACAGATCCGCCAAGATACGCGTAGCCTCCGGATGAATCGTGCCGAAGACTGCGGAACGCATCGTGCCTTGCATCCAAAGCTCATGTACGAAACGGCGGTATAAACGCCGCGCGTAGTCCGGATCCGCATATTTGGTTTCCTCGGGGAAAGTATAGGTATTGAGCCACGGGAGTAACTCCAGATCAAGCGCCAAACCCATATTCCGGTATTGAGGCGCATGGACATGCAGGTCGTTGAAAGCAGGGATCAGGAGTTTGTCTCCGAAATCCATCACCTGCCTTCTCCAATCGAGGTTCTCCGGCAGCTCCTTGTAGATACCCTCTATCAAACCGTTCGAACGCACAACAATATAGCCGTGCGGAATGATCTCCAGTTTCTTCGGCGAAGGAGTATATAAGATATTTGCTCTGTATATTTTCATGGTTATTTTGATTTATTTCTTAAAAAAGATCAGACATACGAGGTAGTTGATACATCCTGCAATGAAGATGACAAACAGACTCAGGAAATCGTCCGGCCACGTGGGCAGCAGATAAACGAGAAGCGGCAGAAGGGAAAACTGGATGACCAGATTGATGGCTCGAGCCAAGAGGAAACCTCCTGCGTTCTTCAGCGTCGGTCGGGTGCCGAACGTGTACCAATTGGTGAACACATAATTCGGTACCATCTCCAAGAGAAAACCGATAGCGAACGCCACGTAATACAGCATCATCCCCTTTTCGGGATTTCCCATTAGCTTGATAGCTAACAGGAAGAATCCCGTTTGGACTAATGATCCCGAAAAACCGATGACCATAAATCGGAATGCACTACGGATCGTAGTCGGTAGATATGAACTGGGTAACCTCATATAATTTACTAGTTGACTAGTTGACTAGTGCACTAGTCGACTAGATTTTTTAATAGTTCTTCCATCGCAGCCTCTAATCCGTTGACGTCACGTCCACCGGCTGTGGCGAACCAAGGTTGTCCGCCTCCACCACCTTGGATATGTTTGGCAGCGGATTTGATCATCTGACCGGCATTCTTACCTGCCTCCACCAGCGGTTGAGAGAGGAAGACTGCGATCATCGGTTTGTTATCCAACTGCGTAGCGCTGACTACAGCGAACTTCACATCCGTGAACTTACCGCGTAACATCGGCATCACACCACGGATCAGCTCCGGATTACGTTCTCCGGTCAGACGCACGATCTTGGTATCGCCGAAATCGACTGCCGAAGCAATGATCTGATCGCGGAAATGCTCAATCTTCTCGGTCATGAACTGCTCGATCTGTTTCTTGAGCTCGGCGTTTTCATCAATAGACTTATGCACGGCAGCAGACAGATCCGGTGCGTTGTTGAGCATCGCTTTCAGACCATTGATCATATCCTGTCCGGCATAGTAGAGCTCATCCGCACGAGCAGCGGTAACCGCCTCTATACGACGCACTCCGGCAGCTACGCTGGTCTCCATGATAATACGAACCGAACCGATTCGACCGGTGGAGGAAACGTGGCAACCACCACAGAGCTCAACCGACGGACCGTACTTGATCACACGCACGTCATCGCCGTATTTCTCGCCGAACAGAGCCATCGCTCCCATTGCTTTCGCTTCAGCGATAGGGGTATGACGACTCTCCTCAAGGTGCAAGTCCTGACGGATGATCGCATTCGCTAAACGCTCTACCTGACGCAGTTCTTCGGGGCTCACTTTCTGGAAGTGAGAGAAGTCGAAACGCAGGCTTTCCGGTGTAACCAAACTACCCTTTTGCTCCACGTGCTTGCCGAGTACCTCACGCAGCGCGTAGTGGATAATATGCGTAGCCGAGTGATTGCACATGATCGCCTGACGACGCTCTGCATCCACCTCAGCGATGAAGGTAGCCGAAGGATCAGCCGGCAGTTCCGTCATAATATGAACCGGCAAATTATTCTCACGCTTGGTGTCGATAATTTTGAATTCCTTTGTACATTGTACATTGTCCCCTTGTACCTTCAGGCATCCGGTATCTCCGACCTCGCCTCCCATTTCGGCGTAGAACGGCGTCTTGTCGAGTACCACCTGATAGAAGGACTTGCCTTTCTGGCTCACTTGGCGGTAACGAAGGATGTGGGTCTCGCAGCTCAGCTCGTCGTAACCCACGAACTCGGTCTCACCTTCACGCAGTACGGTCCAGTCTCCCAAGTCCTGTTTGTTGGCCTCACGACCCATCGATTTCTGATGCTCCAGAGCTTTGTTATACTCCTCCTCGTTGGTGGTAAAGCCGTTCTCGCGGAGGATCAGCTCCGTCAAGTCAAGCGGGAATCCGTATGTATCTTTGAGTGTGAACACATCCACACCGCTGATCTCGGTCTTACCGGCTTTCTTAGCTTCGTCCATGAGCTTGTCGAGCAGACCGATACCTTTATCCAAGGTACGCAGGAATGCCTCTTCCTCGCTCTTGATCACCGGAGTGATCTGTGCCTCTTGGATCTTGAGTTCGGGATAAGCCTCTCCGAGATCCTCGATGAGCTGCGGAACCAACTGATAGAGGAACGCGCTGCGCATGTTCAGGAACGTGTAGCCGTAACGAACGGCACGACGGAGAATACGACGGATCACATAGCCGGCTTTCTCGTTCGACGGCAACTGACCATCGGTGATAGCGAAAGCGATCGTTCGGATATGATCCGCAATCACGCGCATAGCCACGTCAGTCTTCTCGTCCTTGCCGTACTGACAACCACAGATAGCGCCAATCTTCTTGAGCATCGGTTGAAAAACATCGGTGTCGTAGTTCGAGGTCTTGCCTTGGATCGTACGAACCAGACGCTCAAAGCCCATACCGGTATCGATCACTTTCTTTGCCAGCGGCTCCAACGAACCGTCCGCCTTGCGGTTATATTGCATGAAGACGATGTTCCAGATCTCGATGACCTGCGGGTGATCTTTGTTCACCAACTCACGTCCCGGCACTTTCGCACGCTCCTCTGCCGGACGGCTGTCCACGTGGATCTCACTACACGGACCGCAAGGACCCGTATCGCCCATTTCCCAGAAGTTATCATGCTTGTTGCCGTTCAGAATATGGTCGGCAGGCAGATGTTTTGCCCAGATAGAAGCTGCCTCGTCATCGCGAGCAAGTCCCTCTTCCGGCGAACCCTCAAAGACCGTTGCATACAGGTTTGCGGGATCGATCTTGAGCACATCCACGATATATTCCCACGCGAAGTCAATCGCCTCTTTCTTGAAATAGTCGCCAAACGACCAGTTGCCCAACATCTCGAACATCGTGTGGTGATACGTGTCGTGTCCCACTTCCTCCAAGTCATTATGCTTACCGCTCACACGCAGACATTTCTGACTGTCCGCTACACGCGGGTATTTAATAGGGTCATTGCCTAAGATGATTCCTTTCCACGGGTTCATACCTGCGTTGGTAAACATCAACGTGGGGTCATCTTTGATAACCATCGGCGCCGAGGGTACGACTTGGTGTCCCTTCGATGCCATAAAATCCAAAAAGGACTGACGAATTTCTTTACTTGTCAACATATAATTATTTTTTCATTTTCACATTTTCTCATTTATTCATTTTCTCATTTATTCATTTTCTTTCGGTTCAGCGGGACGCTCAAACCGGTTTCCTCCGGTAGTGGTCTTGAAATCAATGAACTCTCTACGCGGCTTGCCTTCTATGTCCGTTCGCTCGATGAACGGCAAGGGGTTTGCACGCAACTCATCGTACTCTTTGCGTTGACGGAGCACGTCCAGCGCCATGAAGATCGCGTGACGCATACTACTCTCGTCCGCTGCGTTCTTGCCTGCTATGTCATACCCTGTGCCGTGATCCGGCGAGGTACGAACGATAGACAGACCTGCGGTATAGTTCACGCCGCTCATGTCCAAGGTCTTGAACGGAATCAAGCCTTGGTCATGGTACATAGCGAGTACCGCATCGAAATGCGAGAAATGCCCCGTTCCGAAGAACCCGTCGGCGGCATACGGACCGAAGACCCACAGACCCTGCTCTTTGGCTTTCGTCAAAGCCGGAATGATGATCTCCTGCTCCTCTTTGCCCAACAGACCTGCGTCTCCGGCATGAGGATTGAGTGCCAAGACCGCAATACGCGGTTTCTCTAATCCGAAATCCCGCTTGAGGCTTTCGTTCAGCGTTGTCAGTTTGCTCAAAATACGCTCCTCGGTGATCTGCGAAGGGATCTGAGCTATCGACACATGATTGCACACCAACGCCACACACAGTCCTTCCGTACAAAGCATCATGAGCGATCCACCATTCGCACCATTTGCATCATTTGCATCATTTGCACCATTCGCACCATTAAATATTTTCTCCAGAAACTCCGTGTGCCCTCCTCCGAGAGCCTCTTTGTTAATCGGCGCAGTCACCAAAGCGTCCAAAAGACCTGCTTTCAGATCCCTGCACGCACGTTCCAACGACGCTTTCGCTGCTTTGTTGGCATCCTCTGTGGGCGTACCTAACTGCACAGGTAAGTTATCCGTGTAACACGTGATCATGTTGAGCCGACCGTCTTTGGCTTGCTCAGGGCTGTCGATCATGTTCCATGTGATATTACGGAACTCTTCGTCTAAGGTGTGAAAATGCTGTTTTGCTACTACCGCATTGCCGTAAATAACCGGACGCATTACGTCAAACACGTATCCGTTCAGCAATGCTTTGATAATCACCTCATATCCAACGCCGTTTGTATCTCCGGCGGTTATTCCTATTATTGGCTTCACGATTTCAATGAATAATGAATAATTAACAATTAATATTTCTCTACGTGAATTTTCTCGTACTTGAGTTTCTCAAGGTCATAGTCCTTACGTTCCTCGTCTTTGTATCCCAGCGAGATGACGCAAAGCACGGTCTTATCCTCCGGTATGCCGCACAGCCTCTTAATCAACTCCTCCGATGCCTCACGGCAGTACACGTGGCACCAACAAGCGCCTAAACCCTGCTCTTCCGCTGCCAAGAGTATATGCTCCGCAGTTATCGCTCCGTCGCACATCCATGCATCGCTCAGCGTAGTGTCCAACGCGATCACGATACCCGCCGTCGCTGTCTCGAACATCTGACTGCCGTACGTACGGCAACCCGACATTGCCCTCAGCTTCGCTTCGTCACGCACCACGATGAACTCCCAAGGGTTCGTCCGTTTTGAACTCGGAGCCATCAGCGCGCATTGCAACAAATAATCTATTTTCTCCTGCTCCACAGGCTGATTCGTGTACTTGCGTATCGACCGCCTATGTCGGCACAATTCCAAAAAAGAATCCATATTTATCCAAATTAGCGTGCAAAGATACACTTTTTTTTGCATATATGCAAGAAAAAAAAGAAAAATCGACAAAAAAAGTACGAAGGAACCATGTAAGATGTAAAATTTATGTAAGAAGGAACAATGTAAGATGTAAAATTTATGTACGAAGGAAGAAAAAACGCACCCTGGAGGGTGCGCTTTGCTTGAATGGACGATTGTCCGCCGCGTACATCGTACATTTGTACATCGTACATCCTTCGTACATACATCTTACATCTTACATCTTACATCTTTCCTCTTATGCTGAATTCGCATCCGCAGTACTGCTGGTTATAGAAACCGTATTCTTTGAGCAAGGTGTTTCGGCGTTCCTGCAAGCCGTCTTTGCGCCAATTCTGCGCCCAGAAACGCACTTTATGCTCTCCGTCCGAGGCAGAGGAGAGGGCTTTTTCCGCCGCTTCTCCGGCGGCATTGATCTGCTCCAAGTTCTTCCATCGCGAGGAAGCAAGGGTAGTAGCAAACCACGGGATACCAAGCTCTTGTGCTTTTCTTGCAGCGGCATCGAGGCGCATACGGAAACACCGTTCGCATCGTCTGCCCCGTTCCGGTTCGTTCTCCAAACCGCACACGGATTCCCGCCAAATGTCATGACGGTAGTCATCATCGATCCATTGGATACCGAGTCCCTCTGCGTGCCTTTTGCTTTCGTTTTTGCGGATCTCGTATTCCTCCTGCGGGTAGATATTGGGATTGAAATAGTATATCACCGGCTCTATCTGATGCGCCAATAACCATTCCACGATGGCACTGGAGCAAGGTGCACAGCACGCATGAAGCAACACGCGTGTACAGCCCTCCGGCACTATGATAGCAGCTTGTTTCATCGTATTAACACATTTACGCATTTTCGCATTTACTCATTTTCGCCTGCAAAGGTACTGCTTTTTTTGCATATACGCAAGTAAAAAGCGAAAAATCGCCAAAAAAATGTACGAAGGAACAATGTAAGATGTAAAATTTATGTAAGATATTGCTCTATCAGTACTCATTGAGATAGGGGGCGAGGAGTTGAGTGCGCCACGAGGAGAAACGGAGACGGAGAGGGAAGAGGTAACGCTCGAGACGCTGAGAGAGAGGCTGCTCGGGATCAGGGATGATGGCACAAGCAACCGGTTCGAACGTACGCGCATCCACCGCGTAATAACGCGTGTCCGTAGCTGTATAAAGGGTGATGGTCCAATGGAAGAGATCACCGGTGATGGTGATTTGCATCTCGGAAGGGTTGTAGAGAAGACTTGAGATTTGAGATTTGACATTTGAGATTTGAGATTTGACATTGGACAATGGACATTGGACATTGGACATTTCGCCTATGGGAGCGGTGTGACCATCGGAACGGACGGCAAAGAGACGGTTGTCCTGCGAGACGGCAAGACCGATGAGGGCACGGTTGTCGGGTTCGAGGGTGAAGAGTTGTTTCCAGCTGCAGGTATTGGTGGTTATGATCTCCCGTACCCAAGGTGCGCCTTTGACCATCTTGAGTTGGAAAAGACGGTCGTTGCTATCGGTCAGAAGGAAGCCGTTATCGTACGACTTACGCGTGGAGGAGTTGCCCCAGATGAGTTGCACGGGGAAAACAAATCCATGTTTGGTGAGTTCGCGGGAGAAAGAGAGTGATTTGGCTCGGTTGACGGTATTGGTCTCGCAATCCACGAACTCCAAGCCTTCGTCGGTAAGGCGGAAGACATCCGGCGGAAGGACGAGATCTACCCTACCCGATGCCGATTCCAAGAGGGTATAGAGCCCCACGGCAGGTTTATTGAGCTGCTTAGGCGAGGTCTTGAAATGGAAGCTGTTCTGCTGGATCAGTTTGGGAGTGAGTGCGACGCTGAAGAGGCTGTCCGGCAGACGTTCCTCAGCTACCAACTGACGGAACGCGAAAAGCGGAAGGAGGCTGTCTGCCTCGGATTTGGTGAACTCACGTCCCCGGAAGTCGATATAATGCACCTGTTTATCACGCACCTCCATCTTGATGAAGGTGCTATCCAAACATGAATAGACCACAAAAGGTGTCTTGTCCGTTCGAGGCAGGACGAGTTCATAGAAAGCCGGAAGAAGCCAAGAGACCATCATCATCGCCAAGACGATGATGAGGTATTTGAGATTGGAGATTTGAGATTTCAGATTTGAGATTTCAGATTTCAGATTTTTCATTGTTTGCCAAGTTTAAAACGATAGACGGAATAGAAAGGAAAACAGAGGGTTAGCAGCAGGACGAGTATCAACCACCTCCACATGATGAGGTAGCAGGCAGGTTGCGAGGTGAGGAAACAGAGCGCCACCAACGATGCTCCGATCAGGAGATTGCAGCAACGGATCGACCATTGGGGTTCGAGCAAGCACCACGAGACGACGTTATAGCCTATCAAACCGCCTAAGAACCACGGCAGGCAGGTGAGGAGCGTACGTCCGACCAGTTCGCGCGGCAACCAGATCTGCTCCACGAGGGCGAGCACTGCAGCATCGAGCGTGAAGAGGATGGTCAAGCCAAGAAGCGAACTGAAGAGCATCGCGCCGATAGAGGACGTATAAGGAAGCGGCAGATGAAGCGTCAGACGGATGCGTTTGACCTGCATCTCCGGCAACCATTGGCACAGGGCAACACCCACACCGGTGATAAGCGGCAGGTACATCAACGGATTGATCATCAGCACATCCCTGCCGATCATCGTAGCCCACGTCTCCACTACCCCGGACGCCAAGAGCGTGGAGCGAAGAGACAACAGCAGATACACGATCATGCCAACATGCACGATCAACGCAAGACCCCAAATCAGGCGAAGCTTGAGAAATTCCTTATAAAAAATGGCTTTCAGCATTTTTTAATTAATAATTAATAATGAATAATGAATATCTCTTTTTTTTAATTAATAATTAATAATGAATAATGAATATCTCTTTTTTTTAATTAATAATTAACAATTAATAATTAATATTTACCTGTTAAGTCGATGAAGGTGTCTTCAAGGGTTTTGTCGGGTGTGATGAGTTCGGAGACGGGACACTGCTTGAGGATCCGCCCGTAATCCATGATGATACAGTCATCGACCAGACGCTCGAGATCCTGAATGATATGCGAGGTGAGGAAGACCGTTTTCTCGCCTTTCTTGCAGAAGTCGCGGAGGTACTCCACGAAAAGCCGTCGGTAACCCGGATCCAAGCCCAAGGAGAAATCATCGAGGATGAGCAGTTCGGGATCTTGCGCCATGAGCAGCCCCAACGCCACTTGCGAACGTTGCCCGTTGGACATCTGGCTGAGGAGCTGATAGTCTTTGACCTTCAAGAGCCGCATGAGTTCGTAATAGGCTTCTTTGTTCCACCGAGGATAGAAAGGCGCATAGAACCGCTCAATCTGCTCGATGGTCATAAAGGGGTACTGCACGTGTCCCTCCAAGAGCAGTCCTATACGTGCGCGTTCCTTATCAGGCATCGTGCGCGTATCATAGCCCAAGAGGCGACACGAACCGGCATAAGGTTGTATGAACCCCGAGAGGATATTGATGGTCGTGGTCTTTCCGGTGCCGTTCTTACCTAACAGCCCCAAGATCCGACCCCTCGGCACCGAGAACGAGAGGTCTTCGTATATGAGACGTTTCCCATAGTAATGGGTGACGTGGTCGAAGTGTATCATATTATCGTTTGACATAACAGATTTCAGAATTCAGATTTCAGATTTCAGATTTCTTATCTCGCTTCGCTCGAACGATTATTCTTAGCCCTGAGGGGCACGATTTTTACGCAGAGCGAATTTTCAGATTTCAGAATTCAGACAAAAAACGGTGCAAAGATACTGCTTTTTTTTGAGACATGCAAGAGGAAAAAGAGAAATCCCCATTTTTAGGGATTTTGCTTCCGACTATTGCTCATGTGAGTTTTTTTGAGTAATTTTGCAGCGTTTTTCGATGAAAAAGGTACGAGACATAGTGTTTGTGGGATTGTTGCAATTAGCATTTTGTACACCTGTTGAGGGTGCGCAGAATGACTCGTTGGCGTTGGACAGCGCACAGATAGCGATGATCGACAGTCTGGAAAGGATGTTCACGCTGGAAGAGGTGGTGGTGACCGCCGAAGAGCGTACCGACCGCAGTAGTGCCTCGATCATCAACAAAGAGGCGATGCAGCATATTCAGCCTTCCTCGTTCACGGATATTCTTCAGACCCTGCCGGGCGGAACGACCAAAGATCCGAACCTGACGAGTGCCAATACGATTCGTCTTCGCGAGGCTACGAACGGTGCTTCCGGCAGCGAGTACGATGCCTCTTCGTTAGGCACATCGTTCGTCATTGACGGCGCTCCAGTCAACACGGATGCGAACATGCAGTACGTGCAGTCCGATGCCAGCGGAGCCGACTCCAAAAGAAACAGCGTAGGAGCCGGTGTGGACATGCGAACGATCTCGACCGACGACATCGAGAAAGTGGAGATCATCCGAGGCATAGCCGGAGCTGAATACGGCGATGTCACCTCGGGCGTGGTGAAGATCGAGCGAACGAGCAAACCGACCCCTTGGCGGGCACGATTCAAAGCCGACGGGTTCAGCAAACTGCTTTTCTTCGGCAAAGGATTTGAAGTGAAGCCTCGTGAGACCGACGCTAAGAGGAAGGAGACTATACTCAATTTTAGTTTAGATTATCTGAACGCCAAAGCCGATCCGACCAACACCTTGGAGAACTACCAACGTATCACCGGTTCCGTTAGGTTGCAACAGAAATGGGAGGTACAGTCCTTCCGGTTGCAGCTCCAGAGCCATTTGGACTACACGGGTAGCATCGATCACGAAAAGATAGATCCGGATATTCATCGGAACCGCGAAGACAGCTATTCCAGCGAGTACCATAAGATCAGTTGGAACAACACTTTTCGTCTGAGGCAGAACGATGTGCCTTGGTGGAAAATAAGCATGCAAGCGAATCTATCGGGCGAGATAGACCGTATCAGGCAGACTCGTTTCATCCAACTGACAACCCCGAAGAACCCTGCTATCGACAACATGCAGGAAGGGGAAGCGACGGTCGGTTTGCTGCCCTACAAATACGTAGCCAAACACGAGGTAGAGGGTCTGCCGCTGAATGTGTTCATCCGTCCGAAAGCAGAGTTTTTCTTTTCTACTTGGCGGTTAGAGCACAAAGCCAGTTGCGGTATCGAATGGCGATACGCCAAGAACTTCGGCAGGGGGCAGATCTATGATCTGAGCCGACCGCTTAACTACTCGTCAAGCCTGCGTCCCCGTGCGTATTCCGATATACCGGCTACGAATCAGTTAGCATGGTATATCCAAGACGACATCACTTTTCCGGTACACGAGCATGTGAGTATCGATCTGAATATCGGTTTGCGCGGCACTTCGCTTTTAGGCCTCAGCCGAGACTATGCCATCAGCGGGAAGTGCTACTTAGACCCGAGAGCGAATATCGGTATTAACTTTCCGTTCTCGAAAGGTAAGGTGTATATAGCCGCCTCTATCGGTCAGCACACGAAGATGCCTACTCTCTTGCAACTATCTCCGAACAAGCTCTATATGGATCTGCAGGCTACCGATGTCCCCATTGCGCCGACCGACACCACGATGCAAATCTACACACGTATCATCAACCCTACCAACTACGACCTACGTCCGGCACGGAACTTGAAATGGGAAGTGAGAGCCGGATTAGACATCCAAAAACATAAGTTGAGTATCACCTATTTCGAGGAGGATATGAAAGATGCGTTTAGGGGTCTGATGCAGGTAGAGGCACTCCACTACTCGATAGGCACCAAGGCCTACGATCGGCTGCTGACCTACTCTATGACGACGAACGGCAGCAGGGTCTATAAGCAAGGGGTCGAATGGCAGTACCAAAGCCCGCGTATCAAAGCTATCTGCACGCGGTTCACGATCAACGGAGCATGGTTAAGGACGGTATATAGTAACAGCGAACGGATGTACTCCACCGAGAAGAGTCCGGGAGTAGTGAACGGCGTCAACGTGCAGGATCATTATATCGGTCTGTACAACTGGACAGAGGGATATATCCGTGAGAGTCTGAACAGCAACCTCGTAGCCGACGTACATATAGCCAAGATCGGTCTGACGGTCAGCGCCACGTTTGAGATGACGTTCTTCACCGCCTCGAAGACCTTGGAGAAGAACGGTCGTCCGGAAGCCTATATCGCTTCCACCGACGGAGTGTTGCATCCTTATACCGCCGCTTCGGAACAAGACGCGATCCTCAAGACCTTGGTTTTTGACTATAACTCGGGGCTTTTTGAGAGACGGACGGTGCCTTTCGAGGGTTATCTGAACCTGCGCGTACAAAAGACGATCACTAAATATGCGACGATAGCGCTGTACGTCAATAAGCTCTTGGACGTACTGCCGGACTATCAGGTGAGCGGACCCGACGGCGGTACCGTCACTATCCACCGCACCGCAAGTCCCTATTTCGGAATGGAAGTCAATTTGAATATTTAAAGGTGAAAGTTGAGTGTTTAGTGTTTAGTGTTTAGAGATGAAAAAGATATTTTACATAGTGTTTTGCAGCTGTTTGGTTTTGACGGGCTGCGAGAAGAAAGAGCCGGTGCAGACGGCTGAGTTGAGCGTAGTGCTGCAGATGGAAGGGGTCACGAAGATAAGCGACGTGGTCATTTCCGCTCATGACGTCAACATGAACCGAGACTACAGCGAGTCGTCCACTACGATCTCACTGCCGTTGGGGTACTACGACCTGACGGTGAACGCCTTAGGTGACGGTCAGCCGATACGTGCCTATAAACGCGGAGTGAAGGTAGAACGAGACTGCACGGTGGAGATGACGGCGGATTGGGTAGCAGACAGAACGGATGATTTTGTGTTAGCGGAGATCTTCTTTGCCGGCACAGAGACACCGGAAGGCAAACGGTATGTCGGCGATAAGTACTTCGTGGTCTTCAACAACAGCGCCGACACCCTCTATGCCGACGGACTGATCCTCGTGGAAGCCGACCTCAACTCGGTGCAGAAATACGACTTGGGAGACCATGATTTTCGGGATCGGTATTTTGCGGTGGACGCCATGTACCGTATTCCGGGTAAAGGCGATGAGCATCCGGTGGCTCCCGGGAAAGCCTTGCTGATAGCGGATAACGGCATGGATCATACGGCAGCTAACAGCAACTCGTTCGACCTGAGCGATGCGGATTACGAATGGTATGACGTCTCATCCAGCGCCGGAGCTACCGATGTGGACAACCCTGCAGTGCCGAATATGGACAAGCTCTACTGCTATACCTACACCATCTGGGTGCCGCACAATCAAGGACACAAGTCCTTCGGTCTGGCGAGGTTTCCGGAAGGAGTTACCGCAGAGCAGTATTTCGCGACCGACTCGCTCTATCTCAGTTATAACTACGAGTTAGTGACCTCAGCCGGTACGTTCTCGCAATCGAAGAAATCGTACGTCCTGCCCAACGAATGGATTGTGGATGCGGTGAATATGGCACCGTCCGAGACCTTCCAGTGGCTCACATTCAGCGACAAGCTCGATGCCGGTTACGCCTATGTAGCTCCTACGGGCAGCGATGTGACCCGTTTCGGCAAAGCCGTGCGACGCAAGACCAAAGAGATAACCAACGGTCGTCGGGTACTGCAAGACACCAATAACTCCTCCGACGACTTCGAAATGGGCGTGAAGGCGAATCCGAGGTACTTTAGGAATTAAAAATTCAAAATTAAAAATTAAAAATTAAAATTGAATATATTAACGATACTCATAGTAATTACTTCGCTGGTGACGGATACGGCACAGACGGATCTGAGTATTTCGGGTTCGTTCGGGCAAGGCACGCAGGTCATTGAGGGCAGACAGAACGGAGGGTTCGAAGTGAACGCCCGTTCGGTATATGACATCAATGCCGTGAGCCGCGTCTTCGGAGAAGCCTCGTACACATGGCAGGACTGTAAAGAGACCCGTTGGGTCGATAATGCCGACTACCGTCAGACAGCACCCTATTGGACAGTGGACACCATCGGCGGAAACGCACGAAGGGAGATTTACTATTTCCGAGGAGGATACAGGATGCTCAAGAACCATGTGCTATGGAGTGCTGCGTTGCAGTTCCGCGCCGAGCAGAGTTATCGAATGCGTGACCCGCGTGCGAAAAACAAGGTGTCTGACCTGCGTATCGAAGCGACCATCGGCTATCAGTGGAAGCGGTACGCACTGTCGCTCATGGCGTACGGAGGAAGGTACAAACAGAATAACGAGATTCGTTTCTACTCCGAGTTAGGCGAGACCACGATCTACCACATGGCAAACGACGAAGAGCCGTATGCACGGTTCTCGAACAATAACAAGATCAGTTATTACAGCGGTTACCGTGCCGGTGTAGGCGTACAGCTCATCCCTACCACGGGTTTCATAGCCGGAGTGCAGTACGATTGGTTCTCGTTCACCAAAGAGCTGAGCATCAACACGCAAGTACCGATCACGGCGCTGAAGACCCACACACTCTCGGCGCAGTTCGGTTATATAGCGACCCGTTGGCGGGTACTCGGAACGGCAGGCATCGAACTCAAACGAGGTCAGCAGTACCTCTACGGCGAAAACGCCAATAACTACTACCACCTGCTACTCATTGCCGATAACTACAGCCGTAACTCGGTTTTGGCGAACCTCTACGGCGACTACCGTCTGTTCTTGCCCATCGGCGACCTGCTGTTTGCCGGAAGGGTGGACTACGATCAGTTCATGCAACACGTGAGGGAGAGCGTGCAAGTACGATATACCTTCCCTATTAAGAACCGCTACTCGTGGTTCGTGGCTCCCAAAGCATGCTTGGATCAGTACGATCATGCACATAGTTGGCAAGTCGTTCTCCAAACGGGAGTAACGTTTTGATGAATAATGAATAATTAATAATTAATATTTTTTTATGAAAAAGATTTTATTTGTATTGGCAGCAGGGCTGATGGCTCTGACTGCATGCCAGAAGAAAGCAGAAGTAGCGCCTACCGTTTATTCGGTGGACGAAGTGTATGTACAAGGTGACTCGCTGGTAGGCGACACGATCTACGTAGAAGGTAACTGTTTGCACCTCTGCAAACATGGCGGTAAGAAAGCGTTCCTTCGTTCGAGCGAAGAGGGCGAGTTCATCCGTGCCAACGCAGTAGAGTTCGAGTCCTTTGCCGGAGAGTGCATCAACAACAACGTTCGCGTCTATGGTATTCTTCGTGCTATTGAGATCCCCGTGGAGCAGCCGAAAGCTGAAGAGGCTACCGAGGAGCATCATCACGAAGGCGAAGAGGCTTGCGGTGTTTGTTCAACCGTCAAGAAATTCTACCTCGATGCTGTTTCGTACGAAATCATAATTAATAATTAATAATTAATATCTCGGCTAAGCCTCGAAGGATTAGAAAACGACCCGCCTCCCGGCGAGTCGTTTTCGATATAATCTTATAGCTTAACAAATTATTAATTTTCAATTTTTCACTCTCTTTCCTTGTACGTCGTACATGGTACCATTGTGCTTTATATAGAGCACTCCGTTCTTAAGGCTCTTGGTACTTTGTGCTTTGCCACTTTGTACGGACTCCACGTCTCTCGTTTCCTCGGTCGTATTGAGTTCGACAATGAGGGAATACCAGTTGGTGGTAGTAAACTGCATTGCGTCTTCGTTCAAGAGATAATAAGGAGCGTTGGAACGAGCACGCAAACCGACCATGGTCTTCGTTCCGTCTGCATTACGACCTACTACCGATACCGTGGACGAACCACCTCCCTGAGCGATGGTATCCACCGAAACGAGCGTCATGTTCTCGTCATAATGGAGAGCCATCTGAAGACCGTTCAGCGTCTCGTGGTTATAAGCCACATAGCCGTCCACCGTCGGATAAGCAGCTACGGTGATGTTCAGCGCATTATTATCAGCGGCGTGTACATCAAAATCAAGGGCAGTTCCGTCCTCCTGATTGAGGATATAGACGAAACCGTGATTGAAGTTACCGGAGGTTGCAATCGTCTTATCGCCCATCGTGATAGAGCCTTTGGCGAGACCGCCGCACACGAAGATCTTACCGTCCACGAACTTAGTCTGCTGGAACTGCAGCGCACCGTTGACAGCGTGATACCGGATATACTCGCGCTCCAAATTGGTGTTATAACGCGCAGCATAGATACCTGTCTCGGTACCGTTACTATACGTTCCGGCTACATACAGTTTGCCGTTCTCGTAATGCAGACCCAAAGGACGATCGTACACCAACTCATCGCTGTTGATCACATAACCGATATAGTCCAAGTCTTTGAACTGATTGTTGGCAGGTTGGTATTTGAGGATCACCGTGTTGCAGTTACTGCTAAGGTTGCCCTTTGTGTTCCATGCACTACGTGGTGCAATCGAGTCGTTCCACGTAGGTAGAAGGGTATCACCCTGCAGACCGGCGATATAGATATATCCGTCTTCGTCCTGCGCAGCTCCTGACCATGAGAAGGCTTCCTTGCGGAACACTTTCTTGCCATCTACCACAATCGAGTCATAGTTGGTAAAGGACATATTATTCGTAGCCACCAACTCTCCGCTCGGACTATATACATTAAAGAAACTCATGTACACGCCCTTACGCGTGCGGAACTTATCGGCGTAGATCAGACCTCCGTCATTCGTCACCGAAATAGCAGTATTCGCAAGGTCATAGTCGCCGGTGGTATCGGGTTTTGCCCAAAGGAGATTGCCTTCGGCATCGAGTTTGGCAAGGAAGGAGTTACGCATGTTGGTTACCTTCATCTCACCGGTTCTGCTACCCCACTTAGAAGCCGTGGCACCTTGATAAGCACTGCCTTCAAAGAGCATACCGGTCTCTTCGGAAGAAGCAGTCTGGTACGAACTCAACAGATAGAGACTGCCGTCCGGTGCATAGTCCAAACTGTACAACTGAGTAGTACCACTGGTAGGGTTAGCCTGCTCATCGACCAAGGACTTGTAATAATTCAACTCGGCTCCGTGAGCCATCATGCTCAGCCCCAAGGCTGCCATCAAAAACACATTCTTCGTTGCCCCATGGGCAGTTTTGATTGTAAATTTTTTCATACGCAAAACAATTAAATGGTTAAACTTAAAAACGATACAAAGGTACTGCTTTTTTACGACCTGCACAATCCCTAAAAATAGTGAAAAATCGCCCAATTTGAGCGATTTTTCGAGTTGGAGGGATAGCAAGAGGAGGTTATTCTTTCTTCTCTAAATCATATCGGAAACCGAGATAGATCTTCCAGCCTGTCGTAGGCGCACAGACCATGGAGGCATCGAAATCTGCGCCGAACGGATGAAAACTGTCTATAATAGGATTCGCTTGTTTGAAATTCGTCATGTTCTCTGCGCCGAGATAGAGACTGCAAGAACGGAAATACTTGGTAATCTGCGCCATGAGTTGCGGATACCACGAGATCTCTTTAGGCGTACCGTACCCACCGCGATAATCACCCATCGCCGTAAAACCATCGGGCATTCGGCTGATCCCGTTGAACTGCGCGGTGACATCAAATTGCCATTTTTTGAGGGGCGTCTGGTAAGAGGTAGTGATGACACCTTTGAAACGGTTCGTAAGGGCTTTGGTTCGCAAGCGGGCATGTCCCTCGGCATCGATCGTAGTCTGCTTCACATCCGTCCAACGGAAAGCAGCTGTCCAAGTCCAACCTCGCAGCACTTCGATACTTGCTTCCACCTGCGCACAATGGGCAAAAGACTTCGCTCCCGAGAGATCCTTTTGGTTGTAGATATGTACCGCGTGTTTGTCCTGATCGAGGTCCACAATAAGCGAATTGAGGAAATGGGTGTAGTAATACTCCGCCGAGAGTTGTAACTGCTTGTTTCCAAGAGGAATATAGAACGTGGTAGAGACGCCTGTGTTCACAGCTCTCTCCTGCTTGATCTCGTCTGCAAGCGAAAGGACGCGGCTTGAAGGAAGGATAAACGAGTTATCCGCAATCGTGTTTGGCGAACGATACCCCATACCTGCACTTCCGCGTAGCGTCCACCACGAGAAAGGCGAATAACGGACATTCATTCGCGGCGTGAAGAAGAAACCATGTTTGGTAGAATAATCCGCACGAATACCTGCTACCAAGGAGAGCTTATCCGCGTATTTATAGCTGTACTCAGCAAAGATACCCGGCGTCAGTTCCTGACGATCCAACTGAAAGTTTGAAGGTTTGAAAGTTTGAAGGTTTGAAAGTTTCAAGATTTCAAGATCTTCGTTGTACTTATCGTAGTTGATGGAGAGACCGGCAGAGAGACGATGGTCATTGTCAATCAGCCCTGCGCCTTCCCAGTTACCCTGATAGATGGCATTGAGATAGGCGTTGAGTTGGTTCGCTTTCCACGTGCGCGTACCATATGTATTATCCAGATTATGATAGCTGACGGCGGTGATGAGGGCGATAGAAGAACCGGACTCTTCATCGAAGACATAGCCGTTCTTGAGGAATCCCTCTACGCGCCAAGTATTGAGGTCTATATGGTAAGGATTGACGATCGAGTCCGCCCTTTGACCACCTCTGCGACGATCATAGAGACCGCGTACGAAAGCCTGAAAAGTATAGTCTCCGTGCTTGTAGAACCAACGGTTAGCGAGGTTTGCGTTCTGCACCTTCGGCATATCGAGGAAAGAGTCTTTGTTCTCATCCATTCCATGAAAACTACCACCGTAATGGGCAAGAAGACCCGTGTACAACGACTCATGGTGGCAATGCTCATCGTGGTCGTGGTGCTCTTCTTCGTCGTGATTCTTGAGAGGGATTTGCCATCCTCCCATGATATTCGCTTCCGTCATGGTCTCACTATTGACCATGAGGTTGACAGAGAGCGGGTTTTGCGTTTGAGGTTTGAGCAGCTCCACATTGATCTGACCCGAGGTAGCCTCGTAGCCGTTGATGACCGAAGAGGTACCTTTGCTGACTTGGATAGAACTCATCCACGATCCGGGTATATACTCAAGTCCGAAATTCTGCGCCAAACCCCGAACGGCAGGGGTGTTCTCCTGAATGAGCTGCACGTACGTACCGCTCAGACCGAGCAGACGGATCTGTTTAGCTCCAGTAGCGGCATCAGAATAAGCGACATCCACCGAGGCGTTGGTCTCAAAGGCTTCGCTGAGGTTACAACAAGCTGCACGGCAGAGTTCCTCTGTGCCGATGGTCTGTGTATCGAATGCCGACGTGCGGCTCTTGAGGACTCCCATTTTCCGTTCGGTAATGGTCACCTCGTCCAAGACCGCCTCGTCAATAAGGACGATAGTAAGAGGCTGACGGTTAAGAACGGTGATGGTATCGTTATGACAACCCACGAAAGACGCCACAAGGCGGTTCGTGGATTTAGTAGGCATGAGGGTGAAGGAGCCGTCCAAGTCCGCAGCAACACCTATTCCGGTTCCCGACCAATAGACATTCGCACCCACCAAAGGCTCGCCGTGTTCATCCAACACGACGCCCGTTACCTGTGCTTGCAAACAGGCATACGCTCCTACCCCAATGATTATCAAGAATATTATAAATCTTCTCATACAATCTATTCAAAAAACGGGTGCAAAATTACTGCTTTTAGGCGACATACGCAATCCCTAAAAATGGGGAATTAGCATAAATTTGCAGAATTTTGGGTGCAAAGATACAAAAAAATTTGCAGGTATGCAAGAATTTTTGTAATTTTGCAGCCAATATGAAGAAAATCGTTGTTTTTATAGCTTTATTGTTCGGCAGTTTGGCTCTTTTTGCGCTGCCCCATTACCAATTGGCGTACCGTTTGAGCGGTACCGGAGGAATGATGATGAAGGACGGAAAAGTAGATCCGTTCATCCAAAGGCCTGTATTAGGCGGTAGTTTTGCCGTGGAGTTTTTGCCGACGGGCAGATGGCACTGCTTGCAGCAATGGAACAATGCGTCCATCGGTGTGGGCGTCAGTTATCTGAATCTGGGCAACGAAGCCAAACTCGGTTCCGCTTTTACGGCGTACGGGTACATGAATCAGCCTTTCTATAACGGGAAGCATTTCCGCATCGGTCTTCGTCCGACGGTAGGTTTGGCGGCTGTTACCAAACGCTATTCGAACACGTATGAGGGTACCCATAAATACCAAGACCACGAGGGAGCCAACTGGTCTATCGGTTCTATTCTGAATGCCTATTTGGCGCTTGACCTGTATATGGATTTCCCGATAAAAGATGGTTTTGAGATCACGCTTTCGGGAGGTTGGCATCACATCTCCAACGGTTCGATGATGCACCCGAACGCCGGATATAATATCTTCGGAGGTGAATTAGGATTGCGATACCATCCCGAAGTGACTAAGGGACAAAGTACCAAGGACGAGGAGCCGAAGCCCGATGTGCCGAGGAAGTTATACGATGGTGTGGATAAGAAATGGGCGGTGGAGATCAGTGCTACCGGAGGCGCAAAGCAGAACTACTACGGCGATAACCGCAACGGACAAAAGTTCTTCGGCGTAGCGAGTCTCAAAGCCGCAGCGTATTGGGTGCCGCTCTCTATCTTCCGCATCGGAGGCGGTGTAGATGCTTTCTACGACGGCTATTATGCCTGCGTGAGTGAAGACTATGCCAAATTGCCGAGAAATGAAGGTTCTACCGTGACGTATTTCGGGAAGACATATTTGAAGGAGAGCAATGTGAAGAACTGTTTCCGAGTAGGTATCAGTATTCAGCCCGAGTTTATCATCGGCAATCTGACAGCAGGTATTCATGTGGGATTCTATGTCTTTGACCCCGTGAAGAACTTAGAGCCGTATAAAAAAGCAGAAACGGCTGACCAAAATGGCAAGCCGCTCAAGAGAGGAGTCTTCTATGGCTATGATTTCTCGAAAGCCAGCAATTATCAGGACGGATGGTGTTACATGCAGTTTGTGATGAAATACCACGTGATGGACCATCTGTTTGTGCAATTAGGATTGAAGACACATGGCGTACGGGCTGAGTTCATCGATGCCGGAATAGGAGTCGCGTTTTAATTAACGCTCAGCAGTTTATCTTCGATGAGATAGACGATCTCGACGGGGATACCATGATCCACGAGGGCACGTCTGTCCGGACGGAAGAGCGCGAAGAACTCCTTGGAGTTTTTGCAAAGCGTGCGCGCCTGACGGTAGGTCTCGTACGCCATCATCCGGTCGCCTTTTAATAGGAGGCAGTGACCGTAGTTGATATAATCCTTAGGCGAATTACTACCCTTTCTCAAATGCCGGACAAGCCAAGACGATGCCTCTTCTATATGCTCCCAGAGGAGATCCATGCGTCCGATGGAGAGGTAGGCAAAAGCGATTGCGCGCACACGGTCTTGATCATCGCCCACCAATTCGCTATAGACCCATGTATCGGGTAGAATCTCTATCAGACCCTGCATATATTCCTGCTCCGAAGCAGGCACCCACGAGACAACACCCTCCATACTATCGTCCGAGCCGGTGAGTTCGAGTAAGTTACGCAGTTCCTCAGGCAGATCATCGATAGTCATCTCGCCGGAGGAGATTCGTTCCTGCCAACTGGTTTTGCAGGAACTGATCATAGCTCCCAAGATCCGGAATGCCTCTTCTGCATCATCGTCGTGCTCATGAATAGCTTCGAGAAAAGCGTTTTGGATTTCCGGGAAATAATCTATGCGAACATCGTAGTGCGCCAACAAGATGATAGCATTCGCCAGACACTGCTCAGCGACCACTTCATTCGCGCCGTTGATACCTTCGATGAGGGCAAAGAGGGCTTGTTCGTTGAATGCCTCACGTATATTTTTCGCCAAGGAAGCGACTGCCAACAAAGCGACAGCTGAGTAGTTCGAGTCGTTATTGACCTCCCGAAACCATTTCCAGTCCTCCTCCGTGAAACGCGGACAATAGGAGAAATACTGCAAGATAGACTGATGGCTCTGTTTGTTGAAACCATGCATCTCAGGCGCAATACCCCGTTTGAGACGTATATCGAGGTAAACAGCATCGGTCAAGCGATAGGTGTCGCCTGTGAGACCGTCCAAGATCTCATCGCCTTTGGGATCATCGGAGGTCAGCCATTCGGTAAAAAGTTTGTTATACTGCTCCTCGATGTCACTATACGCCTGTTCGTAAGGGTTATTCTCCCCTAACTCATTCATCCACGCACGTAAGATGATGAGCGCATGATCAATCATACGCTCACCCAAAGCACGCTCAATCGTTATTATTTGATCCGTTAATGTTTGCGCCATTAGATCTCTTCTTTGATCAAGTAGTCGTTACGTGAAGGCGAATTGCGGATAACCAGCTCTGCCAAGAATCCTGCGAGGAAGAGCATACAACCGAGGATCATCATCAGTATAGCTATGTGGAAATACGGGTTGACACCTACCAACATGGCGTGTACGCCATTAGAGAGGGCATAGAGCTTCATGCTGCCCACGATGATGACTGCCACAAAACCGATGAAGAACATCAGACTGCCCACCAAACCGAAGAAATGCATCGGTTGTTTGCCGAACTTATTGAGGAACCACAAGGTCATCAGATCCAGATAGCCGTTGACGAAGCGGTTGAGACCGAACTTACTGGTACCGAACTCACGTTTACGATGCTGTACCACTTTCTCGCCGATCTTGGTGAAACCGGCGTTCTTCGCCAAGTACGGGATATACCGGTGCATCTCGGAGAAGACCTCAATATTCTTCACCACCTCCTTGCGGTACGCTTTCAAACCGCAGTTCATATCATGCAAGGGAATACCGGTAACACGACGCGCAGTAGCATTGAAGAGCTTTGAAGGCAGGTTCTTGGTCAGTTTGTTATCAAAACGTTTCTGCTTCCAACCGCTCACCAGATCAAAACCGTCTTCGGTGATCATCCGATAGAGCTCAGGGATCTCATCCGGACTATCCTGCAGGTCAGCATCCATGGTGATAACCACACCGCCTTGCGCTGCCTTGAAACCGCAGTACAGCGCCGCACTCTTACCATAGTTGCGACGGAAACAAATCCCACGGATGACTTGATCATCCGATTTGAGATTTGAGATTTGAGATTTGAGATTTGTGATGACATCCCATGAATCGTCGGTAGAACCGTCGTTCACAAAAATAACCTCGTAGGAAAACTTATTTTCCTTCATAACGCGTGCAATCCACTCATAGAGTTTCGGCAGCGATTCCGCCTCATTAAAAAGAGGCACTATAATTGAAATATCCATATTCTTAACCAATGTACGATTGTTTCTAAAAACCTTTGCCGCTGCAAAGGTACTACAAAAATTGCACATATGCAAATAAAAATGGATTTTTTTGAAAAAAATAGGATGCTTTTTGTAAGATGCTTTTTGTAAGATGCTTTTTTTATTAGACACTTTTTTGTTTTTTAGTACAAAGGTGCTCCGCAACGAAATGCACTTTTTCTTGCACTTTTTCACTTCCTCTTTTCTTCTTTTTCAGGGCCATTATATTGCCCGCTCTTAAAATATACAGCCATCCAGCCGCAGCCCCTACCGACCATGCTACCATGTCCGCCAAAGCCTATGACTGCGCTCCAATAAGAAGAACTCACGCCATTGTTTGTCGTTCAGATCCACAATATCAAAAGAGGGAGTTGTGACGGCATAATATCTGAATCAGACGGCTAAAAGCATAGGAGGTTATTTATGTTCAATAGTTAATATATACTCATCTAAAATCTTCGTGAGCTTTTCCGCTCCTTCGGTAGCTAAATGGTCAGAATCATGGAAGTCGTCCTCTACAAAACGAGAATCCTTAAATAGATTCAAGTATTGAACGTGATTGTATTGGCGAGCAAAACATTCACATGTCTCTATCATTAATGCGTATTGAGCCGAATCTACGCAATCATAATACGTGCTGCAAACGGGTGTCGTAATTATTAACACTTTCACTTGTTTTTCTGCGCAAGTCTTTATAATTGACTCCATATAGCCCTTATTCTCTATAATAATAGGCTGTGATTTAGCAAGGTCTTTTGTGTGGTATTTGGCTCTTTGTGGACCATCCATATACCAATTCTCTCCACGATGCTCTTTTGAGTACCCCAAGTCTAAACCTAATGAATCACAACTGTTATCATCTACTCCCTTTATCCAATATCTGCCAACTCGTTTGATTTGTTTGTACAAAGAAAGCGGATTTCCAACTACTTCAATATTATATCTTGGTTCCCATTGGTGGTATGGACAATCGTAATATATGCAGTAGTTCTTTATTCTCCACCATTCCTCTCCATCTTCCATCTTACTCGTGAGCGTAAAGTACGAGACAGGTAGAACTATCCATTCCAAAGAATCCGCTCCACCAATAAATTTATCAAATATAAAAGCGTCGTATTTTAACGGTTGTGAGACATGTGCAGAGTTGAATGCTGGTTTAGAGAAATATCGTGGACTTATACCATAAAGACCATGTGACGAGCCAAACGTCCAAATACGTACGTGACTTATATTCTCTGTTAGCCATTTATTCTTAAAGGTATAATCATTCGGTACACTTCTCATACCAATTTCAAGTGCTAATACTCCCAAGAATATTGGCAGGAAAAAGCAAAATATCGTTTTTGCGAATCGTTTCATAGTTTAGAATTGGAAATAAATAAAGGTTTGTTCTGTTCCTGCATTTTGAATAATCATCCACACAAGCACATAATAGAAAGCTATTCGAATCCATATGTATTTGCTTGCGTTTAAGACCTCAAGTCCATGTTGCTTATTGCGTTGTATCCATTCAATAACAATCATTACTATAATGTATAGATTGGTCGGGTACACAATATATTCGTTCGGTAAGAAGAAGCGGTAACAGGCTCGTAACGTACCAAATTGCATCATTCCGCAGAAGAAATCCCACGCTTGTGTGATTGTTTCTGCACGGAAGATAATCCAGCCAAACACCGCCAAGCCAAATGTAACAAATATTTGCAAAGCTTCTTTCCATGTTGGGAGGAGACGACCTTCGGCGACTTGGTTGGTGTATTTGCGGTTCTTACCAAGGAGAATGAGTGGCAAGAAGAGGATTGCGTGGTACGCGCCCCACGCAATAAACGTCCAATTGGCTCCATGCCAAAAGCCGGAAAGCAAGAAGATAACAAAGGTGTTGCGAACAATCTTCCATTTGCCTACACGACTACCACCGAGAGGGATATAGACATAATCTCTGAACCATGTTGTAAAGGAGATGTGCCATCTCCGCCAAAACTCCGCTATGTCACGCGAGAAATAGGGATTGTTGAAGTTACGCATCAGTTTGATACCAAAGAGTTTGGCAGTACCGATGGCAATGTCCGAATAGCCGGAGAAGTCACCGTAAATCTGGAATGTAAAGAGTATGGCAGCAAGGAGCAATGTACTACCTGTTTGGGTGTCGTAGGTTGCCCAAACTTGATCCACATAAGTCGCACAGTTGTCGGCTACTACTATCTTTTTGAATAAACCCCACAGAATTTGGCGCATTCCATCCACGGCTTGGTCGTAATTGAATTTGCGGTTGGCTTGGAATTGCGGCAAGAGGTTGGTTGCACGTTCTATAGGGCCTGCAACAAGTTGCGGGAAGAAAGCCACGTACGCAAAGAAGGCAACGATGTCGCGCGTGGGTTCTATCTTCTTACGATACACATCGATGGAATAACTGAGCGCTTGGAATGTATAGAATGAGATACCTACCGGCAAGATGATTCGTAAAAGTAAGCTATCCGTTGAAACGCCGAACAACTGACCGAATTCGCGTACAAAGAAATCGTAGTATTTGAAGATAGCGAGGATGGAGAGATTAAGAACGATGTTAACTGCAGTCCATGCTTTCGCTGCTTTGGAAGTTGGTGATTTGGCGATGAGCAATCCGCTGCCCCATGAACAGAACGAGGTGAATGCGATCAATAACAGGAAACGCCAATCCCACCAGCCGTAAAAGACGTAACTGGCAATGACAACAAACGCATTTTGTAACCGCAGTTTGAGAGTATCTTTTATGTGTGCGTAACCGATTGCCCAATAAATAAGGAACACGATGGGCAAAAAGAACGCAAATTCAATAGAGTTAAATAACATCGATTGATAGTAATAGTAAATTATTGTGCTTACTATCAATCCGCGGCGCAATAAAAAAGTGCGAGTTTCTTATCGCGCAACCAAGGCAGCGTCAGAATAAGGAGCCTTTGCCTGTTCTAAGAAACCCACACAAACGTGCAAGCATCTATTACGAACAGGCAGGGCATATCCATACGATATGCTGCCACATATTATTTCTGTGCAATTATTCCTTGTAAGTTTCTGACGCTTTTCGGTTTGCGCGAAATAATAGTCTGCTTATTATTTAAATATGTTATAGCGCAATGCTTTGCGCGGTTTTATGTCTTATTGTGACCGGTTTAACGTCATGGCGGACAATATGTGTATTTGTGCAGACGGTAACTGCACCATTTAATTTTCAATGACCTCCCAATGACCGCCGTTTTTAGGTCCAACACGTTTAATGATAACATCGGACATCTCTGCTATACGATTTTCTATAGTAGTGGAGCTGACAGATAATGCTTCCGAAAGTTCAGAATATGTAATATTGGGATTGCTTACAATCAACTCGATTATTCGGATTCTGTTTTTACCCAACATTCTGGGTGGTGTGCAGTGTAGTTTTTAGTGTAGTTTTTAGTGTAGTATTTTGACTTACTGACTATTTACTGACTACTTACTGAATTGAATATTACTCTATTATCTCATAGTAGCCTTTCTTGCGGCCTTTCATTCGACACAAAACACCCATTCTTCTCAGTTCGGCTATATCGGTCTCAATTGTTCGGTCGGACACACTGAAGTTTTCCGAAGTCTTTTCCGAAGCCTTTTCCGAAATCTTTTCCGAAATGGCCTTTGCGGTTAAGAAAGGATTCTCCTTAATCAATTCTATGATAGCACGTTGTCTTTCCGTTAATTGCAAACCGCCAACCTTTCCGCCATTCAAACCGCCATCTTTTACGACATCCGTTGTCGTGTTATCCGCTCCGGACAGAACCGGACGTTTGATGATGGCTGTAAACTGATTGCCTTCCTTGTTGTCAACAAATTGCACATCGCTATCCTCTTTCAATACGCGCGGAATGCCTGAACCAAGTCCGCGATAAGGCATCGTCTTGGCGCAGAAATTAGCCATCAGCGGATTGCGCGGGAAGGAATTGCCATGCATCACTTCTTCCATCGTGTGTCCTCCAACAACGCTACCCGGATTGATAATCTCAACCCGATCGTCAAATATCAATAGTCGTATTGCTGCCGTTTTGAGCAAATCCAGATGGACCAACGCATTTTGCAACAACTCTTCCAATACCGTCTCGGGTATTTCCAGTTTGCCTATTGAGTTGAAAGATTGACCATTCTGTGTTCTGCGTAAACAAGATTGCAACCATCTTAACCCCTGCTCATACATTTCCGGTATAGTGCCTTCAATATCACGGCTGTCACGATATTGTGTGCCCGCGATACTATTGCCATAGAACCACACGGCTTTGATGACAAAGACGGGGAAGAATTGCTGAGGACGACGTCCGAAAAACAAAACTCCGGCAGTAGTCAGCCTGCCTTGTTCGTCCATGATATGTAACGACTGGAGTACTTGCTCTTGGGGAATGTCAAATTCTGAAATAGGTTTGTGGTACACATTCTCAAAGAACCGATCAAGTGCCAGTGTGTCAATATCTTTGTATGACGAGCCATTAACACCAGCCTCGTCCGGATGGTATGTGCCGGATTGTTGGAAAAGACTTAGAATCTCGGCATTATCCGTTACACGGCGTTTATCTGCTCCTTGCTTTACCCATATATTGCCTGCAAGATTCTTATAGGGTTTGTCCTTACCTTCTTGCACGTGAACGACGAGAACCATCTTGGTATCAATCTCAATCACCTCTGTCTGTATGTAGATGGTTGGGCGCACTTGGTCGTTGGCAATGTTGCCAACTTCACGCGATAGTTCTTGAACCTGCTCGAAACTAAGACCAACTATTTCGCCCGTTTTATCCTTGACGCCAAAGACGATAACACCACCTCTACTATTGGCAAAGGCAATCATCTCATCCGCAATCTTGGCAGATGCAGAGAACATTTCCTTGAATTGCACAAGGCTTGTTTCTCCGCGCTTAATAATTTGTCTCAGATCTTCACTTGTCATTACTTTTTTCCGAAATAGGCTGCAAAATTACAAAAATATTTTGACGTGGACAAATTTTAGAGAAAGAAAGTGCAGATAAAATGAAAATTGAAAAAGAAATCACCCAAAACTCATACTTTGATCGTTGCGAGGTGAGGTTTTAACCTATAAAAATTTGCACTGGCAACTAATTTAGGATGATTGTCTACTTTTTTAGGAAAGTGTCAACAAAGTTAGGAAGAGTGTCTACTAACTTAGGAAAATAATCAAAAAACTGTCTACTTCTACTAATTTTAGGAAAAGTCAATGTAAATTTTTGCATTGGCACTTTGACACTTTGGCACTTTCTTTCAAAATGTCAATAATACCCTATATTTTCCGTTCGATTACTTACATTTTGATACTTGTAAATGCATATATAGCTTTCAAAAAGACAGAAAGTGTCAAAAGTGCCAAAAGTGTCATGTCATTTTTTTATTATACCTCTCAGGCATTTTCAAACCGGAAAAGGTTAATTATTCCTTATTCATTCCTTATATATTCCTTATTCATTAACCTTACTAAGTGCCTGTCGAATCCATAGCAACAAGAGATAAAGAAAGAGAGCCGCCCGGAAAGGCGACTCTCTCTTTCTCTCCCCCTTCAGGGGATCGGGGGCTTACTCTTGCATCAAAAGCTGCATTACAACCTTAGCGCTATACGCTACCGGCGTACCCGGACCGAAGATGGCGGCGACGCCGGCTTTGTAGAGGAAGTCGTAGTCCTGCGCGGGGATGACACCACCGGCAGTGACCATGATATCCGGACGGCCGAGTTTCTTGAGCTCCTCGATGACCTGCGGGATGAGGGTCTTGTGACCTGCCGCAAGAGAGGAGACACCCAGTACATGGACATCGTTCTCCACCGCCTGTTTAGCTGCCTCTGCCGGAGTCTGGAACAAGGGTCCCATATCGACATCGAAGCCGCAATCGGCATAACCGGTGGCTACCACTTTGGCGCCACGATCATGGCCGTCCTGACCCATCTTGGCAATCATGATACGGGGTTGACGACCTTCTTTCTTGGCAAACTCTGCCGTGAGACGACAAGCTTCCTGGAAGTTATCGTCGTTCTTAGTACCTGAAGCGTACACGCCTGAAATAGTTCTGATGGTTGCTTTATAACGTCCTACGACTTTCTCGCAGGCATCGGAGATCTCGCCGAGTGACGCACGGAGACCGGCTGCTTTGACAGCGAGTGCGAGGAGGTTCTCACCCTTACCGCCGTCAGCCCATTTCTGTACGGACTCGGTGATCTCAGCAAGAGCAGCCTGCACGGCTTTCTCGTCGCGGTTAGCACGGAGTTCGTTGAGGCGGGCTACCTGCTGCTCACGAACGGCGGTGTTGTCAATCTCGAGGATGTCAATCGGGTCTTCGTGCTCCAGACGATACTCGTTGATACCGATGATCTTCTGTTTGCCGGAGTCGATACGCGCCTGTGTACGTGCAGCGGCTTCCTCGATACGCATCTTAGGAATACCGGTCTCGATAGCTGCAGCCATACCGCCGAGTTTCTCGATCTCCTGGATATGAGCCCACGCTTTCTCCATGAGTTCCTGCGTGAGGGTCTCTACGTAGTAGGAACCGCCCCACGGGTCGATCTCCTTGCAGACCTTGGTCTCTTCCTGGATGTAGATCTGGGTGTTACGTGCGATACGAGCGGAGAAGTCCGTCGGCAGCGCGATAGCCTCGTCGAGTGCGTTGGTGTGGAGCGACTGGGTGTGACC